>JBKPGE010000063.1:0-9436 GCA_046729215.1 Actinomycetota bacterium | reverse complement strand
TTGGCGAGACCGAGCTTGATGTCCTGCCCGAAGGACTGCGACTTGCCGCCGGGGCCGTTAGGGCCGCGGCCGTCCAGAGGGGCACCGGGGTCGTCATTCAGTCCCGAGAAGGAGCACCAGGACATACCCTGATTTTGATCTGCCTTCTTGCCGCTTCCGGTCACCTCGCCGGCCAAAGCCGGACCAGCGCCGAGAGCCGCAACCGCAGCCGCACAAAGTGCAGCCGCGAGCAAGGACCTCGTCCTCGCCATAGCTTTCTCCTTTCTAAGTGACGCGCCTACAAGGCGACGCGTCGTAGCCGCAGAAGCCGCGACGCCCCTACGGCGATGGCGCCGTGTAAATCACTCTGTCGAGGGACTGGCGGAGGTGCTGACGACCTTCGCGGCGTACAACTGATAGGGAAGCTCGTCGAGCACACGCCGGCGCGGTTCGGGGACAGTGAAAAAGCGCTCGAGCGCGAGTGGCTCGAGCCAGGCGAGGTCGGGTCGGGCGGCGAGGACGCGGCGAATGGCGGCGCGGTCGCCGCCAAGGGCGACTCGCTCGACCGTTGCACGCCATGGCGCGAGCACACGGGCCGCTTCAGCGGCAGCCTCCTCGATGAGCTCGCGCTCCTGCCCCTCGCGCCGACGTCGGAAGCGGTTTGCCGACGAGCCGCCGGCGCGGTGACGACCCTTCACGGAGCGTGATCCCACCTTCTAGTCCGCGAGCCGCTCGCCTTCGAAGACGCCGACGGCATAGCCGCCAAGCCGGACGAGCAGCGCCGCCACCGTATGGTCTTCGCCGAGCGCCTCGAGCAGCGGTCCGACCGCCACCTGCGCGTACTCCCCTCCGTGGCCGACGCCGAATGGTGGCGTAACAGTGAGCGTCTCGCCGCCCAGCTCGAGTCGTGCGCTGCCGTCGCGGTAGCAAATACGCCCGGCCGCACCCTCGAGACGGGCGAGCCGCTTCTCTAGGTTCGCGCGGCCGATGTAGCGCGTCTGCCCCACACAGAGACCGTACGCGGCAGTTGAGGTCCACGAGGATCGCGTTCTCGGCCATCCCGCGCCGCTCCGGCTGTCCGCGCACGACACTCCTCGACAAATTCGCATGGTTGAGCGGAACGGCAACGAGCAATAGTCACCGCGGGACACGTCCGACAGGGGTCCGCTGACACGACGAAAGGACGGGCGGCTCGTCCTCGTTGAGGACGTGTCCTGAGAGCGTAGAGGCATAATCTAGACGCCATGTCGGTGTACTACGGCTACTCGTGCTATACGAGTCCTGTCGTCGTAGCCCGGTACGCGTGTCGCTGCGGCCGCATCCATACGCAGCACGGCGCGGTGCACGTGAGCAAGCTGCCGCCGGGCTGGCACGAGACCAGCGACTTGGCGGGCCAGCCCGAGCCCGAGTGCCCTCGCTGCCACAAGAAAACCGTCGCCCGCCGGATGGCGGGCGCTTAGGTGAGGTAGCCCAGCGGAGCGAACGCTGCAGTGCGCGACGTCCGTCACGGACGACGAGGACGAAACGAAGCGTCAGGCCCGGCGCTAGACGCTCTTTCGGACACGTCCTCGACGACCAGCACCGGCGGCTAGCTTCGAGAGGGGCCGGGTGGAGGAAGCGCCTTGGCGTTCGACCGCCCGCCCAGCCCTTGCTACGTGCAGGGCCTAAGCGATAATCCGTGCATCGCCGTGAGGTGGTTCGTGTTCGCCGCCGCCGCCGTAGTCGCGCTCGTCGTGGTTGGCGCGCTGTACGCGACTGGGCCGAAGTGCGTCGGGGGGTGGGCGTGCGTCGAGTGGGCGACCCGACCCGCCGAGGGCCCGTGGGCGAGTCCGACCACCGAGTGCATCAAGGTACGTCGAGGCGATCGAGCTAATGCATGGGATCGGATCAGCGGGTCGTGGAGGTTGGGCCGCGGGGCGGATAATCGATGCGAGATACGTCTCACGCGAGACACCCCACCTCCTTGAAACGCTTGCTCGGACGACCGGTGCCGATCGCGGCTCTTCTCGCCACCGCACTACTGCTCGCGATGGCGACCCCGGCGCAGGCGGCGAGCAGCGCGACCCCGCGCCGGGCGGCACTCGCCGCCAAGACGTGCTTCGTCAAGCACGGCTGGTGGGCTGGGCTCGCTGACCGCGGCCGGACGGTGAATGGCACGGCGCCTCGGAAGCTGAACGGCTATCCCTTCCGCCCCTGGTATTCGGTTACTTTCAACGAGGGCCCTCACTACGTCCCTCGATCCCTCCGTCGGTGGCTTGGCAGCCGCGGCAAGACGTATTGGAGACCGATCGCGATGGGGTTGAACAGGCGCGAGAAGCGCATCGCCGCGTACTGCACGAGGGCGGCCTGGCGCTAGTTCTCGGGCGAGTCGCAGAGTCGTGGCCGTTCCGGCCATCTTGTCGCCTGGCGGGGAACGCTCTATCGTCGCGCTCGGGCCGGGTCGCGGGCAGCGCCGGCACCAAGTTCTGTCAGCTCGACGAGACGGTTGCTGCCGAGCACGGAGCCGGGGCCGTCCTTCTCGGGCTCGTCTGCCTAGGTAGGTAGCGCTGCTCGGCAATGTGGGCAGGTCCGCCGATGCGCGCTTGCCGTTCGCGCTCCTACTGTCGCGGCAAGAGTCGCGGACCGAAAAGGAGGAGCTAGATGCCACGGTATGTCGTGGGAACGATGCGCCGTCTGATCACACTCGTAGTCCTCGCCGGGGCTGCCGCCGGCGTACTCGTTGCAAGCGCGCCGGGCGCGGCTGTGAGTCCGGCGCAGCTGGCGAAAGCCGGCTGGACCTGCTTCCTGCCGCCGCCGTTCAACCCGAACGTCCACTGCGCGCCGCCTGGGCAGTTCGAGGCTATTGAGTCGGGGCAGGCAAGAGCAGGGATGTTCGTCGCCTTCGCGACGAACGACCTGAACGCAACCAGCGCACCGCGGCTTGGCAACGAACGGCTCATTCGAGGCGACCTCTTCCACGGGCAGCCCTGTCCCACCGACCCGCCGGACGGCCCACCCGGAGCGAGCACGATGCCGCCGCTCTATGAGTGGAGCTGGCTGTACCCGCGCTTCGGCTGGGACTACTACATCTGCCACACCTTCGATAGCCCCTGGTGATCTCGGAGTACGTGGGCCGGCGTCCCCGAAAGGAGCCGGGGCGCCGGCCTGCGCTCGTGACTCGGGCGGTCTTGAACACTCGCGTACGGCCGTTGGCTGAAACGAGGACGAGCCGCCCGTTCTGATCGTTGAGGACGTGTCCTACAGAGCATCTGGCGCCCAGCTCTGACGCTTCGTAGGTTCGAGGGGGCCGGGTCGCGGGAAGCGTCCGGGCGTTCGGCTCGCCCCCCCGATCTCGCCGTAGACTCACGCTCGGTGGCTTTGGACTTCTACCTCTACTTCCCGTCACGGACGGTTGCTGACATGGCCGCGGCGGAGTTGGGCGAGGAAGGCTTCAACGTCGTAACGCGCGATGAGCCAGAGGAGGGCTGGCTGGCAGTCGCTGGCCGCGATGTCTCAGACGACGCGCTCGAGGCCACCGAGAAGCGCTTGAGGCAGGTCGCCGAATCTCACGGCGGCACGTACGAAGGTTTCAAAGGCGACTAACGCCCTTTTTGCGGTGCGCGGTCGCGGCGTTCGACCGCCGCCCGGCCCCGCCGTGTTTGCGCGGCGCGGTGACCTCCCGACGATGGTCTGCGGTCGGCAAGGCTACGTCTGAAATGGGGCGCACGTTGCGAGAGGTACGGGACGAGGATCTGCCGCTGCTGTTCGAGCAGTGGGCGGATCCGGTCGCCGTACACATGGCCGCCTCTACGGCGCCCGACCACATGGACCGGGCCGCATTCCAGCGCCGCTGGTCGAGGCTACGAGCCGACGAGACGGTGCTCACCAGAGTCATCGTCGTCGACGACGACGTCGCCGGAACGATCGGGTCCTGGGGCGACTCCGGCGAGCGCGAGGTGACGTACTGGATCGGCCGCTCCTACTGGGGCAAAGGGATCGCGACCGATGCCCTCAATGCGTTCTTGGCCCTTGATCGGTCGCGGCCGCTCCACGCCCGCGTCGCGTCCGACAACGTCGCGTCGCGCCGCGTCCTCGAGAAGTGCGGCTTCCGCGTACTCGCGACTGAACGAAACGTCGCTGAAGCGCGGTCAGCCGAGATCGAGGAACTAGTGCTGCGGCTTGACGAGGCTCGGCCACGACTGCCCCACGAAAAAGGCTCGACGCCGAAGCGCCGGGCCTGCTGACTCCTCAACCCTGCCGAGCCCAGGCGAGCTGGGCAAGCCGAGGGAGGAGCTATGCGGGCCGATGCTGTACGAATCGGCCGGCTCGCTCGCGCGACGACGACGACGCCGGGCGCCTCGTGCCGGCGCGGAATTTCTTTGCGACGAAGGAAATATCTGCGCGCTCGAGCTCGCCGAGCAAGAGCAGGCACGACGCGACGCCGAGAAGGCCATGACAGCCAGCCAAGACCGCGTCTAGGCATCGGTAGCAGAACCGATTGCAACAAGTTGGCCAACGGTGTCGTCGACAGGCTGCGCCGCGTCGATCTCGTGCGTGCATGTAGCACGAAGGAGTGGTTCGACCTCCGCAAGATGCTTGAGCACCAACTCGCGCTCCTCGGTGCTCTTGCCGTAATCGTTCGTCGTCCTCGTCTCCAACCGACGAAGGAGAACCTCGGCCGGCGCCCGCAGGAGGACTACGGCATCGAAGCGCGGGTAGAACCGACCCTGGTTCGACACCGTCCCGGAGACGTAGAGCACTTCGGCGCGGTCGCGATCAAGTAACTCGGCGATTCGGTCTTCAGACCAGACGTACCCTTCGTCGCCGTCGTCCCATTCGGTCCAGCCTGGCTCATCGGTATCGACGACGTCGAACCCGCGCTTGCGCAATTCGGCAAGCGCCGTGGATTTGCCTGTACCAGACATCCCCGTTACGAGAACCCGTCGCACCCCTGCACGCTAGCCCGCTCTCGAGGACGGTCGCCCGCGCGCTCGCGGCGGTCAGTTGACCTCGACTCCGTGCTCGCGAAGCACGGCCACGGCCTGTTGCGGATCGTCGGGCGTGATCACCCGCTCCACGGGCTTGCCCAGGTCGAGGACGAGCCCGACGTGCTTCTTCGGCCGGTGCCAGTCGAAGTTGAACCAGTGGCGCAGGTCAGTGCTCCCCCAGATCCGCCATCTGCCGAAGGACAGGTCCGCTGAGTCCGACCTCCGTGACTCCACGGACGTCCGCATAGAAAACCTTCTTTGGACGCAGGAACGCGCCGTAACGCCGGATCACGAGCCCCGCGTCCGAGCAGGCGATTAACCGTCGCCGTATTCCATACTTCCAATCACAGTACGCCCCACGACGCTCCTGGCGGACCGGAAAGTAGATGGGCCGGAGGGGAGCCTAGTAGGGGCGGCCGAGAGGCCCGCCGTGAACGTTCTTCAGGCGACCCAGCATCGGCACAAGACCGACGCGACTCTTCCCCCGATCGAGGGTAAGGGCTACGCGAGGGAGGACGGCAGTGTCCTCCCCCGCGCTAGGTGTGATCAAGAACAGGGAACGATGGCTCGGATCCCGGCGGCGTCCGCGAGCAGCGCGTCCGCGGTCTCCTCGCTGAGCTTCTTGCCCGACTGGGCACGCACGTGGCTCTCGTAGTCCGTGAGTGCCGAGCACGTACCCGCCTTGTTGCCCTTGTCGGCAGCTCGTGCGGCTGCCTCCAGGTCCGCGGTCAGGCTCCGGCGCAGCGCCGGCTCGATGCCGAGCTGGACCAGGTAGGTCTCGCTCTGACGGAGGAGCTCTGAGACCGAGAAAACGTGCACAACGAAGGTGCCGGTGGACGAGTTGCCGGAGTCGTCCGTTGCCGTGCAGGTGACCGTGGTGTCCCCTATCGGGAAGACGAAGTCGGAGAACGACTCCGGTTCGCAGACGACGGTCGGATACCAGTCGGCGTTGTCGGTCGGGTGGGTGTCCCAGCCCAGGCGCGTCCCATTGGGGCCGCTGGGCACGGCGTTGATCGGATTGAGCTCCATGACCGGGGCCGTCGTGTCGACGAAGGTGACGACGAACGAAGCCGTCTCGGTGAGGCCGTCCGAGTCGGTCGCCTGGCACGTCACCTGCACCTGTCCGAGCGGGTACTCCCCGCCTCGGCCGGGCGTGCAGCTGACAGAGACCTGGCCGTCTTCGGCATCCATCGCCGTGACCTCGTAGTCGAGCGGCGTTCCGTACGGGCTCGTTGCCTCGATCGTGAGGCCGTCGGGCACCTGGATCTTCGGCGGTGAACCGAAGCTGATGGGAGCGACGACGAACGTGCCGGGGAGGCCGTCACTGACCAGGTTCGTTGCGCTCGAGGCGAAGATCGCCAGGCTTCCGTCGCCGGCGAGCAGCGGCGCCTGGGTCCAGTCGTTCGCACCGGAGCCATCAGGCGCTGTCGAGAGCCGAGTAATCGCGCCCGTCGACGCCTTCACGGCGAAGGCGTCGGAAACGTCGTTCGTGTCGCCGGGGACGAGATTCGTCGCGTCGGAGCGGAAGCTGACGATTGAGGCGTCTCCCGTGATCTGCGCCTCGTCGCTGCGTCCGTTGGACTCCTCGCCGCTGAGGGCGGAGCCGCGCGGCAGCGAGACGCGGCGCGTCGTCCCAGCCTGCCGGTTGTGGACGAAGACGTCCACCTGGTCATTGCGATCCGCAGGGTCGAGCGTGCTCGAGCTCGAGCTGAAGGCGACGACGTTGCCGTCCGCCGAGATCGATGGCCCAAAACTCGCCCCGTAGCTGCCCGGCGTACCCCAATCGTCGACGGAGACGACCGAGGCTTCCCCGGTCACCCGGTCGTAGACGAAGACCTGAACGCCAAAGGTGTTCTGCGATGGCTGGAGATCCCAAGCGTCCGACTGGAAGGCCACGTAGCGGCCGTCGGCCGAAATCGACGGCGAGGTGCTCCAGCCATGGGCGCTCCCTCCGTCGCGCCCACGCGACACAAGCACGGTCATGCCCTCCTCGACGTCGTAGAGGAGGACGTCGGCGGATCCGTTCGTATCTCCGGCGACGAGATTGGACGCCTGCGACTCGAACGTGACGAAGCGGCCGTCGCCGGAAATCTGGGGCACCCCCGACTGGCCGTCGGCGCCGGGCGTCACCAGCGTCGTCGTTCCGTCCACGCGTTCACGCAGGAACACATCACCGAAGCCGTTCGTGTCCGCAGCGATGATTCCGTCCGGCGCAACGAACGCGACCAGACGACCGTTGTCGGAGATCGTGCCGCCGTTCGCGCCGACCAAGTCACCCCGTTCGTTGACGCCGATCCCCTCCGTGGAGCCCTCGGCGCGGTCCCGCACGAACAAGTCGATCGCACCGTTCGTGTCGCCGTCGACGACGCCGTCGCCGTCCTTCGTGAATGCGACGAACCGTCCATCCGCGGAGACATCGCTCGGCGCGATCCCGTAGCTCGAGTCCGCCGTCCCGCCTGCGACGAACCGCGAGATCTCGGCGTGTGCCACGGACGAGAACGCCAGCGCCGAGATCGCCACACTCAACAGCACGCCGGTCCGACGGCGTGCCCGCACATACCTTCTCATTTGACCCCTTTATGTCGTCCGGCCCGTCCTTCGCGGACCGCGAGGCGCACCTTGTAGCGCAGACCGGACAAATTCGCAACTGACCGGAGGATGCGCCGAGGAGGGGCCTCTCCTACGGCGACAATCCGCCGCCCGACGCCCTAATCGTCCGCTCCCCGATTCCTGCCCCGGATCGAACAGACAACGCTTGAAGCAGCAATTCAAGCCGACGGAAGGAGACCGAATGAACTCCGGCGTCTTTTTCCCCCTCCAGGGCGCGCCGGAGTGGACCTTGCGCGTTGCGCACCTGTTCCGCTGAGCCACCTCGTGGAGGCGTTCACCGCGTGCTTCAGCCCGCACACTGGTGGCAGCGGCTTTGCGGCGAAGGACCTTGCGGTCATTGTCCTCTGGGGCCTCGGCGGCCTCGCTTCGCCGCGCGCCGTTTCCAATGGGAAGCCGATTCGCGCGAAGACGTCGCTGGCCGCCCGGGCGGGCTTCGCAGCATTCTCCAGAGAAGTTGAGGAGGAGGCGGGTCGGCCCGCCCCCTCCTTTGTTCGTCAGCCTCTGACGGTGAAGTCCGCGTTCATGCTGCCGACCTGCACCTGGTAGAGGCCTGACTCCACCTTGGTCCTTCCGGCCCCATCGATGTCGCCAGGCGTCACCGCCAGCTCCGAGACCGGGAACGTGACATGGACGCCACGCGACTCGCCCGCAGCGAGGTTCACGCGCGTGAACCCGACGAGCCGCCTGGGCGGCGCGATCACGTCGCTGACCGGCTGGTGGACGTACACCGGCACGACCGTCGCTCCGGCCCGACTGCCCGTGTTCGCCACCGTGAAGGTGGCGGTCACGGAGCCTCTCCGTGAGACGCTGGACGTAGCGGACAGGCCGCTGGTCTGGAACGTCGTGTACGAGAGGCCGAAGCCGAATGGGTAGCGGGCGTTGTAACCCGAGCCCGGGCCGGAGTTCGTCCCCGGCAGCTGGTCGAAGAACTTCGGCTCGTCTCCGGCGGTCGAGGGGCCGCCGGTGTCGAAGTCGCCGGCCATGTGATCGGACGCGGACGGCCAGGTCACCGGCAGGTGGCCGCTCGGGTTCACCAGACCGAAGATGACGTCGGCCACCGCCGCCCCACCCTCGGTGCCGGGCAGGTACGCCATCAGGATCGCGCGCGCCCCGGTCACGTTCGAGTCCGGGCCGAAGCCGAGCGGCCGGCCGGCGATGACCACGATGATCACCGGCTTGCCGGTCGCCTCCAGCGCCGCGATCAGCGACTGCTGGTCGGCAGGGAGCAGCGGAGTCGGCCTGTCCCCGAGCCCTTCGGCGTACGCCCGCTCGCCGACCACGACGATCGCCGCATCAGCGGCTTGCGTCGCAGTTACCGCAGCCTGCTGCTGGGCAGGCGTGACCACCTGGTCGGTGTGCACGG
The DNA here is from genome assembly GCA_046729215.1 of Actinomycetota bacterium. GTDB lineage: Bacteria > Actinomycetota > Thermoleophilia > Gaiellales > Gaiellaceae > JACDAN01. The sequence continues at coordinate 517 of JBKPGE010000063.1, read as the reverse complement.
GCACCGTGTTGGCGGCCCTGGCCTGGACGCCCGCGAGCACTGTCGTCGCCGGCGGGATCTGGTCTGGCGGGCCCATGCAGCAGACGTGGTTGCCCGCGTCGAAGACGCCCTGCCAGCTGACGCTCCAGCCGCCGAGCTGGTTCGCGACCCGGTCCGAACTGGGTCCCGTAACGACGACCTTAGCGCTCGTCGCCAACGGCAGCGTCGGCGGACCGCCCTGGTTCCGGAGCAGCGTGATCGACTCCTCAGCCGCCTTGCGCGCGAGGTCGCGGTTGGCCTTGACCGCAGCGTCGGCCGCAGCCGGGTCTACGAATGGATGGTCGAAGAGCCCAAGCTGGAACTTGAGAGTCAAGATCCGGCGCACCGACTGGTCGACGCGCTTCATCGAGACCTGCCCGCTCCGCACGTTCTGGATCAGGCCGTTGTTCCAGCCGACATAGTCGAACGGGGTCATGCTCATGTCGATGCCGGCGTTGACCGCCTTGGCGATCGCCCCCGGGAAGTCAGCGGCGACGTG
>JBKPGE010000062.1:0-2965 GCA_046729215.1 Actinomycetota bacterium | reverse complement strand
CTCGTCATCCTGGACGGGTGGGGGTGTGCTCCCGCCGGCCCGGGAAATGCCGTCGAACTCGCGGAGACCCCGGTCTTCGACCGGCTATGGGAGGCGTATCCGCATACGACCCTGAAGGCCTCCGGGGAAGCGGTCGGGCTTCCACCCGGCCAGATGGGGAACTCGGAGGTCGGACACCTGACGATCGGATCAGGACGCGTTCTCTTCCAGGACCTGATGCGCGTCAACCGCGCGATCGAGACTGGAGAGTTCTTCGAGAACCCGGCGCTCGCGGGCGCATTCGAACGGGCAAAGAGCCGCGGCGGCAATGTTCACCTGCTCGGACTCGTCTCGTACGGCGGCGTCCACTCGCACATCGATCACCTCCGCGCTCTGCTCGAGCTCGCGAGGCGGCAGGGGATGGAGGATCGAACGTGGATCCACGCGTTCACGGACGGGAGGGACGTGTCGCCCACCTCGGCGGTCTCCGATCTGGCGGAGCTTCCGACGGAGAAGATCGCGACCGTCATCGGCCGCTACTACGCGATGGACCGGGACCAACGGTGGGAGCGAACAGAGCTCGCGCTCGCCGCGCTTCTCCACGGTGACGAAGGCGCGACGGGGTCAGACCCCGTGTCCGAAGTGCAACGCAGCTACGACGAAGGTGTGACGGACGAGTTCATCGAGCCGATCGTGCTCCAGGGGCGCCCACGGATCGCGGAGAACGACGCGATCATCTTCTTCAACTTCCGCCCGGATCGCGCACGGCAGCTGACGCAGAAGCTGCTCGCCGCCGGTTTCGACGTGACGACGATGACGCGCTACCGCAACGATTTCGATGCGCCGGCTGCCTTCGAAGAGCAAGAGGTGACGGACGTGTTGGCCGAGGTGTTGGCCGAACACGGAATCCGCCAGCTCCACGCCGCGGAGACGGAGAAGTACGCCCATGTGACGTACTTCTTCGACGGCGGTCACGAGGAGCCATACCCCGGCGAGGACCGGATCCTCGTGCCCTCACCGCGCGACGTCCCGAGCTATGACCACAAACCGGAGATGTCGGCCCTGGAGCTCACCGACCGTTTCGTCGAAGCGCTCGAATCCGATGGGTTCGGTTTCGCCGTAATCAATTTTGCCAACCCGGACATGGTCGGACACACAGGCTCAATCCCCGCCGCAGTTACCGCCGTCGAGACCGCAGATCTCTGTCTCGGTCGGGTGCTCGAGGCCATCCAGGCGCGAGGCGGCGTCGCACTCGTCACAGCAGACCACGGGAATGCGGAAACGATGGTTGACGAGGACGGAAAGCCACACACGGCACATACCGCCAATCCGGTGCCGTTCGTGCTGACTGAAACGAATGTTTCCCTGGTCGAGAATGGGGAACTGTCCGATTTGGCACCCACAAGCCTCGCTCTTCTCGGCCTGGAGGCTCCTTTACAAATGACCGGCAAAAATTTGACCTTTAGCCTCTCGTAGCCGGGCTATACTCCTGCTCCCCTGTGGCGCTCCCCCAGCCAGATCCAGGCGTACTGCGAAAGGCCCAACGCGGCGATGAACGGGCTTTCAACCTAATCGTTCGCGCGTACGAGACGCCGATTTACAACTACGTCCTGCGCCTCGTCGGCGATCGCGCGCTAGCCGAGGACCTTACGCAGGAGGTTTTCCTCCGGGTCTATCAGGGCCTCCCGAAGTTCTCGCTCAGATGCCGGTTCACGACCTGGCTCTTCCAGGTGACGAAGAACCGGGTGCTCGACGAGATGCGGGCGAGCGAGCGCCGGCCGCGCGCGGTTGTGGCTATCGACGACGCGCCGCCGCTCGAGGTACTCGACGCGCCGGTCGAGCGGCTGGAGGCGATGGACGCCGTCTGGCGTGCGGTCGACGACCTCACCGTCGACCTGAAGATGGCGCTGCTGTTGCGTGACGTCGTCGGCCTCTCGTACACAGAGATCGCCGACTCGCTCGAGATCACGCTTGCCACCGTCAAGTGGCGCATCTACAAGGCGCGGGAAGAGGTTCAGTTCGCGCTCGCCCGAGAGGGCATCACCTTCGGCGCGGCGACTGAGAGCGTCGAAGCCCCGGTTCCGTAGTCGGCCGCACCGGCAGAGCCGGCACGGTCTTTGGTGGTCGGCGCCGCCGAGTCGGCTCCTTAGCCCGACCGCCGCCTAAGCCAGTCCGCGAGAAGCCGCGCCGACTCTGCCGGCGTATTGCCGCGCCGGAGCACGTCCTGCTGCTGCGGAGGCGCCGCCGGCGGCTTCTGACCGTCCCCACCCACGTAGGTGAATGCGAGCCCAACGGCGATGAGCACGGCCCCCAAGAGAGCGCTGAGCCCAAGCAGCGCACGGTGGGAAACATGGATCGTCCGTCGCCTAGGCGCCACGACCTCCGTCGGCGCAGTGACGTCCGGCGGCGCCTGAGCGAGCTCGTGCGCGAGCGCGGCCGCCGAGTGCGGCCGGTCGGCTGGATTGAAAGAGAGGCAGCGCAAAATGAGCCCGGCGAGGTCCGCGGACACACCGAGGGGTGGAGCGGGCGGCTCGCGCTGCTGGAGCGAAAGGTCGGCAAGCGACGTGAACTCGTACGGCGTCCGTCCGGACAGGAGCTCGTAGCCCACGGCGCCCAGCGAGTAGATGTCCGCGGCGGCCGTGACCTGTTCGCCGACGGCCTGTTCCGGCGCCAGGTAAGCCGCCGTCCCGAGCACGGTTCCGACATGCGTGAGCTGGGTGGCCTGCAACGTCCGGGCGATGCCGAAATCGGCGATCTTGACGGTGCCGTCACTCCTCACCAGGAGGTTCTGCGGCTTGATGTCCCGGTGGACGAGCCCCGCCGTGTGGGCGTGTTGAAGGCCCGCGCAGACCTGAAGCAGAAGGTCGACCGCTCGGTCGGGTGGCAGCGGCCCGGTCCGCTGCATGAGATCCGCAAGCGTCTCCCCGTCGACGTATTCCATGACGATGAACGGGAGACCGTCCTCGTCGCCGACGTCGAAGACCGC
>JBKPGE010000061.1:0-5466 GCA_046729215.1 Actinomycetota bacterium | reverse complement strand
TCGGCGAGGCGGCGTGCCAGCTCGGTCGCCGCTGCGGGCAGCTGGTCGTCCTCGACGACCTTCGTGGCGAGGCCGATCTCGAGCGCCTGGTCCGGGTCGACCTCCTCGCCGAGGACGAGAAGCTCGGTTGCACGGCCGAGGCCGACGAGGCGGGGGAGGAGGTAGGCGGCCCCCATGTCGGCGCCCGCCAGTCCAACGCGCGTGAAGAGAAACGAGAGCTTGGCGGAGCGCGCGAGGAGGCGGAGGTCAGTGGCGAGCGCCAGCACCGCTCCGGCGCCGGCCGCGACGCCGTTGACCGCGGCGACGATCGGCAACGGAGACTCGCGCATCGCTTTGACGACCGCCCCACTCATGCGCGTGAACTCGAGCAACTCGCCGGCGGCCATTCCCTGCAGCTCGCCGATGATCTCCTCGACGTCGCCGCCCGAGCAGAAGCCGCGCCCCTGTCCCGTGAGGACGAGGACGCGGGTATCTCCGCGATGCGGAAGCTCCGCGAGGAGGTCGCGGAGGTCGGCGTAGACGTCGAAGGTCAGCGCGTTCAGCTTGTGGGGGCGGGAGAAGGTCACCGTCGCGACGCCGTCCTCGAGGGCAAAATCGAAGTTGTTCCAGCTCTCGGTGAAGGCTGTGGAGGCGCGGAACGGGCTCATTTCTGGAGTCCCCCGCCGTCGAGGACCAACGTCTGGCCGTTGATCGCCGCCGCCTCCGGCGCGGCGAAGAACTGGACCGCGAAGGCCACCTCCTCCGGCTCCAGCAGCCGTCCGAGCGGCGCCATCGCGGCGAGCTCGGACTCGGCCTGTTCTTCGTCGCGATCGGTTGCCTGGACGATGCGCTCGATCGCGCGCCGGGTCATGTCGGTGCGGACCCAGATGGGGCAGACCGCGTTGGTGGTCACGCCCGTTCCGGCCACCTCGGCCGCCGTGGCGCGCATGAGCCCGACCGCGGCGTGCTTCGAGGCCGTATAGGCCCCCGTGTAGCGGGCTCCGACAAGGCCGGCGACCGAAGCTACTGTGACGATGCGTCCACTTCCGCGCTCGATCATGCCGCCGAGCACGGCGCGGGTACAGAGGAAGGCACCCGTGGCGTTGACGTTCAGATGCGCGCTCCAGTCCTCGAGCGAGGTTCGACGCAGCGGGGTACTCCAGGCGACGCCCGCGTTGTTGACGAGGAAGTCCACGGGCCCGACCTCCTCGAAGAACGTGGCCACGGCGTCCTCGTCCGTGACGACGACGAGGCGGCTCATGCCAGCGCTTTCCGGTCGAGCTTGCCGGAGGGCGTCTTGGGCAGGTCGTCGACGAAGCGCACTTCGCGCGGAACCTTGTGCGGCGAGAGCCGCTCGCGAACGAAATCCTGCAGCGAGCGCTCGTCTACGGGCTCTCGGACGACGACGAACGCGCGCGTCAGCGTCAGGCCGTTTTGCTGGGCTCCCACGACGGCGCATTCGACCACCTTCGGGTGGGCGATCAGGCAGTGCTCGATCTCGGCGGGGGCGACCCAGATGCCGCCGACCTTGATCAGGTCGTCGACTCGCCCGCGGTACCAGAAGTAGCCGTCCTTGTCCCGGTCGAAGAGGTCGCCGGTCTTCACGGTGTCCCCGGCAAACGTCTGCTTCGTCTTCTCGTGCTCGCCCCAGTAGAGGAGAGCGGCCGTGTCCCCTTCGATCGAGAGCTCGCCGTTCTCCGCAATCTGGGCCCTGTAGCCGGGCACGAGCTCGCCGGTGCTGCCCGGCCTGCCCCGACCGGGCCTGTTCGAGATGTAGATGTGGTAGGCCTCGCTCGATCCGATCCCGTCGAGCACCTCGACCCCGAACGTCTCGAGCCAGCGGTCGTGGAGCTCCCTCGGAAGTGCCTCTCCCGCTGACGTACACACGCGCAGGCAGGACAGGTGCAGTGTCTGAGACTCGTCGTGTCCCGGCGGGACGGCTGCGGCAATCATCTGGGCCATCATCGTCGGCACATTGACGAGGATCGTCGGCCGGTGCTCGGCCGCGAGCTCGAAGATCCGCTCGGGCGTCGAGCGCTCCGGAAAGACGATTCCGGCGGCGCCCACGCCGAACGGGAAGAGAGCAGCGAGGTCCCGGGCGTAGCCGAAGAAGAGCTTGGGAACGGGGAGGACGACGTCGTCCTGCCGGATCCCGAGCACGCCCTTCGCGTACCACTCGAACGAGAGCACCGGGCTGTGCTGCGGGTGAACAGCCGCTTTGGGCTGCCCGGTGCTCCCGGTCGTGAACTTCCAGATTGCGATGTCGTCCTTGGTGGTCGGAGCGGGCTCGAGCTCGTCGGAGGTCTCCGCCGCGAGGCGCTCGAAGTCGTCGCCGACGACAAGGATGTGCCGGAGCCAGCGACTGCCGGCGGCGGCGTCCCGCACGGGCTCCAAGGTCGTCTGATCCACGACGACGACGCCGGCGCGTGTGTAGTCGAGGTAGTAGGCGTAATCCTTGGGCTGGAGGAACGTGTACGCCTCTGCCGTGACCGCGCCGATCTTCTGCGCGCCGTACCAGAGCGCGACGAACTCGACTGAGTCGCCCAGGACGAGCAGCACCCGCTCCTCCGGACGAACGCCGAGCTCGCGGAGCACGTTGCCGCTCCGGTTCACGAGCGCGGCGAGCTCGGCGTAGGTCGTTCGGCCGGTCGGGCCGATCAGCGCCGTGCGCTCGCCTCGGCCCTCCTCGACGTTGCGATCGACGAACCAGCCCGCCAGGTTGACGAAGCGCGGGATGTCCTCGTAGGTCATCACCCGCGGGCCACCTCTCGGATGAGCTCGACGAGCAGGTCAACGAGGGCCTCGAACGTCTGCTCGCCCTCCTCTGCAGTGGCCTCGGCCGGCGCGCCCGCGTAGGCCTGGTCCATCCCCATGGCGACGAAGCTCGTCTGACCGGAGCGGATTGCCGACGGCATGTCGATCATCTTCGCCTGCAGCGTGCGCATCCGCTCCTCGTTGACGAGCTCGGGGCGGTCGGCAAGGACGAGTGACGTTTCGTAGCGGCCCGCGTGTCCGGCGCCGGCTTGGAACTCGTCGGTCAGGCGCTGCGCGCTGGCCCGGCGCGTGATGTCGAGCAGCGGCAGGTCGAGCGCCCTTAGCGTCCAGACCTGCTCGGGCTCAAGGTGGCTGTTGACGAGCACGATCCGCTCGAAGCTCGCAGCGATCTCCGTGACCAGTGAGCGCAACGTCTCCTCGCTGATCGACACTGCGCCGGGGAAATCGGCACCGTAGCGGGTGACTCCGTACGGCACCGGCGGAAGGACGAGCACGTCGAGCTCTCTCCGCAGTCGGTCGGCCGCGCGCCGGGAGATGCCCACAGAGATGATCGTGTCCGTCGCGAGCGGCGCGTGGGGCCCATGTGGCTCGGTAGCCCCGAGCGGAAGGAGATGGACAGCGCCCTCGCGCCCCTCCAAGTCCGGATAAGTCAAGTCCCCGAAGTTCAGGGCCGTGCCTCCGCTAGTAACAACTTGTTACTTGTGTCCAACGTGCGCTCGATCTGTGCCGAAGGAAGGTCGAGGAGGACGAGGTCGGCACGTCCCGCTCCGACGATGGTGTTGGCCTCGTCGAGGGTCGTCAGGTAGCCGCCGACGAGCGTTGGGATCCCTGCTTCGTTGCGGACGCGGTCGCTGAGCGCGGTCAGAAAACCGCGGCGGTACTCCGGGCGGTCGTCGTGAACGGTTTGGCCCGCCTCGACGTGAATGAGGTCCGCGCCCGCCTCCCGCATTGCCCGCGCGATTGCGATCCCGTCGTCCACCGAGTTCCCTCGGGGGTGCCAGTCCGTGACCGAAAGCCGCACCGCGAGCGGCCCTGCGCAGACGTCGCGAACCGCCGCGAGCACCTGGAGCGGGAAGCGCAGCCGGTCCTCCTCCGGGTTTGTCAGGGGCGAGAGGTAGCTCCCGAGCAGGTAGCCGTGGGCCATGTCCAGCTCGATCACGTTGGCGTCGGCCTGCGCCGCCGCAACGAATTGGGCCAGCAGGTCGGCTTCGTTCGGGCTCTCCGGGACAGGACTGTACGGGCCATAGGGAAGCGGTTCAGGCGCGATTACCGGCCACCCGTCCGCAAGAGGGAGGTCTCGTCCGGCCGACGGGGGCCGGCACGACCCTCTGCGCCCGGCATGTCCGAGCTGGAGGAGCACTTGACCCTCCGGACGTGTCCAGCTGTCGATCACCGGCGTTTCCGGCGAGATCCGCCCCTCCTGCGACACAGCGACGAACCCGCTCGGAACGAGGCTGAAGCGACTCGCGAACCGCATCCTGCGCAGCTCGAGCGGCGCGAACGCAGGCGGCGGCGCCACGTCTTTTCCTCCGAACCAGGCGTCCAGGGTGCGGGTGAACTGCGGGTCGCGGATGCCGAGCGTCGCGTGGGTGATCCTGCCGCTCCGGGTCAAGAGGTTGAACCCGAATTGAATCGGCTCGAGGTGCGTGTAGCTGCCCACGCGCCGGAAGTAGCCGGCGCTGTCGCTTGCCGCGGCCTGCGTGCGCTCCACCAAGGGGCCCCGCTCCAGCTCGTAGTCCACGAGCGCAGCCTCCACCTCCCAGTCCCGACGCGCCAATGCGTTCGCGAGCGCGATCGAATCCTCCATTGCGAGCTTGGTGCCAGACCCGATCGAGAAGTGCGCCGTGTGGGCGGCGTCTCCAACCAGAACGACTCGGCCGTCGTGCCAGACCCGGTTTTTCACCTTCGGAAAGTCGAGCCAGATCGACCGGTTGGAGAAGAGCTCGTGCCCCCGCAGATCGCGTGCGAAGAGCTGCTCGCAGAACGCGAGGCTCTCATCTTCGGACCGGTCCCCGTGCTTGGCACCGAGCCACGTCTCGTGTGGACACTCGACGATGAACGTGCTCATACGCTCGTCATAGGGGTAGGCGTGGACGTTGAAGAGGCCGTGCTTGGTCTCTTTGAAGATGAAGGTGAAGGCGTCGAAGACGAGGTCGGTTCCGAACCAGACGTACTTCGAGCCCTCGGGTTCGACAGTCGTGCCGAAATCGCCAAGCCGCCGGACGAGGCTGTTCGCGCCGTCCGCGCCGACGACGAGGTCGGCCTCCGGAAGCGCCTCTACCTCCGTCCCGAAGATCAGGTCGACGCCGAGTCCGCGGCAGCGCGCCTGCAGGATCTCCAGCAGCCGCCGCCGCGCGATCGCCGAGAACGAATGGCCGCGCGAGCTCAGAACGCGATTCTGGTAGCGGATGTCGATCCGATCCCAGCGCGCGAACGTGTCCGTGATCTCGAGGTGCGTCTCGGGATCGGCGTCGCGCAGCGCGCCGAGCGTTTCTTCGCTGAAGACGACGCCCCAGCCGAACGTCGCATCCGGCGCGTTGCGCTCCAGAACGCGCACTTCCACCTCGCGATCGAGCTTCTTGAGCAGGATCCCGAGATACAGCCCGGCCGGCCCGCCGCCCACGATCTCCACAGTCATCCGACGGCCTCCACAAGGCGTTCGAGCTCCTCGACCCCCGGAGTCGTGGAGAAGAGCACCAGCTCGTCGCAGCC
>JBKPGE010000060.1:0-4376 GCA_046729215.1 Actinomycetota bacterium | reverse complement strand
CGCTGATGTCGCCTACGTCTCGTGGGCGCGTGTGGCTCGCTGCTCGAAGTTCGACGAGGACCTGGCCTCGAAGTTCATCGACGAGTTCGCCTTCAAGGGCCCCGAGTCGTGCAAGACCGACATCGAGCAGGGCTGCTTCCGGAAGGAGAACATGACGCCGGGCAACGGCTGATCCGCAAAGGGGCAGAGCTATCCTTGCCGGGCCGGGGTGGCGAAATCGGTGATACGCGGCTGACTTAAAATCAGCTGCCCCCTTCGGGGGCGTGCGGGTTCGAGTCCCGCCCCCGGCACCTCCGTCCCACGCGTCTGTGCTTCTTATCGTCGCGATTCTCGCCGCGCTCTTCCTGCTCCCCTCGCCGTGGAGCTACATCGCGGTGATCGCGGCCGCCGCCGTCGAGTCGGCGGAGCTCGCCCTGTTCGTCTGGTACTCGAAGCGCCGCCGTGCGACGACCGGTGCGGATGCTTTCGCCGGGGCACGGGGCGTCGTCGTGCAAGCCTGTCGGCCGATCGGCCAGATCCGCGTCTCGGGCGAGCTCTGGCGGGCGCGCTGCGAGGAGGGCGCCGATCCCGGAGAGGCTGTCGTCGTCGAGTCCCTGGGGCCCGACCTGACGCTCTTCGTGCACCGGGATTCGGCCTAGACTCAGGCCGTGGCCAAGCTCGACGAAACCTCTGTCGAGCGGTCTGCGCTCGAGTGGGACACGCCGCTCTTCCGCATGGCGCTCGGACAGTTCGAACAGGCGCTCGAACATGCCGACGTGCCCGATTTCGTCTCCGAGCGGCTCCGGTTTCCTGAGCGATCCACGATCGTCGGCGTGCCGGTGCGGCGGGACGACGGCACCGTCGAGACGTTTCCCGGCTACCGGGTCCAGCACTCGACGGTGCTCGGCCCGACCAAGGGCGGAATCCGCTACGACATCCACGTCGACCTCGGCGAGTGCGCGGCGCTCGCTATGTGGATGACCTGGAAGTGCGCGCTCCTCCAGCTCCCCTACGGCGGCGCAAAGGGCGGCGTGCGCTGCGAGCCCCGCCACCTGTCAATCGACGAGCTCCAGCGACTGACCCGTCGGCTCACGATCGAGCTGCTTCCGGTAATCGGGCCCGAGGAGGACATCCCCGCTCCGGACATGGCGACGAACGAGCAGACGATGGCCTGGATCATGGACACGTACTCGATGCAAGTCGGCTATGCGGTGCCGGAGATCGTCACAGGGAAGCCCGTACCGATCGGCGGCTCGGTCTTCCGTCGCGAAGCGACTGGCGCCGGAGTCGTGATGGTGATCGAGCGGGCGTGCGAGCGCTTCGGCTGGCACCTCGCCAATCAGCGCTGCGTGGTTCAGGGATTCGGGAACGTCGGCGGCGTCGCGGCGCGCGAGCTGGTCGAGCGCGGCGCGACCGTCATGGCGGTTTCGGACATCTCCGGCGGAGCGTTCAACGAGCGCGGCCTCAATCTCGAAGACGTGACCGAGTGGATCAAGGATCATGGCTCGCTCCAGGGCTACCCGCTTGCCGAGCACGTCTCGAACGCAGAGCTGCTCGAGCTTCCCTGCGACATCCTCGTCATGGCCGCTCTCGAAGATCAGGTAAGCGGCGAAAACGCCGGCCGGATCGAGGCCCGCATGATCGCCGAGGGAGCCAACGGGCCGACGTCGATCGAAGCCGACGCGATCCTTGCAGACCGCGGGATCCACGTACTCCCGGACATCCTCACGAACGCCGGCGGCGTGACGGTCTCCTACTTCGAGTGGGTCCAGGATCTCGGCAGGCTCTTCTGGTCCCGCGACGAGATCCGCCACAAGCTCGCGGAGAAGATGGGGGACGCCTTCGACCGCGTCTGGCAGCTCTCCGACCAGCTGCAGATCACTCCGCGCCGCGCCGCGCTCGTGGCTGCGATCCGCGAGGTTTCCGGGGCGTTGACGGCGCGCGGCATCTACCCGTGAGCCTCGTTCGCGAGGCGATGGTCATCGAGCCGCGCACGCTCGACGCGGACGCGAGCGCGCAGGCGGCCGGCGAGCTGCTCGCGAAGCCTGACGTTCGCGCCGTCTTCGTCTGTGCCGATGACCGGCTCGTCGGCGTGGTTACCCGGAAGACACTCGTTCGCGAGGTCGTCGCGCCCGGACGCGATCCGCGCCGGACGCCGCTCGGCGAGATTGCCGAGAAGCCGCACTACACGATCGATGCCAAAACGCCCGCGGACGAGGCTTTCCGGTTCATGGAGGAAAAGGACGCGGAGCGCGTGCCCGTGGTTGACGACGGGAAGCTCGTCGGCGTGCTGGCGCGGGTGGTGCTCCAGCGGCGGCTGGCCGAAGACGAGCCGCCGCAAGATGACTAGCAGCACGTGTAGGCGCCGGGCGGCGCGGCGCCTTCCACTGGAGCCGGCAGCTTCGCGGCTTCCACCGCCGCGCCGTGGAGGATGTCGCGCTCGCTGACCTCGAGCGCGTCCAGTCCGAACCGGTCGAGGACCTGTTCCACGAGCACGGCGCCGGCAACGATCACGGGAGCCCGCTTCGGATGGAGCCCGGGCAGCCGGCGGCGCTCGTTCAAGGGCAACGCCGCTAAGCGCTCCCGCTGCTCGCGCACGGCCTCGGGCGTGAGCCGGTGGCCGTGCGTGCCGAAACCCTCCGGGTCGTCGACGCCCATGTCGAGCGCGGCGAGGGTCGTGATCGTGCCCGCTACGCCGATCGCGTTTTCGACCTCCGGGCGTGGCGGAAGTTGGGCGCGCACGTATGCAGCCGCCGCCTCGAGCGCACCGGCAGTCGGCGGATCGGAGTACACGAAGCGTTCCGTCAGCCGCACCGAGCCGATGTCGACACTCGTCCGGGACCTGATCTGGCCATCCTCGCCGACCACGAACTCCGTCGATCCGCCGCCTGGATCGATCACGAGCGTCGAGCCGGGCCGGCCGTCGGCCGCACCGCGGAAGGTGAGCTCGGCCTCCTCGTCCCCGGAAAGAAGCCGAGTCACGAAGCCGTAGCTCCACTCGATCTCGCCCAGAAAGGCCTCGCCGTTCTCGGCGTCGCGGACGGCGCTCGTCGCGACCAGGAGAACCCGCTCAGCGCTCCGCCGCTCGGCTTCGCGGCGGTAGTCCGAGAGCGCGTTTCTGACGCGCGCGATGGACACTGGAAGCAGGCGGCGACGCGTGTCCACGCCTTCGCCAAGCCGGGTGATCTCGACATGCTTCGAGACCTCGTCGACCTCGCCGTCCTCGACGTCGGCGACGAGCAAGCGGGTCGTGTTCGTGCCCTGATCGATGGCTGCCACACGCATATCGATGGCTACCCTAGTCGCATGTTCCTATTCAGAGACAAGACAGAGATGGTCGAGCCGCGCGAGGCACTCGCCGGCCGCGACGAGTCGATGGTCGTGCCCGAGCGCCACGACGTGCTCGGCACCCCGATCACGCCGCCGTTCCCGGACGGGTTCGAGCAGGCGGTGTTCGGGCTGGGCTGCTTCTGGGGCGCGGAGCGTGTCTTCTGGCAGGCGCCTGGCGTCTACACGACGGCGGTGGGGTACGCCGGCGGCTACACGCCGAACCCAACCTACGAGGAGGCGTGCAGCGGTCGAACGGGCCACGCCGAGGCCGTTCTCGTGGTCTACGACCCGACGAAGACGAGCTACGAGGAGCTGCTCCGGCTCTTCTGGGAGAACCACGATCCCACCCAGGGCATGAGCCAGGGCAACGACGTCGGCACCCAGTACCGCTCGGCGATCTACTGGCACGACGAGGCGCAGCGCGCCGCCGCCGAGCACTCGCGTGAGACCTACCAGCGCGAGCTGAGCAACGCGGGCTACGGCGAGATCACGACCGAGATCGCACAGGCTGGCCCCTTCTACTACGCCGAGCCGTATCACCAGCAGTATCTGGCGAAGAACCCGAACGGCTACTGCGGCCTGGGCGGAACCGGCGTAAGCTGCCCGGTCGGGCTAGTAACTGCAAAGTCCTAACCGCGCTCCAAGGCGCCGACTCGTCGGCGCCGACCAGAAGAGCCGTGTCGGCTTTGCCGGCGCGGCGGCTATAATGCAGCCAGCGACGCGGGGTGGAGCAGTCAGGTAGCTCGCCGGGCTCATAACCCGGAGGTCGCAGGTTCAAATCCTGCCCCCGCTACCTCGAGAGAGCCTCCTGATCAGGAGGCTCTCGCTTTTTTGTAGGCGGAGAGGAAGATGCGAGCCGCCGTCCTCCCAGCGTTCGAGCTCGTCGTCGCCGGCCCGCGCTGCGATCTCATCGACGCTCCGACGCCGGGGTACTGTCCAGGGGTGAACGTCGAACGCGAGGGTGGTTGCTCCTGCGGAGTGGTTCGCTACCGGCTGACGTCGGATCCACTCTTCATCCACTGCTGCCACTGCCTCAATTGCCAGCGCCAGACCGGGAGCGCCTTCGT
>JBKPGE010000059.1:0-5819 GCA_046729215.1 Actinomycetota bacterium | reverse complement strand
CGTCTCGGTGGCAATCGCCGTCTCGGCACCGCACAGGCAGCACGCGCTCTCAGCTTGTCGAGATGTCATCGACGAGCTGAAGGAGCGCGTCCCGCTCTGGAAGAAGGAGCTCTACGAAGGCGGCGAGGAATGGATCGGCCGAGGGTCGTGAGTTTTCTTCCTTGCCTTCCCTAGGACTCGGCGCGAGGATGGCGCGATGCGCGACGAGCTGAAGGGCTGGTGCCGGAACCTGATCGAGGCTGGGCGGCTCGAGCCTGACGAGGACGTGCTCGTCATCGTCGACGAGCCGCTCGCTGAACAGGGCTCCGAGTTTGCCGACGCAGTCAGGCAGTCCGGCGGGCGGCCTCGACTCGAGCTCTGGGCCGGCGCCAACCGCCCGCTCGACCACGCCCCGCCGGGTGTGATCGACGGTGCGAGCAAGGCGACGCTCTGCGTCTTCCTGTCGCAGAATCCGGTTGGCGACGAAGCCTCAGCGCGGTTCGAGGTCCTCGACGCAATGGTCGGCCACGGCGGGCGTGAGATCTACCTGGGGCTAATCACGCCAGAGCTGCTCGAAGGCGAGCTCTCCAAGCCCCAGCCCGACCTAGAGGATTCGGCGCGACAGCTGCTCACGCAGCTGGAAGGAGCAAAGGAGATCCACGTCACCGGCAAGGCCGGCACCGATCTGAGGCTTCAGGTCGAAGGGCGGCCGTGGTTGAGCGACGCGCTGCCGATCAAGCCGGGCGAAGGCGCCAACTTTCCGAGCGGCGAAGTGTTCGTCGCGCCGCTCGCCGACGGTGCAGACGGCGTCCTGGTTGTCGATCTGACGATCCCGTACACGGTCGAGGGCCTGGTTGACGCGCCCGTGACGCTCCGCTTCGAGGACGGCCGAGTGGTCTCGATCGAGGGCGGTCGGGCGGCGCAGATGCTCCGCGAGCTCGTCGCGGCCGCTGGCCGGGGGGCCGACGTCATCGCCGAGCTTGGCGTGGGCTTCCACCCCGACTTCAAACCTCGTGGCCACGCGCTCCTGGACGAGAAGGCCGCTCGGACCGCTCACGTCGCGATCGGCCGCAACACGGGCGGCTACGGCGGAGACAACGAGGCTGCAATTCACGTCGACTGCATCTTCTCGGAGCCGCAGGTGGAGGCCGACGGTCGTCCCGTCGATCTGCCGACCGCCGAATAGGATCGAGCCCATGACGAACTACACGGTCGAGAACATCAAGGACATCGAGGATCAGGCTCCCAACTTCGGGCTCTCGCCCGAGTTGGAGGCCCGCTTCGCGCGCGAGCAGCTCGGGCTGAACGAGCTCGGCCTCAGCTATCAACGCCTGGCGCCGAACTACCGCATGCCCTTCGGGCACAAGCAAAAGCGGCAGGAGGAGGTCTACGTGCTCCTCAGCGGCAGTGCTCGGTTGAAGCTCGACGACGAGGTCGTCGAGCTTAAGCAGTGGGACCTGATCCGCGTCCCCAAGGAAGTGACGCGGAACTTCGAGGCGGGGCCCGACGGCGTCGAGATCCTCGCGATCGGAGCGCCGAACACAGGGATCCAGGACGCCGAGCAGCTGCCCGGCTGGTGGAGCGACGAGTGAGTGACGCGCGCGTCTTGGCGCCCGGCGAGGGGCTCACTTTGGCACCTGCTCCGGAGGTGTCGTTCACGCTGAAGACCGGAACCGAAGAGACGAACGGCGTCTGGACGCTTTTTGCGTACACCGTGCCGCCCCGCTTCGCCGGCCCGCCGCCGCACTGGCACAAGACCACCGACGAGGGTTTCTTCATCCTCGAGGGAAACGTTCGGTTCGAGGTGGAGGGCGAGACCACGGACGTGGAGGCCGGCGGCTACGCACGCGTTTCGCCGGGCGTCGTCCACCGCTTCTCGAACACCACCGACGAGCCCGCTCGCTTCCTCGGGATTGCCATCCCAGGCGGTTTCGAGCGGTACTTCGTGGAGCTCGGCGAGCTGATGGCGAGCGAGCCTTCATGGCCGCCTGCGGATATGGGCCCACTCCTGGCGCTGATGGCTCGTCACGACACGTTTCCGCCACCAGCTCCGTAACCCTGCCCTACTGCGCAACGAACGCCGACCCCGCGACGAGACAACGTGCGGCGCCGCCGATCGAGTACTGCTCAACCAGGAAGCTGCCGCTGACCAGCGCCGAGCCGTTCGGCGACCGGTAGACGAAGGTCCCGAGCGCATCGTCGTCGTGGGCTCCGACGAGGTCGAAACCGTCGGTCGTGTCGAGATCGTCGTCCTCCGCGTAACTGGCCGCATCGGGGGTTCCTGCCGAGATCACACCCGATCGCGCCCTGGCGTTGTTCGCCGTCGAGCTCGCCTCGAGGGAGAGATCCCCGCCCGCGCTGCAGGCTGCTTTGAGCACAAGCCCGCCGAGGCTCAGGATCTCGGTCTCCGGCGTGGCGGCCGGAAGATCGGCCGAGATCCGCTGCGCCCCCGCGCCGGCCGGCCCGGGAGGACCCGGTGGACCGGCAGGACCCTGAGCTCCCGCGGGCCCAAGTGGCCCCATGGCCCCGGCTGGGCCCTGGGCACCATGTGGTCCCTGGGGTCCACGTGGTCCCGGGAGCCCACGAGGGCCCGGTCGCCCGCGCCGGCCCCGAGGGCCGCGAATCACCTTCGGCTTCGGCTTCTTCTTCACTTCGGGGACTCCGCCGGTGGATGTCGCCGTCGCAGCTCCGCCCGAAACCGCAACGGCGGCGGCTGCCAGCAGCACCGCCACGAGCGCTGAGCGTCTGATCAAGGTTCCTCCTCGATTCGATTGCATGCCATCTGGTTTAGCCGCTCAACCGCCCTTCCAGAGCGGGTTTTCACACCTTCGGCACGGGTTCGGCACAGCTTCGTGACAGAGGGCCGGAGCTACGATGCGCCGGTGAGTCAACTCAAGCCCGAAGACAGCAGGACCCGCGAGGACGAGCCTCGCTACGAGCTCGACTACGAGCCCTATAGCCCGACCGACTGGGGCCCGGTCAAGCACGAGCCGCGGTTTCCGATCCTCCGAAAGCTCGCGGCGCCGTTCATCGCCGTAGGCGTTCTGATCTGGAAGCTGAAGTTCGCCGCCGCCGCGGTCTTCAAGTTCAAGCTCTTCACGACGTCGGCCTCGATGCTCGTGTCCGTTGCGGCCTACGCGTGGATCTGGGGCTGGCGTTTCGCGGTGGGCTTCGTCTTGCTCATCCTCGTACACGAGATGGGCCACTACGTGGAGGCGCGGCGGCAGGGCCTCGACGTCGGTGCTCCGGTGTTCATCCCATTCCTCGGGGCTGCCATCCTGCTCAGGGAGAACCCGCTCGGCGCCTGGCGTGAGGCGCAGGTCGCGATCGCGGGGCCGATCCTCGGCTCGCTCGGCGCGGCTGCGGTCTGGCTCGCGGGCGAGCAGATGGACTCGGACCTGCTCAGGGCGCTCGCTTTCACCGGTTTCTTCCTCAACCTCTTCAACCTGTTACCGGTGGTCCCGCTCGACGGCGGCCGAATCGTCGCCGCAGTCCATCCGGCTCTGTGGCTTGCCGGCTTCGCCGCGCTGATCGCCCTCGTCTTCGTCGCACCGAACCCGATCCTGATCGTGATCACCCTGCTGGTCGGGCTCGAGCTCTGGCGCCGCTGGCAGGAGCGCGGACAGCCCGAGGCCGCGACGTACTACCAGGTCGCTCCGTGGCAGCGTGTCGCGGCGGCCGTTGGCTATTTCGGCCTAGCCGCACTGCTCGTTCTCGCCATGGGCGCAACCCACGTCGAGCGAACGTTCTAAGAGCGCGTGCAACAGCAGGACCAAGACCAGCAGATCCTCCGAGCGCACGACGGCAACCTTCCGCGCAACGTCTTCCTCATCGCGGAGGAGTTCCGCACGGGCTTCGAGGCGGTCGACAGCATCGACCGGCCCGCCGTCACGATCTTCGGCTCCGCGCGGTTGCGAGAGGACGACCCGATCTACCAGCGGGCCCAGGACCTCGGCCGGCGCTTAGCCGGGGCCGGGCTCGCGGTCGTCACCGGAGGCGGGCCGGGCGTGATGGAAGCGGCCAATCGAGGGGCGCACGAGGCCGGCGGCCTGTCTGTGGGCTTCAACATCGACCTGCCGCACGAGCAGCACCACAACCCGTATCTCGATATTGGCGTCACGTTCAGACACTTCTACGCCCGCAAGACGATGCTCGTGAAGGCGGCAGAGGGGTTCGTCATGTTCCCCGGAGGCTTCGGGACGCTCGACGAGCTGTTCGAGGCGCTGACGTTGATCCAGACGGGAAAGGTGCTCGATTTCCCGGTCGTCCTCTTCGGCCGCGATCACTGGGAGGGGCTGCTCGGCTGGATCCGCGATCGACTGCTCGCCGAAGGCTTCATCAACGCGGAGGACATCGACCTCCTCTACGTCACCGACGACCCGGAGGAGGCGGTCGAGACCATCCTCCGGTCGCTCGAGGAGCGCAGCCTGGAGAGCCCGGCCGAGCCCCGCAAGGCCGACGCCCAATAGACCATGCGGCTCCGCGACCTGCCGTCCGTGGACGAGCTGGCGCGGGGCCTGGACGATCCCCTGGCGGTCGAGGCCGCGCGTAACGTCCTCGCGCGCGCGCGTGAAGAGACAACGGCCGGATTCGAACCAGGCGACCTTCGCGGGCGGGTCGAGGCGAAGCTTGCCGAGATACGCACGCCCAGTCTCCGGCGAGTGCTGAACGCGACGGGGGTGATCCTCCACACGAATCTCGGCCGCGCGCCGCTCGGCGAGGCCGCGCTCGAGCGGATGCTAGAGGTCGGCGGGTCCTACTCGAACCTCGAGTACGACGTGACCGCGGGAATGCGGGGCTCCCGGCAAGACCATGTTGCTCGCCTCCTGCGTCGGCTCACCGGCGCTGAAGCGGCCCTCGTCGTCAACAACAACGCCGCGGCGGTGTTGCTCGCGTTGGCCGCGCTCGCGGAGGGCCGGGACGTGCTCGTCTCTCGCGGCGAGCTGATCGAGATTGGCGACGGGTTCCGGATACCCGACGTGTTGGCCCGATCCGGCGCTCGGCTCGTGGAGGTCGGGACGACAAACCGGACCCGTGCGGCGGACTATGAGCGGGCGGCCGGACCGGAGACCGCCCTCGTCCTACGCGTTCACCAGTCCAACTTCCGTGTCGTCGGATTCGCCGAGCTGCCTACGCTGGGCGAGCTGGCCGGCGTGGCCCGGCGCCATGGGATTCCGCTGGTGGACGACCTCGGTTCCGGCGCTCTCGAGGATGTGCCGGACGAACCGTTGGTCCGCGAGAGCCTCGAGGCCGGCTCCGACGTGGTGTCCTTCTCCGGTGACAAGCTGCTGGGCGGGCCGCAGGCGGGGATCCTCGTCGGCCGGGCGGAGCTCGTGGAGCAGCTGAGGCGCCACCCGCTCCAACGGGCGCTTCGTGCCGACAAGCTCACGCTGGCCGCGCTTGAGGGGACGCTCGCACTCTACGAGGAGCCCGGCCGGGCGTTTCGCGAGGTGCCGGTTCTCCGGATGCTCGTGGAGCCGATCGCCGCCGTCCGCGCTCGCGCGGAACGGTTGGCGGGCTCGATCGACGGCGTCGTCGAAGAGACCGTCGCTCGCGTGGGCGGCGGGGCGCTTCCGCTCACCGAGCTTCCGAGCTTCGCCTGTGCGGTCGAGGAGGAGCTTGGCCCTCGGCTCAGAGCCGGCGAGCCGGCCGTGATCGGCATTGTCCGCGACGGTCGCCTGCTTTTGGATTGCCGCACCCTTTCCGACGGCGAGGTAAACGAGGTCGCCGAGGCGGTTCTCGCGTGCCGCTCACAGTAGGGACCGCCGGCCACGTTGATCACGGCAAGACCTGGCTCGTCCGGGCCCTTACCGGCAGGGACACCGACCGCCTTCCAGAGG
>JBKPGE010000058.1:0-21231 GCA_046729215.1 Actinomycetota bacterium | reverse complement strand
TGGCGCGTGCGGCGGAAGCCCAGGCCGAGCTCGAAGCGAGGGCGGCGGGAGCCGATCCGGCCGCCGAGGCCGAGGCAGAGCTGGAGCGGGCGAGGGAAGCGGTCGACGAGCTGGCCGCTGCCGTGCACGACGCGCGCGCCGCCTCCGCAGAACCCTTCGCGGACGCCGTCGCCGAGGAGCTTCGCGGCATCGGCCTCGGTGAAGGCGAGTTCGTCGTGGAGCTCGGAGAGAAGCCGCCGTCGCACACCGGCACCGACAGCCTCTCATTCCTGGTCAGGCCCAACGCGGGTCTCCCATTCACGCCCGTTGCCGAGACGGCGTCGGGCGGGGAGCTCTCCCGGATCGCGCTCGCGATTGCCGCCGCAGCCGGCGGGAAAATGACGCTCGTCTTCGACGAGATCGACGCCGGCATCGGCGGGCAGACCGCGCACGCCGTCGGGCAGACACTTCGCCGGCTGGGCGATCGCTCTCAGATCGTCACGATCACGCACCTGCCCCAGATCGCGAGCCTCGCGGATCGACACTTCAGCGTCGAGAAGGTTCCGGGCGACCCGACGCACACGCGAATCGAGGCGCTCGACGACGGCGAACGGCGCGAGGAGCTCGAGCGGATGCTAGGCGGCCGCGAGTTCCTCGCGACAGTCAGATGAGGTCCTAGGCCGCTGGTAGGCTTGAAGTCCGTGAGTCGTCTCCGGGGTCGAGCCCTACGGCCGGCGAATGAAACGCCGGATGGGCTCGCGGCCCTTCGAGGACAGTACGCATGAGGCCGTACCCGCCGAAGTACGTGTTCGTGACGGGCGGCGTCGTCTCGTCGCTGGGGAAAGGGATCACGGCGGCGTCGCTCGGACGACTCCTCAAGGCGCGCGGCCTGAAGGTCCAGGTCCAGAAGTTCGACCCGTACCTGAATGTGGATCCGGGGACGATGAGCCCGTTCCAGCACGGCGAGGTCTTCGTCACCGAGGACGGCGGCGAGACGGATCTCGACATCGGCCACTACGAGCGCTTCGTCGACGAGAACCTCTCGCGCAACGCGAACCACACGTCGGGGTCGATCTGGTACTCGGTCCTACGGAAAGAGCGGAAGGGCGAGTACCTCGGCTCGACGGTACAGGTGATCCCCCACATCACGAACGAGATCAAGGAGCGGATCCACCGCGTTGCCGATGCGACCGACACGGACGTCGTCATCAGCGAGGTCGGTGGGACCGTCGGCGACATCGAGTCGTTGCCGTTCCTCGAGGCGATCCGCCAGTTCCGGCGTGAGGCAGGCCCGGAGAACGTCATCTACGTCCATGTCACGTACGTCCCGTTCGTCGACTCCGCCGGCGAGCTGAAGACGAAACCGACGCAGCATTCAGTCAACGAGCTCCGGCGCATCGGTATCCACCCGGACATCGTCGTCGCGCGCTCGACCGAAGGCCTGAACCCAGACCTCAGGGACAAGATCGCGATGTTTGCGGACATCGAGCCGCGCGCCGTGATCGTGAACCGCGACGTGCCGGACGTCTATCTCGTCCCCTCGGCGCTCCAGGCCGAGGGGCTCGACACGCTCGTTGCAGAGAAGCTGAACCTGCCGGAGGCCGACGCGGATCTCGGCGAGTGGAACGATCTCACCGCCCGCATCGAGCGGCTCGGTGAGCCCGTCGAGATCGGGCTCGTCGGCAAGTACGTGAAGCTCCACGACGCCTACCTCTCGGTTCACGAGGCGCTCAAGCACGCGGGGATCCACCACGGCTGCGGCGTGCGTGTTCGCTGGGTCGACGCGGAGGGCGCCTCGCTGGAAGAGCTCCAGGCCGAGCTCGAGCAGGTCGACGGTGTCCTCGTTCCAGGCGGCTTCGGCTCGCGCGGCTGGGAGGGGAAGATCATGGCGTGCCGCGTCGCACGCGAGCAGGGAATCCCGTACTTGGGCATCTGCCTCGGCATGCACGTCGCCGTCTCGGAGTTCGCGCGGCACGTCGTCGGGTTGTCGGGCGCGAACTCGACGGAGATGGATCCAGAAACGCCGTATCCGGTCATTGACCTGCTGCCCGAGCAGAAGGAGGTCGAGGACCTCGGCGGGACGATGCGGCTGGGCGCACAGGCCGTCGAGCTTGTCGAGGGGACCCGGACGCGGGAGGCCTACGGAGAGCCGGTCGTGAACGAGCGTCACCGGCATCGGTACGAGGTGAACAACCACTTCCGCCCGCGGCTGGAGGAGGCGGGCCTCGTCGTCTCGGGGACCTACCAGGAGGGGCGACTCGTCGAGATCGTCGAGCTGCCGGACCACCCCTGGTTCGTCGCCAGCCAATTCCATCCCGAGTTCAAGTCGCGGCCGACGAGGCCGGCGCCTCTCTTCCGCGAGTTCGTAGGGGCGGCGTGGGAACGCTCGCGGGCGCGAACCGCGCCCGTCGAGCGGGCCGGCGTTCCCGCCTAGGCCCGTCGTTACGAAGTAGGCTCGAAGGAGTGTCCCATTCGTGCGTGCGTTGTCCGTACGGTCAACGGCATGAAGACATCACACCTCATATCGTTGGGATTCGCGGTCCTGGCCGCGCTGATCCTGGTGCCGGCTTCGTACGCAGTCGACCCGCAACCGCAGCCGTACGAGGAGGCCTACAAGATCGACAACGGCATCCGCGAGGTTCGGCCCCGTTTGGGCGGGCCGCTGGCAACGGATCCGGGCGGCGGCGGGGGATGCTGGGGGAAGGAGCTCCTCCGCTCGAAGGGGACGTTTCCGTACGGCCGCCGGCTCTTCCTGTACACCGTCTGGTGCGGTAGTGGCGGATTGATCACGTACCGGGCCAGCACCGTCCGGACGGACCACGATTTCCTGTGCTGGAACACCAGCGGGCCCTACGACGCCAAGACGGCGGGCGGCGCCGGCTGGACGTGGGTGCAGGTGCAGGCGTGGGTCGACGTCGCCTGTCACTCGCCGTGGTGGTTCGACTGGCATGACTCGCTGATGATGCGCGTCAACTACTACCCGAACGGCGTCTACGAGACGGTTGCGTGGGGCTAGTGCCTCAGAGGCTCGTACGTCTGCTCGCCGTCGTGATCGTCGTGTGGATCGCAGTTGGTCTCTTTGCCCTGGTGCTCTACCACTCGGGCGGGACCCGTCCGGCCGACCGGGGCAAGGGCGAGCCTGTCCACCTCTCCCGCACTTCATAGCCCCGACCTCCGGCGCCTAGGATTCGGCGCATGTCGCCGAGCTGGGCGCCGGACGTCGTGGATCTCTTCACGGAGCTGGCCGCCATCCCGAGCCCTCCGGGGTCCGAGCGTGAGGTTGCAGATCGCGTCGCGGCCTATCTCCAGGATCTCGGCCTCGAGGTGTCCGAGGACGACGCGGGCGACCGCATCGACGCGAACGCGGGGAACCTGCTGGTCCGGCTCGCTCCGTCGATCGCGAACGGCGGCACGCCGATCTTTCTGTGCGCTCATCTCGACACCGTCCAGCCGAGCGGGCCGCTCGAGCCCGTGGTCGAGAACGGCGTCATCCGCAACGCGGGTGGAACGATCCTCGGCGCCGACAACAAGGCCGCGGTGGCGGCGATGCTCGAGGCGGTGCGCCTGATGCTCTCTGAAAACCGCCCGCATGCCGGCATCGAGCTCCTCTTCACCCCGAAGGAGGAAGTGGGGCTCCAGGGCGCCAAGGCCTTCGATGCCGACCGGCTCGAGGCGGGCGTCGGGTTCGTGTTCGACCATGCGGCACCGATCGGAGAGGTGATGCTCGGAGCGCCCTATGCGCGCGCGCTCGAGGTGACGATGCGGGGGCGGGCTGCGCATGCGGGCATGGCGCCCGAGGAGGGCCGTTCGGCGATCGCTGCAGCGGCGCGTGCGATCACGGATTTCCGGCTCGGGCGCCTCGACGACGAGACGACGGCGAACGTCGGCCTCATCCAGGGCGGGACGGCGAAGAACATCGTCCCCGACGGCTGCTCGTTCTCGATCGACGTTCGCTCCCACGACGAGCGGAAGCTCGCCGATCTCGTCCAGGAGATGCTCGAGACGATCACGTTCGCCGCGGCCCTCGAGCAGTGTGAGGCGGAGACGACGGTGGACGAGAGCTACCGCGGCTATCGCTTCGCGCGCGGCGACCTGCCCGTCCGGATGGCTTGCGCGGCGCTCGAGCGCGAGGGCTTCGAGCCGCGCCTTGCTCTCGGCGGAGGCGGCGCCGATGCGAACGTCTTCAACGAACGCGGCCGGCCGTGCGTCAACCTCGCCAACGGGATGACGGCGATCCATACGCCCGACGAGCACATCGCCGTCGCGGATCTCGAGCGCATGGTCGACGTCACGCTCGCGCTGGTCGAAGTGGCGCGCGCCGCCTCGCCGGGTGATTGAGGAACGGCGCCTCGGCCCCGTCGTGGGGCTGGGCACGTGGAACACGTTCGGCGGCGACGACGAGCTGGGGCGCGACGTCGTCTCCGCGGCCTGGGGCGCCGGGACGCGGCTCATCGACTCGTCGCCGATGTACGGCCGCGCCGAACGGTCCCTGGCCGCCGCGCTCGTCGGCCGGCGCGACGAGGCGACGGTGGCGACGAAGATCTGGGCGCCGACCATGGAGCAGGGCCGGCACCAGTTCGTAGAGCAGCTCGACCTCTACGGACGGGTCGACGTGGAGCAGGTGCACAATCTGGTCAGCTGGCGCGAGCATGTCGGCTGGCTCGGGGAGGAGCGCACCGCCCGGCGCGTCGGCGTCTTGGGCGTCACGCACTATTCGCCGGGGGCGTTCGGGGAGCTGGCCGGCGCGATGGAGAGCGGGCACTTCCAGGTTGTGCAGGCGCCGTACAACCCGTACGAGCGCGAGTGTGAGCGCCGAATCCTCCCGCTCGCCGAGGAGCTCGGTCTCGCCGTCATCGTCATGCGTCCGCTCGCGGAGGGAGAGCTGCTCGCCCGGCGACCCGGACCGGAGGAGCTTGAGCCGCTGAGCGAGTTCGGCGTCGACACCTGGCCACAGGCGCTCCTCAAGTGGGCGCTCTCGGACCAACGTGTGGACGTGGTCATTCCGGCGACGCGGAACCCACTTCATGCGGCCGAGAACGCGCTGGCCGGCTCGCCGCCGTGGTTCGGCGAGGAGGAACGTCGGCTCGTGGAGCGGCTCGCCAGAGCGTAGACGGATATCGTTCCGCCGCCTCAATGAACGTCGGCGTCCCCAAGGAGATCAAGCCGGACGAGTACCGCGTCGCGCTCACGCCCGCCGGTGCGCTCGAGCTCACCCGCAACGGGCACTTCGTGCTGGTCGAGCAGGGAGCAGGCGTGGGCAGCGCCTTCCGGGATGCCGACTACGAGACCGTCGGAGCGCGAATCGGCTCGGTCGCCGAAGTCTGGGAGGCCGACCTCGTCCTCAAGGTCAAGGAGCCGCTGCCCGAGGAGTACACGAGGCTGCGCGAGGGCCAGGTGCTCTTCACGTACCTCCATCTGGCCGCGAGCGAGGAGCTCACAAGGGCTCTGATGGAGAGCGGTGCGACCTGCGTCGCCTACGAGACCGTCGAGACGGACGACCGGGCGCTTCCTCTACTGGCGCCGATGAGCGAGATCGCCGGGCGGCTGGCGTCGCAAGCGGGTGCCGCGTTCCTCGAGAGGCCGGTGGGCGGACAGGGGCTCCTTCTCGGCGGGGTTCCAGGTGTGGCGCCGGGCGAGGTGGTCGTGATCGGCGGAGGGATGGTCGGCTACAACAGCGCCGTCATCGCGCTCGGCCTTGGCGCGCAGGTCACGATTCTCGAGCGCTCCATCGATCGCATGCGGCACCTGGAGGAAGTGCTCGGGTCCCGGGTCACGCTCCTGATGTCGTCGGGGCTGCAGATCCAGGAATCCGTCGCGCAGGCCGACCTCGTCATCGGCGCTGTGCTCATTCCCGGGGCGCTGGCGCCGAAGCTGATCACGCGCGAGATGGTCGCCGGCATGAAGGACGGCTCCGTGATCGCCGACGTTGCGATCGACCAGGGCGGCTGCGTGGAGACGTCGCACCCGACGACGCATTCCGAACCGGTTTTCGTGGTCGACGGGGTCATCCACTACTGCGTCGCGAACATGCCGGGCGCTGTGCCGATCACGTCCACGAAGGCACTGACCAACGCGACGCTGCCGTACGTCGAGGAGATCGCGAACGAGGGGCTCCGGGAGGCCATCGCCGTCGACCGCACGCTGGCGCGAGGCGTGAACGTGCTCGACGGGAAGATCACGTACGAAGCAGTGGCCGAGGCGCACGGCGTCGACTACACGCCGCTGGACGAAGTCCTTCGCCTCTCGCCGGTCTAACTTTCTGCGGGCTCGGGCTCTTTGCGCTTTTTCCTGGGCTCGCTGGGGGTGATCTTCACGACGAGCCACGTTACGCCGGCGGCAAGGCTGATCACCGCGACGATGAAGATCACCATTCCGATCAGTCCCAGGACGGTCTCCACCACCGCCGTAGAATAGCCCCGTGACCCTCCGAGCAACCTACGGTGGCGCCAGGAACGTGCTTGCACGGCGCCGGACTTCGTCCTCGGTCGCGACCTAGGAGGCACACATGCCGCGCGCGTGCGTGATCGTGCTCGACGCCGTTGGGGCGGGAGAGTTACCGGATGCCGCCGAGTACGGCGACGAGGGCTCGGACACGCTCGGAAATGTCGCCAAGGCCGTGGGCGGGCTCGATCTCCCCAACCTCGAGGCGCTCGGGCTCGGCAACGTCGAACCGCTGGAGGGCTGTCCGCCGCAGCCAGGGGCGCCGGCAATCGCCGGTCGGCTCAGGGAGCGCTCGAAAGGCAAGGACACAACGACGGGGCACTGGGAGCTCATGGGCGTCGTCACCGAGCAGCCCTTCCCGACCTATCCGCACGGGTTCCCCTTCGAGGTCCTCGACCCGTTCATGCACCGCACCGGGCGCGGCGTCCTGGGAAACAAGGCGGCCTCGGGGACAGAGATCATCGAGGAGCTCGGCGAGGAGCACCAGCAGACGGGAAAGTGGATCGTCTACACATCGGCCGACTCGGTGTTCCAGATCGCTGCTCATGTCGACACGATCCCGCTGGACGAGCTCTACCGCGCCTCCGAAATCGCCCGGGAGATCCTCACTGGCAAACACGCCGTCGGGCGCGTGATCGCGCGGCCGTTCGAGGGCGAGCCCGGCAACTACGTCCGGACGCCCGACCGGCACGACTGGTCGCTGAAGCCGCGGCAGCCCAATTACCTGACGCTGGTTCGCGAGGCCGGCCACAAGGTGCACGCCGTCGGAAAGATCCGCGACATCTTCGCCGGGGTCGACATCGACGAATCTCACACGACGCGCTCGAACGTGGAGGGGATCACGCAGACGGAGCGGCTGCTCCGAGAGCTCGACGACGGCCTGGTCTTCGTGAACCTGGTGGAGACGGACATGCTGTGGGGCCATCGCAACGACCCGGTCAACTTCCATCGCTGCCTCCAGGACTTCGACCGGCGACTGCCAGATCTGCTCGCGGCGCTTCGTGACCGGGACATCCTCGTGCTGACCTCGGACCACGGCTGCGACCCAACGACCCCTTCGACCGACCACTCCCGCGAGCACGCGCTGCTGCTCGCGTACGTGGAAGGCCGCAACGCAAAAGGCTACGTCCATACGGGCGAGTTCGCCGACGTCGGATCGACGGTGAACGCCTGGCTCGGCGGAAAGACTCCGAGGCGCGGGATCCACGGCCAGCCGATCGTCGAGCCTTGATCCGGCCGGCAGAGCTGATCCAGCGCAAGCGCGACGGCGGGGAGCTCGCCGACGAGGAGATCTCCGCGCTCATCCTCGGCTACGCGCGCGGCGAGGTCCCGGACTACCAGCTCGCCGCTTTCTGCATGGCTGTTTACTTCCAGGGGCTCTCCGCGCAGGAGACCTACGCGCTCACCGATGCCATGGTGAGGAGCGGCGAGACGATCGACCTGCAGGCCGAGATCGGCCGTCCCGTCGCGGACAAGCACTCGACCGGGGGGGTAGGGGACAAGGCATCGCTCGTCGTCGGGCCGTTGGTCGCCGCGTGCGGCGTCCCCTTCGGGAAGATGAGCGGCCGCGGGCTCGGCCACACCGGCGGGACGCTGGACAAGCTCGAGTCGATTCCGCGATTCCGCGTCGAACTCTCCCGTGACGAGTTCGTGCGCCAGGTGCGCGACGTCGGCCTCGCCGTGATCGGTCAGACGGCCGAGTTCGTCCCCGCCGACAAGCATCTCTACGCGCTTCGAGACGTGACCGCGACGGTCGAGAACGTCTCGCTGATCGCCGCCAGCATCATGTCGAAGAAGATCGCGGCGGGTGCGAACGCGATCGTCCTCGACGTCAAGGTCGGCGACGGAGCGTTCATGAAGTCGATCCAGGAAGCCCTGCTGCTCGCCGAGGCCATGCTCGAGCTGGGCCGGCGCTCCGGGCGCAGGGTCGTCTGCGAGCTGACCGACATGGACCAGCCCTTGGGAAAGGCGGTCGGCAACGCGCTCGAGATCCGCGAGGCCCTGGCGACGCTTCGCGGCGACGGTCCGCCCGACCTGAATGAGCTCGCCGTCCAGGCCAGTGCCCACCTTGTCGAGCTCAGCGACGGCGTCGATGCGGCCGCGGCGCGCTCGCGCGTGGAGGCGGCCCTTCGTGACGGATCGGCGTTCGCCGCCTACGAACGCTGGATCCGCGCGCAGGGCGGCGACCCGGCCGAGGAGGCTCTCCCGCGGGCGCCGGTGACCGAGACCGTCGCGGCCGAGCGCGGCG
Source organism: Actinomycetota bacterium (assembly GCA_046729215.1). Classification (GTDB taxonomy): domain Bacteria; phylum Actinomycetota; class Thermoleophilia; order Gaiellales; family Gaiellaceae; genus JACDAN01. Next base: position 12,563 of record JBKPGE010000058.1, on the reverse strand, counting down.
GCTACGTCGGCCGCCTCGGCGCGCTCGCGATCGGGACGGCGGCTATGCGGCTCGGGGCGGGCCGCACGGCGAAGCACGACACGATCGACCACGCGGTCGGCATCGTCTGCCTCCGCAAGCGCGGTGACCGCGTCGGGGCCGGTGACGTCCTGGCCGAGATCCACGCCCGCGACGAGACTGCCGCCGAGGCGGTCGTCGGCGAGGTTCGTAGGGCGTATGAGCTCGTCGACGAGACGCCGGCACCGCGCAGCGTCGTCCTGGAAACGCTGAGCTAGGGCCGGCCTCGCGGCTACGCTAGGCCCGTGCCGGAGCTGCCGGAGGTCGAGACGGTTCGCGCGAGCCTGGAGCCGGTGCTCGTCGGGCGGAGGTTCGAGCAAATAGAGATCCGGGACGCGAGGCTGACACGGCCGTTCGATCCCGACGAGGTCGCGGCCGAGCTAAAGGGGGAGGTCGTCGAGGCTCTCGAGCGGCGCGGCAAGTATCTGGTTTTTCGGTTTCGAAGCGGTCGGGTACTCCTGGTGCACCTCCGTATGACGGGGACGTTTCGGCACGAACGGAACGGAACGCCGGACGACGATCCATACCGCCGCGCTGTTGTCAGGTTAGACGACGGCTCGGACATCATGTACCGGGACATCCGCCGCTTCGGTACGTGGCTGTTGCTCGAGCCCGACGAGGACGCGCGTTACCTGGCGACCCGCCTCGGCGAGGAGCCGCTGAAGAAGACGTTCACGGCGGCGGCGCTCGCGGCCCGGCTCCGCGGCCGCAAAGCGCCGGTCAAGGCGGCGCTGCTGGACCAGCGAGCGGCCGCCGGCATGGGGAACATCTATGCAGACGAGGCCCTCTGGCGGGCCAAGATCCACCCGCTGCGCCCTGCCGGCGACCTCAGCCCGGCCGAGATCCGCCGCCTCCATCGCGGGATCAACGACGCCATCCGCGCGGGGATCGCCCGGCAGGGGACGACGCTACGCGACTACCGCACGCCGGACGGCGGGAGCGGCTCGATGCAGGACGAGCTTCGCGTCTACGGCCGCGGAGGGGAGCCGTGTCCTCGCTGCGGCACCGAGATCGCGAAGACGCGGGCCGGCGGGCGCGGCACCTGGTACTGCCCGAACTGCCAGCGGAGCCCGACCTAAGTTGCGTATCGTGGTCACAGGAGGGGCCGGCTTCATCGGCTCGCACGTCGCCGACGCCTTCCTCGAGCGCGGCGACGAGGTGCTCGTCGTCGACGACCTCTCGTCCGGGCGACGCGACCGCGTCCCGGAGCAAGCCGCGTTCGCCGAGCTGGACGTCGCGGATGACGGCCGGCTCCGCAGTCGGCTAAAAGAGTTCGACCCCGCTCTGATCTGCCATCTCGCCGCGCAGTCGAGCGTCACGGTCTCCGTCGAGAGACCCGATCTGGACTTCGCCTCCAACGTGCGTGGAACGTTCAACGTTTGCGAGACAGCGGCCGCCGTCGGCGCCCGGGTCGTCTTCGCCTCCACCGGCGGCGCCCTGTACGGGAACGGCGCGCCGCTTCCCACGCCGGAGACCTTCGTCGCCCAACCGCTCTCGCCGTACGGTGCGTCAAAGCTCGCGGGCGAGGCGTTCGTCGCGACCCAGGCGCGGTTTCGGAGCCTCGCGCACGTCGTTCTTCGGCTTGGGAACGTCTACGGGCCCCGCCAGAACCCTCACGGTGAGGCGGGTGTCGTCGCGATCTTCAGCCAGCGGCTCCTCGACGGTGAGCGTCCGATCGTCTACGGCCACGGCGCGCCGACGCGTGACTACGTCCACGTGGCGGACGTGGTCCGCGCGTTCACGCACGCCGCCGACCGCGAGTTCGCTGGTACCTACAACGTCGGCAACGGAAAGGAAACGTCGGTTCTCGAGCTCTTCGAGGTTCTCCAGCGGGCCGCGCAAACGGATGTCGAGCCACGCCTCGAGCCGCTCCGCCTCGGCGAGCTCGAGCGCAGCTCGCTCGACTCACAGGCGATCGCCGAGAGCCTGGACTGGCGGCCGCAGATCGAGTTGGAAACGGGGATCGCCGAGACCTTCCACTGGTACGCGCAGGAGGAGGAGGGCTGATGCGTGCGCTCGTCCTCGCTTGCCTCGGTTGTGCCTTTGTCCTCGCCGGCGCGGCACCTGCAAGTGAAGGCGTGCTGTGGCAAGGCCGGACACCCGAACAGGAGTCGGCCTTCGTCGCCGGCGTCGGCCGGGAGCTCCGGATCCCACTGGAAGCCGCCGGGCCGGTCGATTCATCACTGCGGATCAGGATGAAGAGGTTCCCTCGCGGATCCAGGCTCGTCTCCCGTCCCGAGGCACCGGGGACGGCAGTCTTCCGCTGGCGACCTTCGGTGAAGCAGCTCGGAGAGTGGCGGCTCGTCTTCACCGCGAGCGACGGCGTCGGTGCCGCTCGGCCTCTAAAGCTCCGTGTCCACGTCGGCCGACGGGGAACGCGGACGTTCCGTCTCTCCTCGTCGCGGGCGATCTCCCGGAGCGCGACGCTCCTGCGCACAGTGAACGCCCTGGCCAGGCCCGTGACGGGCGCGCGCATCCTCGTGCGGCTTCGCGCCCATACGCCGGAGCATGTCCCGCACGTCGTCTACCTGGTCGGTGGGACGATCGACTGGCACGGCCGCTACTGGCTTCGCGTGCGGCTCCCGGTGCTTCCCAACGGCACAACCGGCTGGATACCGCGAGACGCTGTTGGCTCGTTCCGCGAAGTCGACGCGCATCTGATGATCGACCGGAGCCGCTTGCTGGCGATCCTCTACCGCCGGGGGAGGCCGGTCTTTCACGCGGTCATCGGCGTCGGACAGCCTCAGTGGCCGACGCCGCCCGGTCGCTTCTACGTGCGGGAGCGGCTCACGGGCTTCACGGATCCGATCTACGGGTCGCTCGCGTTCGGAACGAACGCGCGCTCCGACGTGCTGACCGACTGGCCGGGCGGAGGCTTCATCGGCGTTCACGGGACGAACCAGCCGGAAATCCTGCCGGGACGCATCTCTCACGGGTGCATCCGGCTGAAGAACGAAGACATCGTCCGGCTGGCGAAGCTGATGCCTGTGGGGACGCCGCTCACGGTGTCCTAGCAGACGAGGTTTCTACACTTTCGGCATGGCGGGCCGCACGTACAAGACCGAGGCAGTCGTGCTGCGTTCGCTGCGCTTCGGAGAGGCCGACCGCGTGCTTCACCTCTACACGCTCGACCGAGGGCGTATCGGCGCACTCGCAAAGGGGATCCGCCGGACGACGTCCCGCTTCGGCGGGCGGCTGGAACCGCTCAGCCACGTCGAGCTCGTCCTCCACCAGGGGAGCGGCGAGCTGCAGACGGTCACCGGCGTCGAGCTGATCCGCGCCCACAGAGCCGCGCGGGAGGAGCCGTATCGCCTCGGGGTCGGTTTCGTCGGGCTCGAGGCGATGCTGCGGCTCTTTCCCGAGCAGGAGGCGAACCCGCGCGCCTTCGAGGCGCTGACCCGCTTCCTCGACCTGCTCGACGAGGCCGAGCCGCGAGCCCGCGAGCGCCCGGCGACCGATCCACTCGTCCTCAGCTTCCAGCTGAAGCTGCTCTGGCTCTCCGGGTATCTGCCGCATCTCACGAGTTGCGCCGAGTGCGGCGCGCAGGAAGGGCTCGTGGGCTACTCGCCCAGCGCGGGGGGCGCGGTCTGTGCGAACTGCCGGGCCGACGCGATCTCGCTGTCGCCCGCCGGCCTCGATGGAATCGAAGCGCTGCTCCGCAATCCGCTGGCGGAGGCCGCCGGTCTCAGTCTCGGCCGGCGTGCTTCGCGGGACGCGCTCGCCGTGATCGCGTCCTCGTACGAGTACCACGGCGGCTTCCGACTCAAGACGCTTTCGGCGTAAGCTCGGGCTCCTTGGCGCTGAACTACCAGGACATGATCGCCGCGCTCGAGGCCTACTGGGCCGAGCGCGGGTGCATCGTGATGCAGCCGTACCACACGGAGCTCGGGGCGGGCACCTTCAACCCGGCGACGTTCCTTCGCTGTCTGGGCCCGAGCCCATGGCGGACGGTCTACGTCGAGCCTTCGATCCGCCCGAGCGACGGGCGCTACGGCGAGAACCCGTACCGCTTCCAGCACTACTACCAGCTTCAGGTCATCCTCAAGCCGGCGCCGGAGGACATCCTCGACCAGTACTTCGACTCGCTCGAGGCCGTCGGCATCGACACGCGCAAGCACGACGTCCGGCTCGTCGAAGACGACTGGGAGGGGCCGACACTCGGTGCCTGGGGGCTCGGCTGGGAGGTCTGGGTCGACGGGATGGAGGTGACCCAGTTCACCTACTTCCAGCAGCTCGGCGGTCTCGACGTCGAGGTCGTCTCCGGCGAGATCACCTACGGGCTCGAACGGCTTGCGATGTTCCTCCAGGGCAAGCAAAGCGCGCTGGAGATCGAGTGGGCGTCCGGCATCACCTGGGGCGACATCTACAGGGAGAGCGAGCGCCAGTGGTCGATCTACAACTTCGAGGAGGCGCCTGTCGACACCCTCATGCGCCGGTTCGAGGAACACGAGGCGGAATGTGCTCAGCTCGTGGCCAAGAACCTGCCGCTTCCGGCGTACGACCAGGTGCTGAAGGCGTCACACACTTTCAACCTGCTCGATGCCCGCGGCGCGATCTCGGCGACGGAGCGGGCTTCCTACATCGGGCGTGTTCGGGATCTGGCGCGGCGCGTGGCGGAGGAGTACCTCGAGCTCGCGCGAGAGAAGGAGGAGGAGCCGGCTGAAGCTGCTGTTTGAGATCGGGTGCGAGGAGCTCCCGGCAGGCTCCGTCTACCAGGCGGAGGCGCAGCTGCCGGCGCTTGCCGAGCGGCATCTCGGCGCGCCGCCCGAGCGGCTGTTCGTGGGCCCGCGGCGGCTCGCGATCCTCGTGGACGGGCTCGAGGAGCAGACCGAGGCAGAGTGGGTCAAGGGGCCCCCGGTCGCTCTTCGCGAGAAGGCCGCGGCGGGATTCGCGAAGCGGCACGGCGTCTCGGCGGACGACCTGGTCGAACGCGACGGGTTCCTCGGGGTCACCGTCCAGGGACAGTCCTTGGATGCGGCCCTTCCGGGCCAGCTGGACGCGATCATCCGCGGCCTCCGCTTCGGGAAGACGATGAGGTGGGACGCTTCGGGGCTCCGCTTCCCTAGGCCCGTCCGGTGGACCTGCGCCCGCCTGGACGCTGCGCCCGTGGACGGCCACGGCACCACGACGTGTGGCCACCGCTTCACGCACGGCCAGGTCGACCTGCCGTCCGCCGAGGCTTATGCCGAGACGCTACGGGCCGCCGACGTAGAGCCCGATGCTGCGGAACGCGAGCGACTCATTCGAGAGGGGCTGGACGCACTCGGCGAGTGGAGCGATCCGCTCGGCAAGCTCCGCGAGGTCGTCCACCTCGTGGAGAAGATCACCGTCCTCGAGGGCTCCTTCAGCGAGCGCTTCCTGTCGTTGCCGAGACGCGTGATCGAGACGGCGATGCAGTCGCACCAGCGCTACTTCCCTCTGACTGGGAACCGCTTCGCGTTCGTGGCCAACGGGGGCGATCCGGACACGGTGCGCGCCGGCAACGAAACCGTGCTCGAGGGGCGCCTGGACGACGCCACGTTCACGTTCGAGCGGGACGTCGCGGCCGGAATCGAGGAGCTCGCAGGGCGACTCGGGTCGATCGTCTATTTCGCCGGTGCGGGCACCTTCGCCGACAAGGCGGAGCGGCTTCGCAAGCTCGTGGAGCGGCTCGGCGGCGGAGAGGCCTCGCTCGAGGCCGCACGGCTCGCCAAGGCCGACCAGGCGGCTGAACTCGTGCGCGAGTTCCCGGAGCTCGAGGGCTACATCGGAGCGGAGTACGCGCGGCTCGCCGGTTATCCGGAGGCGGTCTGCGCCGCCATCACCGAGCAGTACCTGCCCGATTCAGCGAGCGGCCCGCTTCCGGCGACCGAACCGGGCCGCGTGCTGGCCGCCGCCGACAAGATCGACGTGCTCGAGATCTCCTTCGGCCTGGGCCACAAGCCCTCCGGCTCTCGCGATCCGTACGGCCTTCGGCGCGCGGCGATCGGGCTCTGCCGCCTCGCGACGGAGGGCGGGCTGACCGTTCCGCGCGAACTCCTCCGTGACGATGTCGGCGAGTTCGTCGAGGAGCGCTTCGAGGGCCTCCTCGACCTCCCGGTCGAGTTCGTGCGTGCCGCACGGGCCGCGAGCGTGCGTGACCTGGGCTCGGTCGCCCGGCTCGCCAACGCGCTGGCTGCCCTCCCGGACGAGCGGCTCGAGCCGATCCACACCGCCTACATCCGGGCGAGCAGGCTCGGGGAGAAGGAGAAGGCTGCCGAGCGCCTGGATCCGAAGCTCCTGACGGAGCCCGCCGAACAGGAGGTGGCGAGAGCGCTGGAGCAGGCCGAGCCGGAGATCGCCTCTGCGCTGGAAACGGCCGACTTCGAGGCGGCGGTCGAGGCAGGCGCCAAGCTCGGGCCGGTCCTCCACCGGTTCTTCGAGGAAGTCCTCGTGATGGCAGAGGACCCGCCAATCCGCAAAAATCGCCTCCGGCTGCTGCTCGACGTGCGGGATACCCTTCGCGCGCTGGGCGATCTGGCTCAAATTCCACGCTAAGGCGCCGACTGGGCAGCGCCGACCAGAGAGGCAATTAACGAACGCTCAACGTCGTTCTCAGACGCCTCTTAGGTGGGTGGTGTTCCATGGAGCCGACTCCCATGAAAGGAAACGGAACTCAATGAGCAAGCAAGTGGCAACGATCGTCCTCGCGCTCTTACTTGCCGCAGGCGTCGGAGGCGCGGTCGGTGCCGGGGTCGCGCTCTCGACCGACGACCAGCCGTCCGCGCAGTCGGCGAGCCCTTCGGCCGGCGAATCGGTCTCTCAGACCGAATCGACGGCTGCGGCGATCTACATGCGGGCGAAGGACGCCGTCGTGGAGGTGCACTCGACCACCGGCGGCCAGTCGGATCCCTTCGGAAACCAGGGCCAGGGCACCGCCACCGGCAGCGGCTTCGTGATCGACAAGCAGGGCCACATCGTCACGAACGAGCACGTCGTCGACGGAGCCACGAAGGTGACCGTTCAGTTCTCCGATCAAAGCGAAGCGAACGCGACGATCGTCGGCACAGACGCCTCCACCGACATCGCGGTGCTGAAGGTCGACCGTCCGGCCTCGAAGCTCACGCCGTTGAGCTTCGCCTCGACAAGTTCGCTCGAGGTGGGCAATCCGGTGGTCGCGATCGGAAGCCCGTTCGGCCTCGAGGGCACACTGACGACCGGCGTCATCAGCGGCCTGGGCCGTGAGATCAAGGCGCCGAACGGCTTTACGATCGAGAACGCCGTCCAGACCGACGCCGCGCTGAACCACGGGAACTCCGGCGGACCGGTCCTCGACATGAACGGCCGCGTCATCGGCGTGGCCGCTCAGATCGAAAGCGATTCCGGCGGCAACGTCGGCATCGGCTACGCCGTGCCGGCCGATACGGCCCAGCGGGTCGCGCGCGAGCTGATCCAAGACGGCAACGTCGAGCATGCCTACCTCGGCGTCAGCCTTCCCGACTCCGGCGCAGCGACGATCGAAGAGGTCAGCCCGGATACCCCTGCCGACGCGGCCGGCCTTCAGGCGGGCGACCAGGTCACGGCCGTTGACGGCAAGACAATTGATTCGGGCGACGCGCTGCGCGACGCGATCGACGCGAAGAAGCCCGGAGACAAGATCACCCTCACGATCAAGCGGAACGGCAACGAGCGCACCGTGCAAGTAACGCTCGGCCAGCGCCCGGCCTCCGCTCAATAGTCCCTCCTCAGGCAGAGCATGTCCGGTGCTGGGCGCCGGACATGACTCTGGTCCCGTTTGGGCGCTACGCTCGGCGCCATGACAGTCGTCGAGCTGCACATGATCTCCGACGCCACCGGCGCGACGGCAAAACGCCTTGTGCAGGCGCTCGAGGCGCAGTTCCCAGACCAGGAGTTCGAGGACATCGTGCATCCGATGGTCGAGAGCGTGGACGACCTTCGCCTCGCCGTCGACCGCGCGAGAGGGCGGCCTGCGGTGATCGTCTACACGATCGTTCATCCGGAGCTCCGGGAGGCGATGCACGAGCTGTGCCGTCGCGCAAAGGTCCACTACTGCGACATCCTGCGTCAGCCGATCGACTCGGTCGCGAAGGTCTCGGGTCAGGTCGCGAAGATGGCGCCGGGCGCCCGCCCGCCGCTCGATTCGAACTACTTCCGCCGGATGGCGGCGATCGAGTTCGCGGTCAAGTACGACGACGGTGTCGGCGGCGGGCTGGACGACGCTGACATCGTGCTGGTCGGCGTATCGCGGACGTCGAAGACGCCGCTTTCGATTTACCTCGGCTACCTCGGGTACAAGGCGGCGAACGTCCCGGTCGTGAAAGGGATCGAGCCGCCCGAGAAGCTGTTCGAGATCGACCAGTCGAAAATCGTCGGGCTGACGATCGGCGCAGAGCGGCTGGCGGAGATCCGGGCCGACCGCGCGAGGCGTCTCGGGGGCAACAACCGGCGGTACGCGGAGCTGCTCGAGATCTACGACGAATTGGAGGAGGCAGAGGCACTCCACCGCCGCCTCGGCTGCCCGGTGATCGAGATCTCGGAGCTCTCGATCGAGGAGACCGCGGCGCGGATCATCGCCATGGTCGAGCGCCGGCGGGAGCGTGGGTCCGAGCGGGGGTCAGACCCCGTCGCCAGTGCCTAACAACTCGTCCACCGAACCTCGCACCATTCCGGTGTGTCCGTGGCATGGTTGCGCCGCACGGTGGACAGCTCGGCACACTTCGGCGCGCGTTTTGCGTGGGTCCCGTGAAGGGGTCTGACCCCGCTCGGTACGCCGTCGGAGACCCCGCCGCAGCGGAGGCTCGCGCCAGGCCGGTGCCGCTCTGGCGCTGGGCACTCTGGTGGGCGCTGCTCCTCATTGCCGGGGTGCTCTTCTACTTCGTGATGGCTCCGATCTGGCTCGGGCTGCGCGCGGCGGCCTGGATCGCCGAGTTCAAGGCGCGGCGGAAGCGCTCCTAGAGAGCTCGAAGACGTACTCGAGGCCGTTGACCTCGTCCATCTGCTCGCCAGTCCTGACGAAGCCGAGCTTGCGGACGATGGCCAGGGAGGGCTCGTTGTGCGGCCCGACAGACAGGACGAAGTGGCGGATCCCGGCCCGCTCTTCAGCCATGTCCATGAGCACCGTCGCCGCCTGCGTGGCGTAGCCGTGGCCCCGGAAGGCGGGAAAGATGCTGTAGCCGAGCTCGACCGCCTCGGGATTCCCTTTCGCGTTGACTCCGGGCGGCCCGTGATACCCCGCATGGCCGATCATCCGGCGAGCGAGCACGACCGCATGAGGGCACCAGATCCGAAAGCCCGGGTCTTGGCGCATCTGCCGCAAGCGCATGCCCAGGAATGCCTTGTCCCCTTCGGACGGAAACTCGTCCGGGATCTCGATGCCGAGCTCGTCGGCAGCATCCTCCCGCCGTCCGTCCAGCACCGCCTCGACGAACACGGGCGTCATCGGCCGGAGCTCGATCACGCCGGATTGAGCGCCCGCAGCTGGAGGGACAGCGGAACTCGGTCGCGGCGTGGATCCTCCAGCGCGTTGACCGGCTCGCGGATCCGCTCGATGACGAACCCGGCGTCTTCCAACGCCCGCGAGTAGTCGCCGAGCGGGTAGCACCAGCCGCGGAAGGTGATGGTCAGCCCATCCCGTTCGAACGTGCCCTCGAACCGACGCTTGCCGAAGTAGGAGCCGTCGATGACGAAGCGCGCGTCCGACGCACTCGACTCCCGCTCGCCGGAGTCGAGGAAGGGATGCGTCACGCAGATGCAGAATCGGCCGCCGGCCTCGAGCACGCGGCCGGCCTCCGACACCGCGAGCGACATCTCGTCGAAGTCCATGAGGGAGTTGTACGCGACGGCCAGGTCGAAGCTTCTGTCGGCAAACGGCAGAGCCGACGCGTCGGCGACGAGATACGTCCCGCCTGGATCGACCTCCCTCGCCGCGGCAACGAGCGTAGGCGCCGAATCGATGCCGGTGACCGTATGGCCGAGTTCCTGCAAGTCCCGCACCACGCGGCCCTCGCCGCACCCGAGCTCGAGTGTCGCGCGCCCGGCGGAAGGAAGGATCTGGTCGAAGAACGAGTCGCGGTAGTGCCAATACTCGTCGTGCCCGGGTGCTCGAGCCCACGTGATCCAGTTCGAAGCCTCGATCTCCCAACTCATGCCAGGGCGCGCGCCTCCAGCGGCGTCTCGACGACTTCGCCGTCTCGTACCTCCACGCGATAGGCCGTCGAGCCGCCTTCGGAGGCAACGACCTCACGAAGCTCGCCGTCGACGAAGTGTGGCCCGACTCCGGCGTCGGCCGCGAGCCTCGGAGCAAGACCGTCCCGCATCAGCTCGTGGTAGCGCGGCCGGCGGAGCTCTTCGTCGTCGTAGTGCGGATAGAAGCTCCCGGAGAGATACCCGAGGCACTCCATTTGCTCAAGCTGCGGCCCGAATGAATCGGTGATGCCCGACTCGAACCAGCAGATGCCGCCGGCGCTCGAGCCGGAGAGCACGACCCCGGGCCCCCACGGCTCCCGCAACAGCTCATCGACGCCGTGGACCCGCCAGATCGCGAGCATGTTCGCGGTGTTCCCACCGCCGACGAAGACGAGATTCGACTCCAACACAGCCGACCGCAGGTCTGCGGGTGGCCACGGAAAAACTCGACCCGAGAGACATCGGCGATCCTCGAGAAGGCGTCGTACGCCCAGAGCGCCGCCACCGCGTCTTCTGCCGCCGCCGTTCCGATGTAGAGAACCCGCGGACGCCGCTGACCGGTCAGGCCGACAAGGTAGTCGGCCATCCCGCGCACATCTTCCCGCCCCCGATCGCCACGATCTGCCTGGCCATTCGGGGCTGCAGTATCGCGGCTGTGGGAAGATTTCTTCGCGATGCCTCACTACGTCTACGACTTCGACGAGCCCGCCGACGGCGGCCGCGACCTGCTCGGCGGCAAGGGAATCGGCCTCGCCGAGATGACACAGCTGGGCGTCCCGGTCCCGGACGGGTTCACGATCACGACCGACGCCTGCCGCGCGTACATGGCCTCCGGCGGTGAGCTTCCGGAAGGGCTGGAGGCAGAGGTGGACGAGCATCTCGCGCGGCTCGAGGAGAAGACGGGCAAGCGCTTCGGCGACCCGGACGACCCGCTCCTCGTCTCCGTCCGATCAGGCGCCGCCGTTTCGATGCCGGGGATGATGGACACGATCCTCAACGTCGGCCTGAACGACGAGGCGGCCGACGGCCTGGCCTCGAGAACCGGCAACGAGCACTTCGCACGCGACTCGTACCGCCGGCTGATCCAGATGTACGGCGAGATCGTCGAGGGGATCGACGCACACCGGTTCCAGGACGCGCTCGACGAAAACGACCTCGGGGCGACCATCGAGGCCTATAAGCAGATCTACCAGGAGGAGACCGGCAGCCCGTTCCCTCAGGACGCCAAGGAGCAGCTCGGCCGCGCCGTCAGCGCCGTCTTCGACTCCTGGAACACGCCCCGGGCGCAGGCCTATCGCCGTTACAACAAGATTCCGCACGACCTCGGGACGGCCGTCAACGTCGTCCAGATGGTCTTCGGCAACAAAGGCGAGGAGTCGGGCACCGGCGTCGCCTTCACTCGCGACCCCTCGACCGGTGAGCAGGGACTCTACGGCGAGTTCCTCGCCGACGCGCAGGGAGAGGACGTCGTGGCTGGGATTCGGACGCCCGAGCCCGTGGCGAGGATGAAGGAGCGGCTACCCGGGGCGTTCGACGAGCTGGTCGAGACGATGCGGCGGCTCGAGGAGCACTACAAGGACATGCAGGACATCGAGTTCACGGTCGAGGACGGCAAGCTTTACCTCCTCCAGACGCGGGGGGCGAAGCGGACTGCGGCAGCCGCGCTGAAGGCGGCCGTCGAGATGGTCGACGAAGGCCTGATCACGCGCGAGGAAGCCGTGGCGCGGATCGATCCAGGGCAGCTCGACCAGCTCCTGCACCCGAGGATCGACCCCGACGCGAGCTACGACGTCGTCGCCCGCGGTCTCAACGCTTCGCCGGGCGCGGCCTCGGGAGGGATCGTCTTCGACGCCGACACGGCCGAGGACCGGGGGAAGAACGGCGACGCCGTGATCCTCGTCCGCTGGGAGACGACACCGGACGACATCCACGGGATGATCGCCGCGCAGGGGATCCTGACTGCTCACGGCGGGATGACGTCGCACGCGGCGGTGGTCGCCCGCGGCATGGGCAAGCCCTGCGTGGCCGGCTGCGAGGCGCTCTCTGTCGATGCGAAGGCGAAGACGGCCAAGCTGAACGGCCAGAAGCTCGGCGAGGGCGATGTGATCACGATCGACGGCGGTACAGGCGAGGTGATCATCGGCGAGGTCGCGCTGATCCCGCCGGAGATCAACGAGGACTTCGAGACGGTTCTCGGTTGGGCCGACGACCTCCGCCGGCTGAATGTGCGGGCGAACGCCGACACACCCGAGGACGCTGCGAAGGCGCGCGAGTTCGGGGCTCAGGGAATCGGGCTGTGCCGGACAGAGCACATGTTCATGGCCGAAGACCGCCTCCCGGTC
>JBKPGE010000057.1:0-4261 GCA_046729215.1 Actinomycetota bacterium | reverse complement strand
AGTCCGAGGCCGGTCAGCTTCACGCTGACGTTCGAGTCGAGCCCCTGCTCGTCGATCGCGCGGAAGACGTCGTCGTAGGAGTAGGCGATGTGCCGCGCCTCCTCCGGCGTCGTGATCTCCTCGCCGAGGACGTCGATTGTGCCCATCTTCCCCTGCGCGTTCAAGCCCTTGACGACGCGGCAGGCGTCGTCAATCTGCTCGCCCGCGATGTAGCGCTGCGAGATCCGGCGGACGATCGGCTTGGGGACGGCCGGCAGGGCGCTGACGATGGCGCGATCCAGCAGGGCCACGGGCGCGCGGAGTCTACTCGCGCATAAACCCCTGGCGGGCAGCCGAAACGAGCGCCACCGCCTCGGGGAAGAGGACGCGCATCGCGTCGCGGAAGGCGATCGCCTGCTCGTCCGAGCTGCCCTGCGCGTTGATCTGCGACAGCGCGGCCGCCGTGAGCTGCACGGCCGTGTTCAGGGTCAACGTCGCGAACTGCTCGCGCTGGGCCTCCGCGACGGATTCCGCCTGCCGCTCGGCGAACTCACGCAGCCCGCGCATCAGGTCCTCCGGGTCGCCTCCCATTGGGAAACCAAAGCTGCCTTCCATGGCCTCCACGATACGTGCTCCGCGCGAGGCGCCGTCATTGCAACTTCACCTTGTAGTGCGACTCGACGTCGCGGGTCAGGGCGTCCACGGATTCCGAGCCTTGCTTCATGGCCTCGGCGAAAGGAGAGGCGGCCGACTCGCCCAGCGTCTCTTCCAGGCGCTTGGCCGCCGAGCCGACACCGTCCAGGAACTCGGCGGTCGCCAGGCGCGGCGGCCCCCCGAGCGTCCGCTGCAGTGCCTCGACGGCCTCCTCGGCCTCGTCGATGCCGGGCGGGTTCTCCGTCAGGCGCAGCGCGACGAGTCGCGATCGCAGCTCGTCGAGCTCGCCGCCTCCGGCGCTCTCCTCGGCGAGCTCGGCGAGCGCCACGAGCGTGACGACCTGACGAACCCGGTCGAGGTCGGTCACCGGCTCACCCTGATCGTCGAGCACCAGCCACGTCACGCTCTCTGGGGATTTGAACGCGCAGAGATAGGCCCGATCGCGCCGCGGCGGCTCCGCGGCGAGGATGCCCGTGAGCTCCTCCCCTGGCCCGATGAACCTCGCAGCTGCTCCGGCGATCCGCTCGAGATCGTCTTGCAGTGCCACCGGACAAACATAGACTCGGCCCCGTGGACGCAGTCGAGCTGTTCGCGCCGCTCGGACCGACGTACGACCGCTACGCGCGCCTCCTTTCCTTCGGCCAGGATCCGCGTTGGCGGCGGTTCCTCGTCTCCAAGGTCGAGGTCGGCCCCGAGGACACCGTGTTGGACGTCGCGACGGGCACCGCTGCGGTTGCGATCGAGTTGACCAGGCGTCGGGGTTGCCTCGTGGTCGGCCTCGACCAAAGCGAGAAGATGCTCGAAACCGGGCGGCGCCGGGTCGAGGCGGCCGGGCTCGAAGACCGCATTGAGCTCGTCCCAGGGACTGCCGAACGCCTGCAGTTCGAGGACACGTCCTTTGCGGCCCTGACCTTCACGTACCTCCTCCGCTACGTCGCCGATCCGGCGGTGACGATGCGCGAGCTTGCCCGCGTGATCCGGCCGGGAGGCACGATCGCGATGCTCGAGTTCGGCCTGCCGCGTGGCCTCGCGCGTCCGGCGTGGGAGCTCTATGCACGGATCGGCCTGCCCGTCCTCGGGACGCTCATCTCGCCAGGGTGGCGGGAGGTCGGATCGTTCCTTGGGCCGAGCATCCGTGAGTTCCACCGGCGCTATGACCTTCGCGAGCTCTGGGACGGCGCGGGGATCAAAGACATCCGGAGCAAGCGCCTCAGCCTTGGCGGCGGTCTCGTCATGTGGGGCCGCGTGTGAGCCGTCCCGCCTTCTACGCGCTCGCGCCAGGCGGCTGGCGGGACTACGTGACGCTGCTGCACTTGCCTTACACGGCCTGGCACCTGTCCTATGTCGCGATCGGCGCAGCGCTCGCGCCGGAGCCGGCCGGGCGGCGTCTCGTCGCCGCCCTCGCCGCGTTCTTCCTTGCGCTCGGGATCGGAGCACATGCGCTGGACGAGCTGAACGGTCGTCCGCTGGCGACGCGCATCTCCGACCGGATGCTCATCGCGCTGGCCGCTGCGTCGATCGGCGGTGCGGTCGCGATCGGGATTGCCGCGGCGCTCGCCTGGACGCTCTGGGTCCTTCCATTTGTCGCAGTCGGCGGGTTCCTGGTGGTCGCGTACAACCTCGAGCTCTTCGGCGGCTTCTTTCACACGGATCTCTGGTTCGGGATCGCCTGGGGAGCTTTTCCCCTGCTCACGGGCTATTTCGTCGTCGCTGAGAAGACCTCGCCCGAGGCGGTGCTGGCGGCCGTCTTCGCCCTACTCTCGAGCCTCGCGCAGCGGAAGCTCTCGACGCAGGTGCGCAAGGTGCGGCGCCGCGTGGACTCCGTCACCGGCAGCATGCGCATGGCCGACGGAACGCGGGAGGACGTCACCGCCGACACCCTGATCGGATCGCCCGAGGCGGCGCTGCGCCTGCTGGCCGCCGCGATGGTCTCACTCGCGACGGCGCTCCTCGTCTTACGATTCTGAGATGGGTCTTTTCCGACGCCGACAGCGCCGGGCCGAGCGCCTGGCCGACGTAGAGCAGGAGCTCGACCGCGCCCGCGACGAGCTCACGCACCTCATCCGGCGCGAGACCGAGGCGAGCGCAGCCGAGATCCAGCGGCTGATGGCCCGTGAGCGGGCCGATTCGCTGTCGCGGCTCCAACAGGAGGAGCGGCGGATCGCCGAGGAGCGCCGCCGGGCGGTCGTGGAGCAGGAGGAGCGCGCGCTTGCCGAGCTCGCGGCGAGCCTGACGAAGATCCAGCAGCGCGTGGAGCAGCGTCTCGCCGGCTGGACGGACGACATAGAGCGGACGCAACAGTCGCTCACCGCCGAGCAGGCGAAGCTTCGGGAGCGTCAGCAAGTCCTCGTCGCTCAGGCGGAGGCCCGGCTTCAAGCCGACCGCGAGAAGATCGACGAAGCCGGCGCAGTGCAGGCCGCGGCCTTCGCGAAGCTCCGCGAGGAGCTTCAGGAGTCAGCGGACGCCGCCATCGCGTCGGTTCGGTCGGAGCTCGAGCTGCACGCCGCCGAGAGCCGGCGCACCGTCGAGGAGATGAACAAGCGGCTGAAGGCTCGCGACCGCCGGATGACCGAGCGCCTCGAGCGGGAGGAGGCGGACGTTGGCCGTCGCGTAGAAGCGCGCCTGACCGACATCGAGCGCCGCCAGCTCGAGAGCCTCGAGCGAGCGATGAACCAGGCCACAGGCCGCTTTGCCGAGGCGGCGGCGCTGCAGTTCGATGCCGCCGTCAAGATCGCTCGGGAAGACGCGGCGCGCCGCCTGGCCCGCGAGCTCGATCGCGCGGTGCACATGTTCGCCCGGGAAGCGGAGTCTGTCCTGGCCGAGCGCCTCGCCCAGGTGGCCGACTCGGGCACGCAGCGGGTGGACAAGCGGCTCCGCCAGGTGACTGCCGGCCTGGAACGTCAACGCGACGAGTTCATCGAATCGCTCCAGCGCCAGCTCGCCCAGATCGAGCTGCAGCTACGCCAGCGGCTGAGCAGCCTGGCCGAAGAGGCTGAAGCGGAACGCGCGGTGCTAGAACGCCGGCTGAAGGAGCTCGCCCGGCGCGTCGACGAGCAAGATTCGGTGCCCAGCGCGCCACGCTGAGCTCCCGCAGCCGGCCAACTTCCGCGTGCAGGGTTCGTCAATGAGAGAACGAATCAAGCCGCGGGCTATGACCGAGATCGCCGAACACGAGCAGACCGATCGCGAAAAGGTCGCGGGCTGGAGGCTGCACGTGCTGATCGAAGCGGGCTATCCGGTCCACCTGGCCGAGCGGCTCGCCCATAGCGAGGCCGATCTCCACCAGGCCGTCGAGCTCGTGAAGCAGGGCTGCGAAGCGACCGTCGCAGCCGAAATCCTCTTGTAGCCACGTCTCTTCTGGCCACTGTCCCCGTGCCTGGCACAGGGACACGGCTCGGCGGGACGGTTTGCTTCGGGTTCGCTAGGCTCGAAACGGCCGGCACGGCCTGGCCGATCCTGCTTGGCCAACGGCCGCATGGGTCTTAGGCCCTGGTCTCTTCTGGCCACTGTCCCTGTGCCTGGCACCGGGACACGGCTCGGCGGGACGGTCTGGGTCGCGGCCGCCCCGTCCGTTCG
Source organism: Actinomycetota bacterium (assembly GCA_046729215.1). Taxonomy (GTDB): domain Bacteria; phylum Actinomycetota; class Thermoleophilia; order Gaiellales; family Gaiellaceae; genus JACDAN01. Next base: position 52 of record JBKPGE010000057.1, on the reverse strand, counting down.
AGCCTCTGGCTCGGCAGGGCTCCTGCTGGCAGCATGACCTCGTGAAGGTCGA
>JBKPGE010000056.1:0-6655 GCA_046729215.1 Actinomycetota bacterium | reverse complement strand
CCTCGCTCTCGAGCGCCTTCGTGAGCAGGTTCGAGGTCGGGCAGAGCTCGAGCACGATCCCCGCCTCGCTGATCTGCCCCATCAGCTTCTTGTCCCGGGCGGCGAGGATCCCGTGCCCGATCCGGTCGGGGCGCAGGGTGGAGACGACCTCGCGGATCTCGGCGATCCCGTAGGCGCCGCCCTCCTCGCCGACGTGGATCGTCGCCCGAGGGCCGGCGTCGCGCGCCTGCTGGACGAACGGGCGTAGGGTGCGGTACGGGTAGGGGCCGTCGGCGTTCGGGCGCGGGCCGGCGATGTCGATGCCGACGATCCCCGCGCCCGCGTTCCTACTTCGAATAGAAGCCGTACTGCGACGGCGCAACCTGGACTGGCCCGTAGGCCGGACCCAGCGGCGTGCCCCAGTCGCGGGAAAGCTGGAACCGCTCGCTGTGCGGCTGGCGGCTGCTGTCCGCGGCGACGACAGCCGGAGTAGCAGCGATTCCGATGACGACGCCGATGACGAGTGCGATGCGCTTCATGAGATGCCTCCTTCCGTCCACGATCTCCATGACTCGACCGTAGGAGGCAACTGCGCTCTTGTCGTTCGCGCCGGCGACGTTGCCACTGTCACCGCCGTGACACGCTCTTCTCTCGAGAGTTCGGCATTTCCACGTCGAGAATGGGGGCCGACGGGCGGCCGCGGATTGCGGAAGGCAATTTTGTGCCTCTGTCTCTCGAGCGAGGCGCCTACGCTGTCGCAAACCCGTGGTGATTCGTCCGTACGCAGACTCCGACCGCCTATGGGCCGAAGACCTCATGGCGGCCGAATTCGGCGGTCCTTTCCAGGCCCGTCGCGGGGAATTGATCGATGTCCTCGCGCTCCCCGGCTTCGTGGCCGAGGAGGACACTCGGCCGGTCGGCCTCCTGACCTATCGGTGCGAGACCGGCGCGTGCGAAATCGCATTCATTGTGGCCGTGGAGAGACACAAGGGCATCGGAAGCGCGCTTCTGGATGCATTGCGTCGGGAGGTCACTGACTGTGAGCGGATCTGGCTCGTGACGACGAACGACAATCTCGAGGCCCTCCGTTTCTACCAGCGGCGTGGCTTCGTGCTTTCAGCACTTCGGCCTGGAGCGGTGGACGATGCGCGCAGGGAGCTGAAACCCCGGATCTCCCGCGTTGGGAATTCGGTATCCCGATCCGCGACGAGCTAGAGCTCGAGACTCGTATCTCGGATTCCTAGCTGCTTGGCGAAAGGCTTCGGCTTCATCGCCGAGAGAGGCCTAACCGAGTATTACGCGAACCAGTTCAGCGTCGAGTTAGTGGGTCTACCGTTGGTGATCTAGACGAGTGGAACTCCACGCACGGCGTATAGCTGCCACCTGTCCGGCACGCCCCTGAGTTCCGCGAGACCGCGTTCCTCGAAATCGATCCCCGATCCGGCGACAAGGTCCTTGACCGTGCTCGAGACGAGCAGCTCGCCCGGCTGCGCCTCCGCGACCACACGGGCCCCGATATGGACCGCGATCCCGCCCACCTTCGCGTCGAGCCGCTCGCACTCACCGGTATGCAGCCCTGCACGAACCTCGAGACCGAGCTCGCCGAGTCTGTCGCGGATCGCCCAAGCACACTGGATCGCGCGCGCCGGGCCATCGAAGGTGGCGAGGAAGCCGTCTCCGGCCGTGTCGATCTCCCTGCCGCGAAAGCGTCTGAGCTCCCTGCGCACGGTCTCGTGGTGCTTCTGAAGCAGCTCGCGCCAGGCGTGGTCACCGAGCTCCGCTGCCCGCGCCGTTGCGCCGACGATGTCGGTGAAGAGGACCGTGGCGAGCACCCGATCCGGCTCGACCTCCCACGGCTTGCCTGTCGCCACGTCCCGGAGAAAACCGTCGAGCTCGGAGAACATCGGCTCCTGGTCGCCGAGAGAAGGTACGAAGTCGGCGCCGGGCAATTCGACCAAACGGGCACCTACGATCTCGTCGGCGAGATAGTGGCCGCTGCGGATATCCCAACTCCGCAGACCCGTCCGGTGCAGGACGAGGGTCGGCACGCGAATCGACGGCAGCACGTGACACACGTCGACGTCAAGGTTCATTCGGACATACGCGGCTGCCGAGCCGGGGCTAACGCTGAAGCGCAACAGGCGGCCGAAGCTACCTCGCTCCTGGTCCGTGATGCTGGGGTTGTTCGTATGCAGGAACTCGTCCATGAACGCTGGCTCGCCCCACCGCCGTTCGAACTCATCGGCGGTTAGCTCTATCTCCGCCCGCGTTGGGAGCCAGGGTAGGTCTGGACTCCGGACGAAGCGGGGCGAGGAGTTCATCAGCACTAGACCCGAGGTCCGCTCCCGATAGGTGGCTGCGAAGAGCACGCAGAGCGGGCTTGCGTCGCCGAGACCGAAGACCACCGCTTGCTCGGACCCGACCCGATCCATGACGGCCCGAATGTCGTCCATGCGCATCTCGAGCGTGGGCACGCCCGGCACGCGATCGGACATGCCCGTCCCGCGCTGGTTCAACATGATCAAGCGGCAGCTCGAGGCAAGCCTGTTCAGGAACCGGGCTTGAGAGGCGTCTTCCCACGCGAGCTCGAGGTGCGAAATCGCGGGCACGTGGATGAGATCGGGTGGGCCTTCACCCACGACCTGGTACGCGATCGAGACGTCGCCCGATCGGGCGTAGCGGGTCTCGGGAACACGTGCCTCCATGCGAGAACTATGCCGCCCACTTTGCACTGAGGGCCCGGCGCCGTCCCGTCGAACCGGCGTCACATGCGTGACAGCTAAGAGGCCGGGCAGCGTCGCGAAACTCGCCTGCTGTCCTCGACGGTCATCGCCTGCAACGAGTGTGACACTGGGCCACTTAGATTTCGATGGCGGCGACGACAAGCGGAGAGGCCCTGAAGGCCTCTCCGCGGTCACGCCTTTGACCGGGAACCGTGCCGCGCTCCTACTTCCCGTAGAAACCGTACGTCGCCGGCGCAACGTGGACTAACCCGTAGGCAGGATCGAACGGCGTGCCCCAGTCGCGAGCGATCTCGTACCGGTCGCTGTGTGGCTGGCGGCTGCTGTCCGCCGCGACGACAGCCGGAGTAGCAGCGATCCCGATGACGACGCTGATGACGACCGCGATGCGCTTCATGAGACGCCTCCTTCCGTCCACGATCTCCATGACTTGACCGTAGGAGGCGATCGCTCTCGTGTCGTTCGCCGGCGACGTTGCCGATGTCACCGTGGTGACACACGTTTAGGTGTTGACCCGAACGAGTCGTACACTCGGACCAATGGCCGAGGCCAGGAAGACGGTGACGATTGTCTTCTCGGACGTGGCCGGCTCCACCAGCCTGGGGGATCGGCTCGATCCGGAGGCGCTTCGCCGTGTGATGGAGCGCTACTTCACCGAGATGCGTTCCGTGCTCGAGCGGCACGGAGGCACAGTCGAGAAGTTCATCGGGGATGCGGTCATGGCCGTCTTCGGGATTCCGGCGGCACACGAAGATGATGCGCTGCGCGCGGTGCGCGCGGCGGCTGAGATGGGGGATCGGCTCGCCGACCTCAATGAGGAGCTCGAGCGCGAGCGCGGCATCTCCCTGCAGGTGCGGACGGCGTGAATACCGGCGAGGTCGTCACGGGCGACGCCTCCGGAGGCCAGTTCTATGCCACCGGCGATGCGGTCAACGTTGCCGCCCGCCTCGAGCAGGCTGCCCAGCCGGGCGAAGTCCTCCTTGGTGAGCAGACCTACCGGCTCGTCCGCGACGCAGTCCGAATCGAACGCATCGGGCCCCTGACGCTCAAAGGGAAGTCGAATGCCGTCGCCGCCTACCGCCTGCTCGAAATAGTCGAGGGGGTGCCCGCGGTCGCCCGCCGCTTCGACACTCCCTTCGTCGGCCGACAGAAGGAGCTCGCTCGGCTGCTCGGCTGGTTCGACCGCTCAGTCGAGGAGAAAACGCCTCTGCTCGTGACCGTGCTTGGCGCGGCGGGCCTCGGGAAGACGCGCCTTGCCGCGGAGGTGATCGCGGAGATCGGAGCGCGAGCGATTGTCCTCCAGGGTCGTTGCCTCTCCTATGGCGAGGGCATCACCTTTTGGCCGCTGCAGGAGATCGTGCGTGGCCTCGGAGAACGCCCGGCTGGAGCCCCCGAGCCCGAGCGGGCGCTCGGCACGGAGGAGACGTTCTGGGCCTACCGCAAGCTCTTCGAGGCGCTCGCCCAGGAACAGCCGCTCGTCCTCGTCCTCGAGGACATCCACTGGGCCGAGCCCACCCTGCTCGATTTGATCGAGCACATCGTCGAGTGGACGCGAGACGCGCCGATGCTGATCGTCTGCCTCGCCCGGCCAGACCTCCTCGACGAACGCCCCGGTTGGTCGGGCGAGCTCATCGAGCTCGAGCCCCTTCCTAGCGAGGAGGCCGAGAGCCTGGGCGCCATGCTTGCTGCTGGACTTGATCCTGCCAGCCGGATGCGCGCCGCCGAAGTCGCGGAGGGAAATCCGCTCTTTCTCGAACAGTTGCTCGCTCTAGCGGAGGAGGACGGCGACGAGCTTGCCGTGCCCCACACGATCCAGGCGTTGCTCTCCGCCCGTCTCGATCGGCTCGCCCCGGGAGAGCGGGCTCTGCTCGAGGCGGCAGCCGTTGTCGGCAAAGAGTTTTGGCGCAACGCTCTCCTCGATCTCTCCGCACCGGGTACGGAGGTGAGCGCCCTTCTTCAGCGGCTTGTACGCAGACGGCTCATCCAGCCGGGGCGGTCAAGCCTGCCCGATGAAGATGCCTTTCGCTTCAGACACATTCTCATCCGCGACGCCACCTACAACGGGATCGCGAAGGAGATCCGTGCTGAGTTACACGAACGCTTTGCTGGCTGGCTCGACGAACGCAAGCGCCCCTATGAGGAGATCATCGGCTACCACCTCGAAGAGGCCTACCGCTATCGGACCGAGCTCGGTCCCAACGATAAGGCTCTCCGGATGCTGGGCGACCGCTCGAGCGAGTTACTCACCCATGCAGGTCAGCGCGCTCTACTTCATGGTGACTACACGGCCGCGGTGAACCTGCTTGACCGTGCACGTTCGCTCCAGAGTGATCCTCAGACGAGGCTCACTTTGTCCGTGTGGCTCGCCGAAGCGCTTCAGGGAACGGCGAACCTCGAACAAGCGCAAAGCCTGCTGAGAGACGTGATTGCAGAAGCCGGCGACCTGGGCGACCAGCGAAACGAATGGCTTGCACGCTTGGAGTACGCGGACGTGGGCGAGCGCCTGGCGCCGCACGAGTGGATGGTTGGCCCTGCCAAGGAGACAGCCGAGCGAGCGCTTCGCGTGTTCCAGGCGTTGTCAGATGATCCTGGTCTCGCGCGCGCTTGGCGACGGGCGGGAAAGGTTTCCTGGAACCAGAACCACCACGACGAAGCGGCGAGGCAGTTCGCGCGTGCCGTGGCGCACGCCCGGAGGTCAGGAGATCAGCAAGAGGAGTTCGCCGCGCTCGTTTTTCGTCTCTCTTCGATGTTCTACGGAACCGCGCACGTCAGCGAGGTTCGGCGTGAAACACAGAGTCTTCTCGCGCATGTCGGGGAATCCTCCGTCCAAGGTTTCCGCATGCTGCTGATACTCGCGTCACTTTGCGCCTTGCAGGGCGAGGCCGACGACTCACGCAGGCTCTTCCATCGCGCGAAGTCCATCGGCGAGGAGCTGAGGCTTGATTGGGCACCGGCCGGCACATCGCAGTGTGCTGAGAAGGTGGGTTTCCTTCTTGGTGATGCCGAGTTCGCGGAGCGCGAGTTCCGCGAAGGCTATGAGTTTCTCGAAGCAATTGGAGAGCGATCCCTTCGATCAACAATCGCGGCCCACCTCGCTGAAGCGCTCTACCGCCTCGGCCGCTTCGCTGACGCCGAGCATTTCGCGGACCTTTCCCTCGAGCTCACGTCACGAGTCGACATCGCGTCACAAACGCGCGGACGCGCCGTAAAGGCGAAGCTCCTTGCGGAGAAGGGTGACCACGAAGGTGCTTATCACCTCGCCCGCGAGGCCACGGAGCTTGCGGACGACAGCGATGACTTATTCATGCGAGGACAGGTGCTTATGGCCCACGCCGAAGTCTTGCGCCTCGCTGGTCGTGATGCCGAAGCGGTACCTGTGTTACAGCAAGCGGTCGAAGTGAGCGAGCGCAAGGGAAACGTCGTTACGGCGCACGAGGCTCGGGCGCTTCTTGCTGGGGTGCACGCGAGCAGCCTCCCTCAAGCCGAGCGACCCTAATAGTTAACCGCCTCAACCTCCTCGCATAAGACCACGGTTGGCTGTCCTTCAACCCCCGCCTGCTCCATCTCTTCCTTCAGGGCGGGATCAGCCAGAAAGCTGCGGGCGCGCTCCTCGGCGGGGAACTCGACCGAGACGACGACGTCGTTGGGATCGTCGACCGATCGGTAGAGCGAATGTCCCGCCGCCCCATGCTTGATGCGGACGAGCCCTCCCTGCTGTTCGAAGACGGGTTTCCAGCTTGCGAAGTCACGAACTCGATGTTGGACAAGAATGATCAACAGCTACCTCCGTCGTTGTGGGCGAGTTGCCGGGGACGCACAGGTTCAATGGCTGAACTTGTCGCAGGCGGCGGCAAGCGTCAAGCTGCTCGCATGCAGGGCTACGGTCAGTTCTGTCCAGTCGCCCTCGGGGCTGAGGTCTTCGCCGAGCGCTGGAC
>JBKPGE010000055.1:0-2514 GCA_046729215.1 Actinomycetota bacterium | reverse complement strand
GGCGAACTGACACGTGACGAGGTCCTCGACAACATCACGCTGTATTGGCTGACCAACAGCGGGGTCTCTGCCTCTCGCCTCTACTGGGAATACAAGGGCGGCTTTTTCAACACGAAGGGCGTCTCCATTCCAGTGGCCGTCACCGTCTTCCCGAGCGAGCAATATCAGGCGCCGCGGAGCTGGGCAGAGCAGGCCTACCCCAACCTCATCTACTTCAACGAGGTCGAGAAGGGCGGTCACTTCGCCGCTTGGGAAGAACCGGAGCTCTTCGCAAACGAGCTCCGCGCTGCGTTCAGATCACTTCGCTGAAAGGAGTTCGTCATGACCACGCTCGAGACCACCACCGAGGTACGGCCGTACCAGATCGAGATTCCAGAGGAGCAGATCGACGACCTGCGCCGGCGCATCGCGACGACGCGCTGGCCCAGCAAGGAGCTCGTCGACGACCGGTCGCAGGGTGTGCAGTTGCCGACGATGAACGCGCTCGCTGAGTATTGGGCGACCGACTACGACTTCGGGAGGATCGAGGCGAGACTCAACGCCTTGCCGCAGTTCACGACCGAGATCGACGGCGTGGACATCCACTTCATCCACGTGACGTCGCAGCACGAGAACGCGCTGCCGCTGATCATGACGCACGGCTGGCCGGGCTCCGTCATCGAGCTGCTCGACGTCGTCGGCCCGCTCACGGACCCCACCGCGCACGGCGGGCAAGCGGCGGCCGCGTTCCACCTAGTCCTTCCGTCCCTTCCCGGCTATGGCTTCTCGGGCGAGCCGGCCGAGCTCGGCTGGAATGTCGGCCGCGTCGCGCAAGCCTGGGCGGAGCTGATGCACCGCCTCGGCTACCCGAACTACGTCGCCCAGGGCGGTGACGTGGGCGCTGCGGTCACCGACGCGATGGGGCGCCAGGCACCCGAGGGGCTGCTCGGCATCCACACCAACCTGCTCGTGACGGTACTTGCCGGGCCCCAGCCGACGGAGTCCGACGAGGAACGCGCCGCGCAGGCTCAGCTCGACACGTTCAAGGCGAGCGGCTTTGGCTACTTCCTGGAGATGGCCACGCGGCCGCAGACGATCGGCTACGCCCTGCTGGATTCACCCGTCGCCCTGGCGGCGTGGCTGCTCGACCACGACACGGACAGCTACGAGAAGATCGCGCGCGCCTTCGTCGACGGGGAGCCTGCGGGCAACCTCACGCGGGACAACATTCTCGACAACATCACCCTGTACTGGCTGACCGGCACCGGGGCCTCGGCGGCGCGGTCGTACTGGGAAGACGGACACGCCGCAGCTGCTGCGGCCGCGTCTGGCCAGGCTCCTCCGGAGGTCTCGATTCCGACCGGCTTTACGACTTTCCCCGGCGAGATCTGGCGGACCCCGCGCAGCTGGGCCGAGAATTCGTACCCCAACCTCATCTACTTCAACGAGGCCGACAAGGGCGGCCACTTCGCCGCCTGGGAGGAGCCGAAGGTCTTCTCCAACGAGGTCCGCGCGGCATTCAGCCCACTGCGTTGAGCGGCGCGCACACCACCCCGGAGGAAGGCGGTATTCCCTGGTTGATTGGAAGAGCACGGCCGAGATGACGCCGTTCCCGCGCCAATTGCATTCCCAAGAAGCCCCGGAGGCGTTCGCCGAGGCCATCGTCGAAGTTGGTGGGAAGTGAGCCTTTTCGCCAAGCTGCGTGCCGAGAGTCACCTGCCGGGTTTCGACGGAGCAACCGACTGGCTCAACTCGTCCCCGCTCACTCCGGAGGGCCTGCGCGGGAAGGTCGTCCTCGTCGACTTCTGGACGTACACCTGCATCAATTGGCTGCGCACGCTCGGCTATGTCCGCGCCTGGCACGAGAAGTATGGGGATCAAGGGTTGGTTGTTGTCGGCGTCCATACGCCGGAGTTCCCGTTCGAACAGGACGCCGACAACGTCCGCTGGGCCGCGAAGGACATGCGCGTCGAGTATCCGATCGCGCTCGACCCCGACTACGCTGTCTGGCGGGCGTTCAACAACAACTACTGGCCCGCCGTGTACATCGCCGACGCGGAAGGACGAATCCGGCACAACCACTTTGGCGAGGGTGGCTACGAGGAGTGCGAGATGGTCATCCAGCGGCTACTGGGCGAAGCCGGCCGCGACGGCATCGGTGACGATCTGGTCTCGGTCGCCGACGAAGGTTTCGAGGCTCAAGCCGACTGGACGAGCTTGCGGTCTCCCGAGACGTATCTCGGCTATGAGCAGGGCCAGAACCTCGCGGATGGGGCACCCGATCGGCTGGAGCTAAACCAGTGGGCTCTCTCCGGTGACTGGACCGTCGAACCGGGTGCGAGTGTGCTGAACGCCGCCGACGGGCGGATCCGGTTCCGCTTCCACGCCCGCGATGTCCATCTCGTCCTGCGAGCGCGGGAGACTGCGGTCCCATTCCGCGTGCTCGTCGATGGAGAACCACCCGGCGGCGCTCACGGGCTCGACGTCGACGAGGACGGCCACGGAACCCTTGTGCAACCCCGGCTCTATCAGCTG
>JBKPGE010000054.1:0-5257 GCA_046729215.1 Actinomycetota bacterium | reverse complement strand
GCTCGAGCACGGAGCGCATCTCGGCGAAGTAGCGCTCCATCACGCGACGAAGCGCCTCCGGATCGAGCCGATCCCCCAGGCTGGTGGAGCCGGCCACGTCCGAGAAGACAATCGTCACCGTCTTCCTGGCCTCGGCCATTGAGCCGAGTGTACGGCTCGTCCGCCTTGTCACCTAACCGACGCGCGTGTCACGGCGGTGACATTGGCAACGTCGCCGGCGCGAACGACAAGAGCGCAATCCCCTCCTACCGTCGAGTCATGGAGATCGAGAACGGAAGGAGGCGCCCATGAAGCGCATCGCACTTGTCATCGGCATCGTCATCGGGATCGCTGCCACACCGACAGTGGTCGCTGCAGGTGACAGCAACCGCCCGTCGCAAGGCGACCGGTACGAGCACGCCCGCGACTGGGGCACGCCGCTGGGTCAGGTCTACGGGCCAGTCCAGGTTGGGCCGTCTCAGTACGGCTACTACTCGAAGTAGGGACGCGGCGCGAGATCGTCGGCATCGATCTCGCGCTCGTCCAGCAGGGCGCGAGTACGGCCCCGTGTGAATCGAGCCGCCGCGTTAGGCTCCCAGGCCACGATGCCTGAAGCGTGGCTCGAGCTCGACACCGCTCTGAAGGAACGGATTTGCATCGTGCTCGCGAATCCGCAGCGGCTCGTCACCGAAGCGGAGCTGCGAAAGCTCGCTGAGGATGGTCGAGCCTACTCGCTGATCCTGGGTGCAGAGCTCGAGCGCCTCGAGCATCGGCTGGCCGAGCTCGACGCGGATCCAGTTAGTCCTCTGGGCCAGTTCGCACCGGCATTTCGACGCGTCCACGACTTCCGTGCACATCTCGCCGAGCTCGACCGGCTGTTGTCCGCGCTCGATGATCGGGCACGGCAGGTTCGGACGTCGTGGCTGCTGAGCTCACCTCGCGGGCAGTAAACACGCCTCCCCCACACAACGATGACGACCTTGCCTCGCGCGTGTGTCGTCCCCAGGTAGCGCAGAGCCTCGGGCACCTCATGTAGCTCGTAGCGCCTGTCGATCACCGACTTGACTGTTCCGGCCTCGAGCAGCTCGTGCATCGCCTGCAGGTCTTGTGCTTCAGCAGTCCGAGCCCGTGCACCGACATCGGGGCTCCGACCGCAACGACGCGTGCCTGCGAAGTCAAGACCCGCCTGAACTCGCGGAACGAGCGGCTACCGGCAATGTCGTGCATCGCGTCGTGACGCTCACGAAGCCTGGTGAAGTCGTCTTGTGTGTAGCGACGACGCGGTCCGCTCCGAGCGACCCGACGAGATCGACGTTCGACGTGCTGCACACGGCGGTTACGTCGCGCACAGCCTGCAGAGCAGTGAGGGCCGCGACCGGCACTGCCGCCGCAGCCTCGAACGACACTCCCGCCGGCTTTCGCACCAGGTGAGACCGGCGCGCGACGGCGTACTCGGCCCACGCGCCCAGCCCCGTGCCAAACACCTCGTCACCCGGCCGAAACTCCTCAACGTCTCTCCCGACGGCTTCGACCCGCCCCGTCAGGTCGTTCCCGAGCTCCGCGCGCTTCGGTCGACGCAACCCCTCCGAGGGCCGCATGAAGAACGGACCATAACTCGATACCAGTCGGTCGGATGACGGACGACGCGTGAACGCGCACCAGCACCTCGTTGTTCTCGACGCCCGGCTTGTCGACTTCTCGAAGCTCGAGCACGTCGGGCGGGCCGTAGCGCTCGCCAACGATCGCTTTCACGGGTGCGAACAACGGTTCATCCGCTTACAGATCGAAGCGTTCGCGTCGACGCGAAAGGGTCGCGACGCCTTGCAAAAAGGCGGGAATCTCCTTCTTGAAGAGGCGTCGGTGGAAGATGAGTCCGAGGCTGGCAGCGGTCCCGAGCGGTAGCCAGACCGCCGGCTCCCCCTCGTCCCAGAGCGTCCACAGGAGCGACGCATAGCCAACCGCCTGAAGCGCCATGCTCAGCGCCGGATTGCGCAGCACGAGGAAGGCGCCTCCGACCACGACCAGGAGCCCGCCCGTCAGCAGTGCTGGGATGTGGCCTGCGAGCGTGAGGCCGACGAGCGCGCCCGCACCCACGGTCGTGTCGACGACGAGGTCGAAGCGGCCCAGCTGCGTGCGTGTGCCAGAGGCACGCGCCGCCTCCCCGTCGAGCGCGTCCGTGAGCCACGCGCCCGCGAGCAGCGCCGCCGCGACTCCGAGCCGGCCCGCGGCGACGGCGGCTGCGAGTGCGGGGGCGGCGGCAAGACGCAGGCTCGTCAGCAGGTCGGCCAGCCGGCCGACCGGGGCCCTACGCACGACTCGAGCAGCCACCTGGAATAGCGCTAGCTGCCCTCGACCATCCGCACACCCGCCCTCGTTACGACGACGCTGGCTGTGTCGTCCGGCAAGCCGGCCGGCACGCCGTTCAGGCTCGCCTCGAGGTTTTGGGGCGCACCGAGCCGGATCCAGAGTCGCTTTCCGGCGAAACGGAGCGATTGACCCTGCTCCAGGGAGCCCTCGTAGAGGTACCTGCCCGTCCTTGAGCCGAGGTTCACTTGGAGCCAGCAGCGCCCGTGTGCGGCAGTCAGGATCAGCTTCGCCGGCCCCACTTCGGGCCGCGCTCGCCGGACGACTCTTGCCGGGGCCTGAGGCGCGCTCCTGGGGGCGGCGGGCTCGCCGGTCCCCGCACGCTCGGTCGGCTCGCGGCCGCCGCCGTCGGCTCGCCAGGCGAGCACGACGACAAGGGCAACGGCGAGAACGGCGCCGACTGTCGCGAGGGTGCGGAGCCGTGGCAGGTCGATCCGACGACGCGGGATGAGCTGAGGCAGAGGTTCTTCGGGCGGAGCGAAGCACGCCTTGTATTCGTCGACGAAGAGCTCCGCGTCGAGCCCGAGGTAGTCCGCGTATGTGCGCAGAAACCCCCGGACGTACGCATCGCCGGGAAGGAGGTCGAAGCGGTCGTCCTCGAGCGCCTTGAGATACCGCGTGCGGATGTGCGTATCGGCCTCGACCTGGGCCAGCTCGACCCCGTGGCGATTCCTCGCTTCGCGAAGGCTGCTGCCGATCTCGAGCACCCGTACACCTCTTCCACTGATCTCGGCGCTAGTTGAGATAGTGCCTGAGGCAAATCAGCCGCGTCGCGCGGAATCGTCGGCATCGACATCGCCGGCCCGTGCCCGAACGCCGACGGCCCTACCCGTACCGCAACCTACGCCCGCTCGTCCAGCAGGGCGCGAGCTCGGGCTGGGTGTGACGATCCACGTCGGCGAGGAGGCGCCGAGCACGGGATCGCCGAGGTCCGCCGGGTCGTCTCCACCCACCGCCCGACGGATCGGGCACGGGATCCCTCGCCGCCCGCGACACGAGGCCATCATGCGGCGCCTCGGTCTTCCTACAGGTGTCCGAGGCCTGTAGACCGGAGGCTACTACGCCGGTTAGCCTCGACTTGCGCTTGGTAGACGTCTCGTCGTCGGGGAGGAACGTCATGCGGATGTAACGCACGGTCGCGCCCTCGCCCGAGAGCTGCTCTGCGGCCGCGCAGTGCCCGGCGCCCTGCCGCGCGCGCCGCATGCGCCGTGTAGTTTCGGAACGTACGTCTCGACGAGCTAGCTCGGCATGGTCGGACCTCCCGGAACGCGAGGGACGCCCGGGAAGGAGCCGGCGAAGGTTCGACCGGCTCCTCCCGGTGCGCGGTGCTCAGAAGTCGCAGTTGCCGGGATCCGGCTCGCTGATCAGTCTCGGTGCGCCGTTCGGAACGAGCTGGACGACGACGTTCATCAAGGGGACATCGCCCTCGTTTCGGACGATGTGCACGTCGCCGGCCGGTTCGAAGAGGCTCGACCCGGTCGGGAGTACGTGGGGCGTACAGGAAGGGTCGTCGCCGTCGTAGACGGTCGCGGTTCCCGACTTGACGATCACAAAACTCAAGCCGGGGTGGCTGTGCCAGCCAATTGTCCCGCCCGGCTGAATCGTGACCTGCACGATGTGGAGGTCCGACACTCCCTTCGTCTTGATCTTCGCCTTCCACTCGCCGATCTTGGCTTTGGCATTGATCTCGTCGAACTGGGCCACTGGCGCGAGCGGGGCGACGGTCGTCCCCGAGGGGGGCGTCGCCAGCACGGTGCCGCCGTACGCGGCCGCGCTCACGATGCCGATGACGACGAGCCACTTCAGTTTCCGCTGCATTTAGGTCTCCTTCCGCGCTCACTAGAGCGCTTCATCGGTTTTCCATTACTTCCGCGGTCTGGTCGCCAAGTCAAGCACGAGGCTTAGTGGCCACCCGACCAACTTGCCGATCTAGGAAACGACGGAGCTTGAGCCCGGCGGGCGGGCCGTTCGAGGGTCGGTCCGCCCGGTTTGGCTGTGTCAGTCGTCGCTTTTCGTTGTCGTCTTAGTCGTCCTCGTCGCCCTTCCGGCCGGCATCGGTGAGGAAGTACTTCCGCCCGACGTCGCGCGCGATCTGGGGGAAGTGCCTGGCGGTCCTCGTCATCGTCGTGCGGTAGTGGAGACCGCCCCAGACGCGGGCGTCCTCGACCTCAGACGAGCTCGTCCAGATTCTCGTACGTCCGTGGCGGACCGGCTCCGACGGCGGTGCTGGACATCACGAGCTCGACGTGCTTCGTCCCGAAGTAGCTGCGTAGCGACTGGGTCAAAGCAGCGGTGCCGCAGGCGTGGCCGGACGGATACTCCGGGTGGTTGCCGACGATCAACGGCAACCAGGTCGGGTCGGGCGAGGTGGCCGGGTTCCCGTCGGTGTCGGCCCGCTGGATCGCGTGGTTGGGGCGCCAGAAGTAGTAGTGGTACTTGGCCTCCCAGCAGGCGATCATCGTGTCAGCCGTCGCGACGTTCATGTACCCGAGCAGCCGGGCAGACTCGCGCAGGTCGAGTCCACGCGCGATCGCCAGCTCACGCAGCGTACGGTTGAACTGGACGAACGGGTTCTCGGTGAAGAAGCGGACGGTCTCGGTCTGCGCCGGCGTTCGAACGGCGCTGTCGGCGCGGCCGTACGCCTGCACCTCCGCCACGTCTCGCGCGAAACGCTTGCTCGTCAGCTCGAGCGGCCCGCGCGGGCGGTACTCCGACTGCGAGTCGAACGTGAACGAGCGTACGAGCGGAAGCTTGACGTCGACGGGCGGCGTGGGCGCGATCGGCTCGAACACGCCCGGCCCGGTCGGAGGCTGGACGTAGGGGACGACGTCGTCGAAGTGATCGCCGGTCCGCATCGCGAGCATCCCTGCCGCCGCGGCAGCGCCCACCGCTTTGCCCCCATCCTTCGCGAGCC
>JBKPGE010000053.1:0-4870 GCA_046729215.1 Actinomycetota bacterium | reverse complement strand
TCGATCGCTCCCGCCCAGTAGAGGGGGCGGTGGTAGGCCCGCGCCCGTGCCACCTCCTCCGCAGAAAAGAAGTTCAGCGCCTCTGCCGGCACGACTCCGAGAGATGGGTTCGGATCTCGTTCATGCCTCGACGCTAGCGCGCGTCTCGCCTATGCGAGCGCGCATCTCGCACCGACAACAAGCAGACGGTCGCCGCCACAAAGGACGCTCTGCTCGATTCCGTCGAGGAGGGCGAACTGCCCGCATAGGCGGCGGACACTCGTTGCGAGACTATCCTCGGCCCAGTGCCGACATTGGCCGTCATAGGCGCCGGGCCGAAGGGCATCGCGATCGCCGCCAAGGCTCGTGCTCTTTCGGAGGCCGGCCTCGACGCGCCGCGCGTTGTCCTCATCGACCGAGGCGCCGTCGCCGGGCACTGGAGCGGGCGGCAGGGGTACACGAACGGCCTCTTGCCCTTGGGGACGCCTCCGGAGAAGGACGTCGGCTTCCCGTACGCCGACAGCTGGGGCCCGGCCTCGGCGGCGGTCACCGCGGCGATGGCGGAGTATGGGTGGCCGCGGCATCTGATCGCGCGGGGCGTGTACGCGGACTGGGTCGATCGCGGCCGCATGCCCCCGACGCACCGGCAGTGGAGCGCCTACCTGCGCGAGGTCGCCGAGCGGGCCGAGGCCGAGATCGTTGCCGGTGAGGTCATCGCCCTCGAGGTCGAGCGCGACAAGTGGCGGCTGACGGTCGAGCAGGGCGAGGCGCTCTCGGCCGACGGCGTCGTCTTCACCGGCGCCGGCCCACCGATCGCAGTCGCCGGCCAACCGCAACAGCACCCGCGCGTGTTCGACGGACGCAGCTACTGGCTGCACGAGCGAACGCTCAAGAAGCACGTCGCTCGGAACGTGTGCGTAATCGGCAGCGGCGAGACGGCCGCCTCGGTCGTCATCAACCTATTGAAGAGGTCGCACAAGCGCTCGACGATCGACGTCCTGACCAGCCGCGGGGTGCTCTATTCCCGCGGGGAGAGTTACGACGAGAACCGCTTCTACTCCGACCCCGGCGATTGGCCACGGCTGGCCGAGTCGCACCGGCGCGAGTTTCTCGAGCGCACTGACCGCGGCGTCTTCTCGCTGCAGTCCGAGGCGACCCTCAACCGGTCGCGCGGCTTTCGCACGCTCGCCGGGCGCGCGGCCGCGATCGAAGCCGGCGAGCGACAGGTCGTGGTCACGATCGAGTACGGCGACGAGCGCGAGCGCGTCGCCTACGACCTCGTCGTCGTCGCGATCGGCTTCGATGCTCGTTTCTTCCAGGACTTGCTCGGCGGCGAGGCGCGGCGTCGGCTCGAGAGCGCGCTCGCGGGAGCCGAACTCGAACGGCGCATCGACATAGACCTATCAGTCGCCGCCCTCAGTCCGCCGCTGCATCTGCCGGTGCTCGCCGGGCTCGCACAGGGGCCGGGCTTCCCCAACCTGAGCTGTCTCGGCCTTCTGGGCGACCGCATCCTGCGCCGCTACGTCCCGCTCGAGGAGCCGTCACGGCGGATCGCATCCGAGAGGAGAGAGCTTGTCTGAGACGCCAGACGATGTGTGGGAGAGCGACGACTGCGTACGTCGCACGGTCGTCATCCCGACCGAGCTCGCGGAGCGGCTCGCTGATGAGGCCGAGCGGCGTGGTCTCTCGGTCAGCGACCTGCTGATCGAATACGCAGACGAAGGTTTGCGACGCGAGGGAGCAGAGGGCTGATCCAGACTGGCTCAGCCGGTCTAGTCAAGGGCCGGAATGCTCGAGCGCGAGAGAGTCCCACTGGCGAGGTGGCGGTCAGCGCCAGAGCGCGTCGACGGCGACCGTCACCTGCTCGTGGATCTCCACACCGACGAGCGGCGGCGCCGGCTCCGTCCGCTGCACAAGCTCGCAGAGCGACTGGACTTCGTCGGTCAGGAAGCGCGAGGTCTTGCCGAGCCCGCTGGCGTCGTCGACGCCGCCTGGCCGGTGGAAATAGCGGATCGGAACAGTGATGTTCAGCCCGTGCCGCGCGCGCGTCAGCGCGACGTATAGCAGCCTTCGTTCCTCCTCGAGGCCGTCGCGGTTGGAGAGCGCCATGTCGGAGGGGAGGTTGCCGTCGGAGGCGTGGATCAGGTGCACGAGGTCCCACTCGAGTCCCTTCGCCGAGTGGATCGTGCTCAGGACGAGGTAATCCTCGTCCAGCTTGGGCGGACCGGCGAAGTCGGCGCTCGACTGCGGCGGATCGAGGGCGAGCTCAGCGGCGAACTGCTCGAGACTCGAGGCCTTGGCGGCGGAGTCGGCGAGGATGCCAAGGTCGTGCAGGCGCGGCTCCGCATCGGGATAGCGCCGCCGGATGAAGGGCGCAAGCGCGTCACGTAGCAACCCTGCCTGTGTGCCTGCGCCGTCCTTCGTGGCGGCAACAGCAAGCGCCCCGACGAGCGCCGCGCCGTCGGCTCGTGACGCCTCCGGGACGGCCGAGGCGCTCGCCCATTGCTCGGCCAGCGTCGCCAAGTTCAGCTCGAGCCCGGCGAGGATCCGGCCCGCGACGCGCGGTCCGATTCCTTCGAGCAGCTGCAGGATGCGGAACCAGCTGACCTGATCGGCCGGGTTGACGACCAGCCGCAGCAGCGACAGGTAGTCCTTGACGTGCGCCGCCTCCAGGTAGCGGATGCCGCCGTACTTGACATATGGGACGCGGCGGCGACCGAGCTCGAGCTCTAACGGGTCGGAGTGGTGACCGGTCCGCATCAACACGGCCTGTTCGCGCAGCGCAACGCCGCACTCGTGCTCGGTGAGCACGAGCTCGGCGACCAACGTCGCCTCCTCCGCCTCGTCGCGGCAGAAGACGAGCCGCGGTCGTCGCCCCTCGCCACGCACGCTCCGCAGTCGCTTCGGATGGGCTCGTTTGGCCTGTGCCGCGACGGCGTTGGCGAGATCGAGAATCGGCTGGGTCGAGCGGTAGTTCCGCTCCAGCGTGACCGTGTCCGCATCGGCAAAGAGGGTCGGGAAGCCGAGGATGTGCGCGGCGCTGGCGGCGCGGAAGCCATAGATCGCCTGCAGGTCGTCGCCGACGACGGTCACGCCGCGGTTGTCGCGGCGAAGCGCATGGACGACGTCGACCTGGAGCGCGTTAACGTCCTGGTACTCGTCGACGAGCAGATGGTCGAACATCGCCGCCAGCCGCCCGCCGGCAACCTCGTGCTGGGCGAGCGCCCGCCAGTAGAGCAACAGGTCGTCGAGGTCGAGCGCCTGGGCCTCCCGCTTGCGCCGGCCGTAGCGGCCGAAGATCCGCCCGATCTCCTCGGCGTAGGGCTCGCACCAGGGGAACTGCTCAGCTAGCACCTCCGAGAGCGGGCGCTGCGCGTTCACGGTGCGCGAGTACATGTCGGCGAGGGTTACCTTGCGCGGGAAGCGCCGGCCCGAGTCAGCGTAGCCGAGCTCCTGGCGCACGAGGTCGAGCAGGTCGGCGCCGTCGCCGGCGTCGAGCACGCTCAGCCGTGGCGGCAGCCCCAGCGGCTCGGCGTAGAGCCGCACCAGGCGCCAGGCGACCGAGTGGAAGGTGCCACCGACGACCTGGCCGCGGGCGGCGATGCCGGCGCGCTCGAGCAGCGCGCGCGTGCGCGTCAGCATCTCGCGGGCGGCGCGGCGCGTGAAGGTCAAGAGCAGGATCCGCTCCGGCGCGAGTCCCTGCGCGACGAGCCAGGCCACCCGCGCCGACAAGGTCGCCGTCTTGCCGCTGCCCGCCCCGGCCAGGATCAGCAGCGGCCGCTCGGGCGGCGCAGTCGCCGCCGCCCGTTGCTGCTCGTTCAGCTCGCCCAGCCAGCCGAGTTCGTCGTCGACATCGAACACATGTTCGAGGATACGGCACGGCGCGGCCGGGCCGACCTGCCCTTGATGAGGCCGGAGCGCAGTGAGTATGGCTTCCGAGCAAGATGCCGCGGTCGCCTGCGTTGTCAATTTTGACAATCCTACGACGGAGCCCAAGTCGCCTTCGTCAAGGGCTCCCGCTCCTCGTCCGGCCGCCGTCCGTCATCAGCCCCGCGCGCGGATCGGCATACTCCACCAGCCCACACCGACGTTGGCCGGCGCGGTACGAAAACCCGTAGCCCGGCAGCGAGGGCGCTACGACCTTCACGGAGCCGGCAGCGAGCAGCGGGATCAGGCGGTTGAACTCCCAGAACGAGCTCGGCCACCCCGTGAAGCATCAATAGCGGCACGGACTGGTCGCCATCGTGCTGTTCGTGGATGAAGGACAAGTCGAGCTCGTCGTAGCTCGCCATGTATGACGGAAGGCATTGATCCGTCTCTCTCCTCGGCCCGCCAGTCGTAGCCGCTGCGCCAGTACTCGGCGAGATCGCGCATGTACTGGAGGTTGTTGCCGAAGCGCCAACCGAAACCAGGGATTTCGTCGGGCCACCTCGTCCTCGACAGGCGCAAGCGCAAATCGTCGAGCATGTCGGCTCCGACCGTCACGCGGAACTCGTGGACGACTGTGGACGGCATTCGCGTGTGCTCTTTTGCTCAGGCAGCGAGGCGGGCCCGCAACTCGGCGGTGGGCAGGCCCTGGGTGTAGGCCGGGCCACCGGTTTGATGCTTGCGTCCGCCGTTCGCAAGTGTGCCGGCGTCGACTGGGTCGAAGCCGATCTGGTCGATCAGCTGGGCCACGGCACCCTTCGAGTCTTCGTCGTCGCCCGAGATCGGGATCGCAAGCCGCTCGGGATCACCGGCGGGACGGCCATCGTCGCGAAGACGCATCCACTGGATCGCGTTGAAGGCCTTGACGACCCGGGCACCCAAAAGGTGTGCTTGCAGCAGCTCGCTCGAGGTGCTGCGGTCGCTGTCGAGCTCCTGGAAGCGGCCGTCTCGCTGGGGGTAGTAG
>JBKPGE010000052.1:0-10214 GCA_046729215.1 Actinomycetota bacterium | reverse complement strand
TCCCAGTGAGAAGCCGTGCTCGGCGAGAAAGCGTGCCGCCTTCGTTGCCGTCCCTCGGCCACGCGCGTGCGCGAAGAGCCAGTAGCCGATCTCGATCTGCGCCTTCTCCCAGTCGAAGTGGTGCATGACGCAGCCGCCCTGTATCTCCCCGGTCGCGCTGTCGACGATGACGAGCGGCAGAAGCAAGCCCTGCTCGAGCATCGTCGGAAGCTCGGCAAGCTGCTCGCGCAGCTGGTCCCGGCTGAACGCCGGCATGTTCGCCTCCCCGGCCAGCGCCTCGTCTCCGAAGGCGGGCGCGACGGTCTCGATGTCGTCGGCCCTCGGAAGCCGGAAGAGCAGCCCGTTCCGCCGAATGCCCTCAGCCGGAAACGTCAGTGCGCGCGAGGCGACCTCAAACACTCGCGAGATCCTTGTCGCCTCTGCCTGACAGGCAGACGAGGATCAGGTCGGCGTCCAGGCCGTCGACGCGGGCCAGCGCGTGGGACGGCTCGAGCGCCGGCAGGATCCCTTCTGTTTGCGTCAGTTGCCGCAGAGCTGCGAGCGCCTCGTCGTCTGTCGCCTTGACGTACTCGGCGCGGCCGGAGTCGCGGAGGAACGCGTGCTCGGGGCCGACGCCCGGATAGTCCAGTCCGGCCGCCATCGAGTGCGCGTCGAGGATCTGCCCGTCCTCGTCCGCCAGCAGCGACGACCGGGCTCCGTGGAGGACGCCCGGCCGCCCGTCACCGAGGCTGGCGGCCTTCTCGGCCTCGACGCCGACGAGCCGGACGTCGGGATCGTCGACGAAGCCAGCGAAGAGCCCGATCGCATTCGAGCCGCCGCCGACACACGCGATAGCGACATCGGGCAGCCGCTCTTCCGCCTCGAGGATCTGCGCGCGTGCCTCACGGCCGATCACGGATTGGAGCTGTCGGACGATCTCCGGGTACGGGTGCGGGCCCACGCACGAGCCGATCAGGTAGTGCGTCGTTTCGACGTTCGTGATCCAGTCGCGGATCGCCTCGCTCGTCGCCTCCTTCAGCGTCTTCGTCCCGAACTCCACCGGCCGGACTTCGGCGCCGAGGAGGTACATCCGCTCGACGTTCGGCCGCTGGCGCTTCATGTCCTCGGCGCCCATGTAGACGACGCATTCGAAGCCGAAGCGGGCGCAAACCGTCGCCGTTGCGACCCCGTGCTGGCCGGCGCCCGTCTCGGCGACGATTCGGTCCTTGCCGAGGCGCTCGGCGAGAAGCGCCTGGCCCAGCGTGTTGTTGAGCTTGTGGGCGCCGGTGTGGAGGAGGTCCTCGCGTTTGAGGTAGACGCGCTTCCCCGGGGCGAAGCGCTCGACCAGGGTGAGCGGTGTGGGCCGCCCCGCGAAGGTGCGGAGGAGGTGGTCGAGGTCGGCTGCGAAGGACGGGTCCTCGCGGGCCTCGTTCCAGCCGGCTTGGAGCTCGTCGAGCGCCGGGATGAGCGTCTCGGGGACATATCGCCCGCCGTACGTGCCGTAGAGGCCGACCGTCATCTGGCTGCCTCGACAAACGCGCGCACGCGGGCGTGATCCTTGATCCCGGGCTCGCGCTCGAGCTTGGAGGCGGCGTCGACGGCCCAGGGTTTGACGGCGTCGATCGCGCGGCGGACGTTCTCCGGGCCGAGCCGGCCGGCGAGAACGATGCGGTCGTTCGCGGCCTGCGCGCGGTGAAGGTGCTCGGGGTCGTCTTGCTCCCATGGGAGGTCGAGGACGCGGGCGACCTCCTCGCCGTTGCGGAGCAGCACGGCGTCGCGACCTCGGACACGCCCGTCTTCATGCTCGTAGAGCTGGACGAGGTCTGCGCCTCGATCCTCGTACTCGCCGACATGAACCGAGACAGAGAGCATCGTGTCGGGCACAGCGAGGACCTCGTCCGTTCCGCGCGGGCTCTCGTCGACCAGGATGAAACCGGCGAAGTCGGCTCCGGCGTCGGCCGCGACGGCGAGGTCTTCCTCGCGCGTGAGCCCGCAGACCTTGACCAGCGGCCGGGAGATCAGCTCCGCTAGCTTGGCCGTCGGGTCCCTTGCGCGCATCAGCGCGGAGCCGACCAGGATCGCGTCGGCGCCTGCAAGCTCGGCCGCCGCACCCTGAGCGCGCGAGGAGATCCCGCTCTCCGCGACCACGAGCCGGTCCCGTGGCGACTTCGCGACGAGGTCGAGCTGGGCTCTGCGGTCGATCTGGAAGGTGGAGAGGTCTCGGGCGTTGATCCCGATCACGTCGGCCCCGAGCGCGACGGCCCGGTCGAGCTCGTTCGCGTCATGGGCTTCGACCAGCGCATCGAGGCCAAGCTCTCTCGCTGTTTGCATCAACTCCAATGTGTTCTGGTCGTCGAGATCCCGGAGCAGCAGGAGCACCGCGTCGGCTCCGTTCTCGCGCGCGTCCTGAAGATGGGAGCGGCTCGAGAAGAAGCCCTTGGCCAGAAGCGGCATGGCCGTGGCGGCGCGTGCGGCGTGGAGATCGTCCCAGCTGCCGCCGAAGCGCTCGTCGACGAGGATCGAGATCGCCGAGGCGCCTGCGCGGTCGAAGCCGGCCGCCAGCTCCGCGGGATCGGCGTCGGGACGCAAATCGCCCGCCGAAGGCGAGCGCCGCTTGACCTCCGCAATCGCGGCCAGGCCGGAACGTCGAAGTGCGTCAGCGAAACGCAATGAGGGCCTCCAGCCGCTCGGCCGCCGCGCCCGACTCGACAGTCTTGCGGGCGATCTCCAGGCCCTCCTGGAGATCCGCGGCGTGCCCGCCTGCGGCAATCGCCCCGGCAGCGTTGAGCAGGATCGCGTCGCGTCGGCCGCCGTTCCCGCCGGCGAACACGTCGCGGATCGCTTGTGCGTTCTCCTCTGGCGATCCGCCGCGCAGCTCCTCCGGGGCGCATCGCGCGACTCCCAGTTCTAGCGGGTCGATCTCACGCTCGCGGACGCCGCCGTCGACGACCTCGCAAACGAGGTTCGGGCCGGCCGGCGAGAGCTCGTCGATGCCGCCTGCCCCGTGGACGACGAAGGCGCGGCGGGCGCCGAGGGTGGCCAGAACCTCGGCCAGCGTCCGCACGAGGTCCGGCGAGTAGACGCCGACGACCTGCGCTCGGGCGCCCGCAGGGTTGGTGAGCGGCCCGAGGACGTTGAAGACCGTCCGCGCGGCGAGCTCCTTGCGCACGGGCGCCGCGTGCTTCATGGCCGGGTGGTGCGTAGGCGCGAAGAGGAAGCCGAAGCCGAGCTCGTCGATGGACAGCGCGATCCGCTCCGGGGGCAGCTCGAGCTGGAAGCCGAGCGCCTCGAGCACGTCGGCGGAGCCCGAGGCCGATGACACGGCCCGGTTCCCGTGCTTGGCGACGCCTGCTCCCGCGGCTGCCGCCACGAGCGCCGCCGCGGTCGAGATGTTGAACGTGCGTCCCCCGTCGCCGCCGGTCCCGGCGGTGTCGACGAGATCATCCCGCTGCGGCTTCACCGCGAGAACGTGCTCGCGCATTGCCTCCGCGCAGCCCGCGATCTCGTCCGCGGTCTCGCCCTTCAGCCGCAGCGCGACGAGGAAGCCGCCAATCTGCGCGGGCGTCGCCTCGCCGCTCATGATCGTGTTCATGGCCTCGCGCGCCTCGTCGCGCGTGAGGTCGTGGCCGTCCAGGAGTTGAGCGAGCATGGTCTGCATCACGAACCCCCCTCGAGGAAGTTGCGGCCGAGGTCCGGGCCGATCGGAGTCAGAACCGATTCCGGATGGAACTGGACGCCGTCCACCGGCAGTTCCCGATGCCGGACGGCCATCACGTCGCCGTCGCCGCAGGTAGCCGAGACCTCCAGGTCGTCCGGGATGGTCGTCGCCGCGAGCGAGTGATAGCGGCCGGCGAGGAAGTCGTCCGGCAGGTCCCGGAAGATCCCTCGCCCGTCGTGGCTGATCACGCTCGCCTTGCCGTGGACCAGCGTCCGTGCATGGCCGACCTCGCCGCCGAAGACCTCGACGATCGCCTGGTGGCCGAGGCAGACCCCGAGCGTGGGAGTGCGGGGCGCGAGCCTGCGGATGATCTCGGAAGATGCGCCGGCATCCGCCGGCCGTCCAGGCCCGGGAGAGACGACCAGATGCGACGGTGCGAGCCGCTCGGCCTCGTCCGCGTCGATCGCGTCGTTCCGGTGGACGACCACCTCGGCGCCGAGCTCGCCGAACAGGTGCGCGAGGTTGTACGTGAACGAGTCGTAGTTGTCGATGATCAAGATCATCCCCGGGCCTCCGCGAGCTCGATCGCGCGCTCGAGCGCGGCCAGCTTCCGCAGGCACTCGTCGTGCTCGGCGCTGGGCGAAGAGTCGGCGACGATCCCGGCGCCGGCCTGGAGGTACGCGACCCCCTCATGGAGCAGGATCGTGCGGATGGCGATGCAGGTGTCCAGCGGTCCGTCCGGGAGGAAGTAGCCGACCGCGCCGGCGTACGGGCCTCGCCTGTAGCCCTCGAGGTCGGAGATGATTTGCATCGCGCGCACCTTCGGCGCGCCGCTGACGGTGCCGGCCGGGAAGCACGCGCGCAGCAGTTCGAAGTGCGAGACGTCGCCGTCGAGCTCCCCTGTTACCTCCGAGACGAGGTGCGTGACGTGGGAGTAGCGCTCCGGCTCGAGGAAGCGCTGGACGCGCACGGTGCCCGGCTTGCAGACGCGCGACAGGTCGTTGCGGCCGAGGTCGACGAGCATGACGTGCTCGGCTCGGTCCTTCTCGGACGCGAGGAGCCGTTCCGCGTCACCCTCGCCCGGATGGGTTGTGCCCGCGATCGGGTTCAGCTCCGCAATCCCGTTCTCCGCTTTGACGAGCGTCTCGGGCGAGGAGCCGACGAGCGCCAGGTCGTCGAGCTCGAGCAGGAAGAGGTACGGCGACGGGTTGACACGCCGGAGCGAGCGGTAGAGGTCGATCGCAGTCGCCGGAGTCGGGCGCTGCGCGCGCTGGGAGAGGACGATCTGGAAGGCGTCACCGGCGCGGATGTGGCGCTTCGCCTGTTCGACGCGCCGCTCGTACTCGAAGCGCCCGGGAGACCGCCGCGTCGGCCCGCCCTTGCCTCCGGGGCCGTTTGGGGAATCGTGGAGCGGCGCCTGGAGCCGTGCGGCGATCTCGTCCGGGTTGCCGCTCAAGACCTCGGCGAGGCCGAGCACGTGATCGAAGCGGATGAGCGTGTCGGCGACGACGAAGCGGCTCTCCGGCAGCGTGGGGCCCTCGTCCGGGAGCTGCACCGTCGGCTCCAGCGTTGCGGCGTGGTCGTAGCCTAGGTAGCCGACGACGGGCTCGCCGCAGGTCTCGGCTTCTGCGAAGTCGACGAACCGCGCTCCGGAGCCGACGAAGGAGTGACGGCCGAGACGCCCGCGCTCAACCGACTCGAGCAGAAAGCTGGCACGCACACCGTCGCGCAGCCTCAGGTAGGCCCCGAGCGGGGTGATCAGATCGGTTGAGATGACGGTTTGAACGATCATTTGACAAACAAAAAGACCCTCCGGCGGAAGGTCTTCGAGCGGAACGGTGTTGGCCTACGTCAGTCCAGGCGCAGGCTCCCGCCCCGCTCGTGGCGCCAAGCCCAGGCCCAGCTGCGGACGGGAGTCATTGGCCTGAGGGTACGTGCGGGAACCGCTTCGGTCAAGAGACCTCCCGCTTGGTCAGGTCGAGGATGGCGGTATAGATCTCCTCGAGCCCCTGGCTCGAGAGCGGCCCGAGGTTGGCGCGTGTCACGTCGCGCAGCATCCACTCCTCGCGCTCGGGGTCGACGAAGTCCAGGCCGCGGGACTCCTTGTAGCTCTTCAGCTGCTCGACGAGGCGAAGACGGACGTTGATCGCCTCCACGAGCGCCCGGTCGTTGTCTGAGACCTGCTCGCGTAGTTGGCGGATGATCGGGTCGGCACTCGGGTCGATAGCGGAGCGCAGCCTACACTTGGCTCCATGGCCACCAACAACGCCTCGCCCGAGCTGATTATCGTCATGGCCGGCGCCGCAACGGCCGATCAGACCGAGCACGTCGTTGCCCGGCTGCAGGAGGTGGGCGCCGATGCCCGGGTTTCGCGCGGGCGCGAGGCGACGGTGATCGGAGCGATCGGCGAGCGTGAGGCGTTGGCCGGGCTCCCGCTCGAGGCGTATCCCGGAGTCGAGCGCGTTTTGCCGATCCTGAAGCCCTACAAGCTGGTGGGTCGCGAGCTGGCCCCGGACCCGACCGTCATCGACGTCCGCGGACGGAAGATCGGGGACTCGTTCTTCGGCCTGATCGCGGGCCCGTGCACGGTCGAGTACCGGGAACAGACGCTCGAGACGGCGCGGGCGGTGGCCGACGCGGGCGCGACGATGCTCCGTGGCGGCGCCTTCAAGCCGCGCACCTCGCCCTACACGTTCCAGGGGCTCGGGCTCGACGCGCTGGAGGTGTTGCGCGAGGCCAGCGAGGAGACCGGCCTGCCGATCGTCACGGAGCTGCTCGATCCACGGCATGTCGAGGAGGTCGTGGAGGTCGCCGACGTCATCCAGATCGGGGCTCGCAACATGCAGAACTTCCTCCTCCTCGCCGAGGTCGGCAGGATCGACAAGCCAGTGCTGCTGAAGCGCGGCCCCTCGGCATCCGTGGAGGAGCTCCTGATGGCGGCCGAGTACGTCGCCAAGGAGGGGAACGAACGGATCATCCTGTGCGAGCGTGGGATCAAGACCTTCGAGCGCTCGCTTCGATACACGCTCGATCTCGGGTCAGTGGCGGTGCTGAAGGAGGAGACGCATCTACCGGTGATCGTCGACCCGTCCCATGCGGCGGGACGGCGGGCCCTGGTGCTGCCGCTCGCCATGGCCGCGACCGCCGTCGGCGCGGACGGGATCATCGTCGAGGCGCACCCGAGGCCCGAGGAGGCGCTCTGCGACGGGCCGCAGCAGCTCCCGACCGGTGAGTTCTCCGAGTTCGCTCGCGAGGTCGGGGAGCTCGTCGCCCTGATGGGCAAGCAAATCGGGTAGTGCAGATCGCGGTCGTCGGCACTGGGCTGATCGGAGCCTCGATCGGCCTTGCGGCGAAGCGCGAAGGCGCGTCGGTGGCCGGGTTCGACGAAGACCGGGGAACCGCGGAGATAGCCGAGGAGCGCGGAGCCGTCGACTCGGTCGGCTCCACGCTCGGTGAGGCGCTGCACGGTGCCGAGCTCGCGGTCGTCGCCGTGCCGGTGAGTCAGCTCGCCGCGCAGGTGCGCGATGTGCTGGCGGAGACCGGCGACGGCTGCACCGTCACCGACGTCGGTTCGACGAAGGTCGCGGTCTGCGCGGCGGCGGCGGGATCTCCCCGCTTCATCGGCGGGCATCCTGTCTGTGGGTCGGAGGCCCGCGGGCCCGAACACGCGAGCGCCGATCTCTTCGACGGCGCGACGTGGTTCCTCTCGCCGCTGCCGCAGAGCGAGCCGGACCGCTACCGGCTCGTTCACGGCTTCGTCGCCGGGTTGGGGGCGACACCTGTGGCGGTCGACCCGCGGGCGCACGACCGGCTCGTCGCGCTGACGAGTCACCTCCCGCACGTCCTCGCCAACGTGCTCGTGAACCAGGCGGGGGCGACGAGAATCGACGGCCACGAGCCGCTCTCGTCCGCCGGCGGGTCGCTTCGGGACATGACGCGCGTGGCCGGTGCGAACCCGCGCATCTGGGTCGACATCTTCCTCGACAACGCGGAGGCGCTACGCGCCGCGCTCGCCGACCACCGTCGGGGGCTGGAGCAGGTCGAGGCGGCGCTCGCCGCGGAAGACGCGGGCTTCCTTGCGCGCTGGATCGGCGAGGCGGCCCTGAACCGGCGCGGGATGATCACCGAGGCGTACGGCGATCCCGGGCAGCTGCAACGGCTGACGGTCCACGTGCCGGACCGCCCGGGCGTCCTGGCGGGGATCACTCAGGCGCTCGGCGCCGAGCGGATCAACATCGAAGACTTCGAGCTCCACCACCGCTCCCCTGAGCGCGGCGGGACGCTGAGCGTGCTCGTGAGTGGGGAGGCCGAGGCCGAGCGCGCGGCTGCGCTGCTCGAGGCGCAGGGGTACGGCGTCGTCGTCTCAGCAGTCATGGAAGAATGAAAGTCGAGCCCGCCGCGTCCGTCGAGGGCGCGATCGCCGTGCCCGGCGTGAAGGGCATCTCGCAGCGCGCCGTACTGCTCGGAGCGGTCGCGGACGGCGTGAGTGAGATCCGCGGTTTCGGCCCGGCCGCGGACACTGAGGCGGCGATCTCGGTCGTGCGTCAGCTCGGCGTCCACGTTTCGGAGGCCGACGAGACCGTGCGGGTTCGCGGGGCCGGTCTGCGCGGGCTGCGCGAGTCCGGTGATCCACTCGACTGCGGGAACGCCGGCACCGTCCTGCGGCTCGTGTCCGGGATCCTGGCCGGGCAGGAAGGGCGCTTCGTCCTCACCGGCGACGAGTCGCTTTCCCGTCGGCCGCACGAGCGGGTTGCCGAACCGCTGCGACGCATGGGCGCGCGTGTGGAGACGACGAACGGCGGAGCGCCGGTGCTGATCGAGGGCGGGAAGTTGAGCCCGATCCGGTACGAGCTCCCGGTCGCGAGCGCCCAGGTCAAGTCGGCGGTGCTGTTGGCGGGCTTGTTTGCCGACGGCGGGCCCACGACGGTTGTGGAGCGAGTGCAGACGCGAGACCACACGGAACGGCTGCTGCGGGAGATCGGTGTCCGGGTGGCGCGGCGCGGCGCCGATGTCCGCGTGCCGCCTGTCGAGCGGCTGGCTTCGTTCGAAGTCGAGATCGCCGGCGACTTCTCCGCGGCGGCGCCCTTCATCGTCGCGGCCACGCTGCTCCACGGTTCGGAGCTCTTGGTTCGCAGTCTCAACGTGAACCCGTTGCGGACCGGGCTCCTCGATGTGCTCGAGCGCATGGGTGCGAACATCGCGATCTTCAACCGTCGGACGGTGAGCGGCGAGCCGGTGGCGGATCTCGAGGTTCGGTCTGCGGGCCTGGTGGCGACGGCGGTGCGGCCCGGGGAGGTGCCCGCGTTGATCGACGAGCTGCCGCTTTTTGCGCTGGCCGCGTCGATGGCGCGAGGGGAGAGCGTCGTGCGCGGCGCGCGGGAGCTGCGAGCAAAGGAAACGGACCGGATCGAAACCGTGACAAATGCGCTACGAGCCCTTGGCGCACGCATCAGGCCGGGCGATGATGGCTTCAGGGTGAGGGGGGTCCCAACCCGCCCAAAGGGTGGGGGTGTGGTTTCGGCTCGCGGCGATCACCGGATTGCGATGCTCGGCGCAGTCGGCGGGCTCGTCTCCCGCGAAGGCGTGACGATCGAGGACGCGGAAAGCGTCACGGTAAGCTTCCCCGAATTCTTCGACCTGCTCGACTCGGTGACCCAACGATGATCGTGGCGATCGACGGGCCGGCCGGAGCCGGAAAGAGCACCGTTGCGCGCCGGCTCGCCGAGCGGCTCGGGTTCCGGTATCTGGACACGGGCGCCATGTACCGGGCCGTGACATGGCTCGCGGTCCAGCGCTCCTTCGACCTGGAGGACGGCGCCGCCCTGGGTCGGCTCGCTGAGGAGAATCCGGTCAACCTGGACGAGGACGGCACCGTCACAATCGCCGGGACCGTCGTCACGCACGAAATCCGCCAGGCGGAGATCGACCGCCTCGTGCCGATCGTCGCCCGCCATCCCGAGGTGCGCGCGGTCATGCGCGGCCGCCAGCGGGAACTCGCCGACCTCGGAAACGCGGTGATCGAGGGTCGGGACATCGGCACGGTGGTCGTGCCGGACGCCGATGTGAAGATCTACCTGAACGCCGATCCCAAGGTCCGTGCCCACCGCCGGCAGCAGGAGCGGCCGGACATCGGCGGCGACGCGCTCGCGACAGACCTCCGCCTGCGAGACGAAAGCGACGCGGCCCGCATGCAGCCCGCCGAGGATGCGGAGCGAATCGACACGACGGAGCTCGACGTGAGCGACGTTGTCGACCGGATCGAGCAGCTCGTCCGCGCCCGCGTGGCATGAACCACGTCGACGTGGCCTGGGGCATTGGTCGTGTGACCATCGGGGTCATCGTTCGCGCCCTCGCGCCGCTTCGCGTCTACGGCAGTGAGCGGGTACCGGCAACCGGCGGCGTCGTCCTGGCAATGAACCACTTCTCGTGGCTGGATCCGCCTGCCTTCGGAGCGGCGTGTCCGAGGAATACTCGCTTCATGGCCAAGATCGAGCTGCACCGCGTGACGTTCATCGGACCGCTCATTCGCTCGTTCGGCGCTTTCTCCGTCCGCCGAGGAGAGTCCGACCGCGAGGCC
>JBKPGE010000051.1:0-2705 GCA_046729215.1 Actinomycetota bacterium | reverse complement strand
ACAGATACGTAGGCGCCTCGCGCGGATGATCCACGCTCGCGGGCTCGGACGACGGTTCGGCGACAAGCGCGTCCTCACGGACGTCGATGTCGAGGTTGGCGCGGGCGAGCTGCTCCTCGTCACGGGCCCGAACGGATCCGGCAAGACGACGCTGCTCCGGCTGCTCGCCGGGCTCATTGTTCCCACGGCCGGCGAGCTCGAGGTCGCGGTCGACCGAGCACAGATCGGATTCCTCGGACACGAGCCGCTGCTCTACCGGGAGCTGACGCCGCTCGAGAACCTCGACCTCTACGGCCGCCTGTACCGGATCCCGGAGCGCCGCGAGCGGATCGGCATGCTCCTCGAGCGCTTCGGCCTCTGGGAGGCGCGCCGCGAGCAAACCGGCGCGTTCTCCCGCGGAATGCTCCAGCGTCTCGCCCTCTGTAGAGCGCTTCTCCATGAGCCGGACCTGCTGCTTCTCGACGAGCCGTTCAGCGCGCTCGACGCGGGCGGCACCGAGCTGCTCCTCGACGAGCTTCGCCGGGCGTCCTCCCGAACCGTCGTCGTGGCGAGCCATCTTCCAGAACGCCTGGGCCCGACCCCTACAGCGCGGCTCGCGCTGGGCCCCACATGACCGGCTACCTCTCGGACGTCACGGCGCTTGCACGTAAGGACCTCCTCGTCGAGCTCCGCTCACGAGACACAGTGCCGGCCATGCTCCTGTTCGTCGTCGCCACCCTCGTCATCTTCCACTTTGCGCTGCCGGACGATTCGTCGCGGCTTGCGGCCGCCGGAATGCTCTGGATCGCGCTGCTCTTCACGGCACTGCTCGCGCTCGTACGCTCCTTCGTGGCCGAGCGCGACGAGTCGGTCATCGACGGCCTGCTCCTCGCGCCCTGCGACCGCAGCGCGATCTGGCTCGGCAAGACGCTCAGCGTCTTCGCGTTGCTCGCACTGGCCGAGGCTGTCGCGCTCCCGGCCTTCGCGCTCTTCTACGAGCCGGTGACGTGGGAGCTGATCGCGGGCGTTGCGCTCGCAAACGTCGGGATCGCCGCGGTCGGGACTCTCCTCGGCGCGATGGCCGCCGCCTCTCGGGCCCGGGAGCTGCTCTTGCCGCTCCTCTTCCTGCCGCTCGCCATCCCGATCGTCGTCGGCGGTGTCGGTGCGACGCTTGCGGAGGATCCTGGGCGCTACCTCGGCTTCCTGGCCCTCTACGACCTCATCTTTGCGATTCTTTCGTGGGCAAGTTTTGAGTACGTCGTTACGGAATAGCGGCGCGGTCGTCCTTTCTCTCGCCGCGGCGGTGCTGCTCGTCACCGGGCTCGGCCTTGCGCTGCTCTGGGCCCCGGAGGACGCGGATCAGGGGCCGAGCCAGCGGATCTTCTACATCCATGTCCCCGTCGCCCTGACGGCGTACGCCTGCTTCGGGTGGGCGGCCTGGAAAGCGTTCCGGCTCCTCTGGAAAGGCGATGAGCGAGCGGATCTCGAGAGCTACACGGCGGTCCACATCGGCGTGATCTTCGGACTGCTCACGCTCGTCACCGGCTCGATCTGGGCCAAGATCTCGTGGGGAGTCTGGTGGACCTGGAGTGAGCGTCAGCTCGTGCTGTTCCTGATCCTGTTCCTCTTCTACTCGGCGTACTTCATGCTCCGCTACTCGACGGAGCCGGGGCCCCGCCGCGCCCGGACCTCGGCGGTCTATGCCCTGTTCGGCGCCGTCCTGCTGCCGGTGAGCTTTCTGGCGATCCGGCTGGCCGACCAGCTGCTCCATCCGGCGCCCCTCTTCAACCGGGATGGGCCGCAGATGTCCGCGTCGATGTTCATCTCCTTCTGCGTCTGCCTCGCTGCCATGTTGACGCTTGCCGGAGCGCTGTACCTGATCGAATTGACCGGCAAGCGCGTGGATGCCAGGCTGCGAGAGCTCCGGGAGCTCCTGGCGTGAGCACCGGAGAGAAGTACCTCGCCGCCGCCTACCTCGTCCTCTTCGCGGCGGTGCTCCTCTACGTCGTGCTGATCGCGCTCAAGGTGACAAGAGTCGAGCGCGAGCTGACGGAGCTCGCGCGGCTCGCGAAGGAGCGGGCCGGTGGCTGAGCAGCTCGTCTGGCCGGTGCTCTTGGCCTACGGCGAGGCCGCGGTCGCCTATGCCGGGAATGTGCGGAACCCCGGAAGGCTCGGGCGCCTTGCGACGTGGGGAGTCAGGATTGGATGGCTGGCCCAGACGGCGCTCCTCGTCGTCCAGGCTTCTCGTGCCGACGCCTTTCCGTGGGGTACGTGGGCCGGCTCCCTGAACCTCTTCGTCTGGCTCGTCGTCGGCGCGTATCTGATCTGGGGCTGCAGTCCCCGCTTCCGGCTCCTGGGGTTGACGGTGATGCCTCTGGCCGCGGTCCTGCTGGCTGTCTCGTACGCCTCGGGCGGAACACGCACCGACGAAGGGACCTCCTGGAGCGACGTTTTGCTGCTCGTGCACGTCACCTTTGTGCTGGCCGGATTCGCCGGCTTCACGGTTGCGGGAGGCCTTGCCGCGCTCGAGCTCTGGCAAGAGCGTGCGCTCAAGCGTCACCGGACGGGACTCCTCCGGCTTCGCCTTCCCTCACTCGTCGCGCTCGACCGGCTGACGGTCGGCACGATCGCCGTGTCCCTCGCG
Source organism: Actinomycetota bacterium (assembly GCA_046729215.1). Lineage (GTDB taxonomy): Bacteria > Actinomycetota > Thermoleophilia > Gaiellales > Gaiellaceae > JACDAN01. The sequence goes on along the minus strand of JBKPGE010000051.1, from coordinate 82 downwards.
GCGCTCACCGCCGGGCTCATCCCCGGTTTCCTCCGCCTTCGCGAGCATGGGCTCGACCTGCTGATGGGCGCGACGCTCGCCG
>JBKPGE010000050.1:0-6450 GCA_046729215.1 Actinomycetota bacterium | reverse complement strand
GCAGGACTGCTCGGCGCCGTGCGTTGGGGGCTCATCGGCGCTGCCGTGCTGGGAGCGGCCGTCGGCCTCGGGCTGGGATTCCTCCTCGGAGACATCGAGGACGCGATCGCGGGCGCCGTTGGGGGTGTGCTCGGCTCGGTCGGCGCGCTACAGCTCGTTAGCGGGACCCTGCGGCGCGGAGGAACCCGCGGCGCGACTGCGGCGCTGACCGGCGTCATGGCGGTCGCGCTTGCCGTCCTGGCGTTCGTACCGCTCGTTGGTTTCGTGGAAGCGGTCCTCGTCCCGGCGATCGGAGCGCGCATGCGCCGGAGCGAGCCGACGCGGTACGCGGGCCTGCGCATGCTCGCGCGCGACTGATGCCCAAGAAACTGATCCTGATCGTCATCGACGGGCTGACCCCGCACGTCTTCGAGGGAGCAGTCGACACCCGCGCGGCGCCGACGCTCGCCGCGCTCGCCGAGACGGCGGAGTACCGACGGTCACTCTCGACGTTCCCATCGCTCACTCCCGTCTGCCTCGCCACGCTCGCCACCGGCGGCGGACCGGACGTGCACCACATCCCGCACCTCGTGTGGTACCACCGCGGCGAGCAGCGCCTCGTCGAGTACGGGTCCTCGTTCGGAGCGATGCGAGCAGTGGGCGCGCGACGGTCGATCCGCGACGCGATCGTGGAGATGAACGCGGAGCACCTCGCCTCGGACGCGGTCACCGTCTTCGAGGCGCTGGAGGACGCCGGCCTTGTCACGGCCGCCGTCAATGTCCCCTGTTACCGAGGCCGGACGCGACATGCCCCCACCGTCCCGGGCGTCGTGCGCGCCGTCGAAGGGCCGCGGCGGTTCTTCTACTTCAGCCTCTTCGAGTCGGACGTCACCGGCGCGCCCTTCGCGGTCCGCGGCCGCGCGCTGGGCTCGATCGATGCGTACGCAGCCGCCGTCGGCCGCTGGCTCGTCACGCGCGACGGCTTCGACTTCCTCTTCTACTACCTTCCGGACTACGACTTCGCGTCCCACGCGCTCGGGCCCACCGGAGCGGACGAGGCGCTCGCGAGGAGCGACGCCGCGGTTGCGGCCCTCGTCGAGGCGGCCGGCGGCCTGGACGCCTTCCTGGAGCGCTACGACGTCGTGCTCTGCTCCGATCACGGGCAGACGCCCGTCGAGACCCTGTTCCGGCTCGAGGAACCGCTCTCCGACTTCCGCCTGTACCGCCGCGGATCGCGGCGGGACGCCGAGCTGGCCGTGACGGCTTCGAACCGCGCCGGGATGGTCTACGTGCTGCCGGGCGCGAAGACGGAGCCGAGCGAGATCGCGCGCCGGCTGAGCGCCGAGCGGGCTCTCGACGTGGTCATGTTCCGCGAAGATGGGGAGGGAGTCGCGCTGCGCGAGGGCAAGGAGCTGCGCTTCGGCCCCGACGCCGAGGGTTGGCAGGAACGGGCCTGGCATGCCCTCGCCAACCCGAATGCCGGTGACGTCATCGTCTCGGCGGCCCCAGGAGTCGAGCTCGCCGATCACGGCGGAGGCCACCACGTCGGGGGCGGGTCGCACGGGTCGCTGCTCGACGGCGACTCGCTCGTTCCCATGCTTGCGCTCGGCGGCGCCCCGCCGCCCGCGAGCATCGCCGGCGTGGCGCCGCTCGTCCTGCGCCACTTCGGAGTAGAGGCACCGGCCTATGCCCGTGCCGCCTGAACGAGAGCGGATGGTGGAGCGGCAGCTGCGCGGGCGCGACATCGTCGACGAACGGGTGCTGGAAGCGATGGAACGCGTGCCACGGGAGCTGTTCGTCCCAGAGGATCTTCGTCGCCAGGCCTTCGACGATGCGGCGCTGCCGATCGGCGCGGGCCAGACGATCTCGCAGCCGTACATGGTCGCGCGGATCTGCGAGGAGCTCGGCCTCGACGGGGATGAGCGAGTCCTCGACGTCGGTACCGGCTCGGGCTACCAGGCGGCCGTGCTGGCCGAGCTCGCAGATGACGTGCACTCCATCGAGCGCGTTCCGGAGCTCGCCGAGCAGGCTCGGCGCAACCTGGCCGCCGCGGGCTACGACCGCGTGGTGGTCCACCTTGGGGACGGCTCGCGTGGGCTTCCGGAACACGCGCCGTACGACGCCATTGCCGTCGCTGCGGCGGCGCCGGGCTTTCCGCAGGCGCTCTACGACCAGCTAAAGCCGGGCGGGCGCCTCGTCGTACCCGTGGGCAGGCGGCACGGCCAGCGCCTCCAGGTCATCGTCCGGAGCCCGGAGGGACCGGCGGTGCTCCGATCCGTCCCCTGCCGGTTCGTGCCGCTGGTCGGCGAGGAGGGCTTCGAAGGCTGACCCCGGAACGGGCTCACGTCGTCGTCCGCGGTCGGGTTCAGGGCGTTTTCTTCCGCTCGGAAACCCGTCAGCGCGCCGGCTCGCTCGGCCTCGCCGGGTGGGTCCGGAACAACACTGACGGGAGCGTCGAGGCGGTCTTCGAGGGCGAGCGCGAACGGGTGCAGTCGATGGTGGAGTGGTGCCGCCGGGGGCCCTCCGGCGCGCATGTCAAAGATGTAGACGTAGCATGGGGAGAGCCGCAAGGCGAGACGGCGTTCTCGGTGCGGGGCGGATGGGCATGAGGAGGCCATGAAACACCTGCTCCAGCAGTCGGTGAAGCTGCGCGGGATGGAAGTCGGCCGGGTCGTCGACGTGATCTTCGACCGCGACAGCGAGCGAGTGCTCGGGTACGAGGTGCGCTGCCGGGACCAGCGCCATCGCTTTCTGGCGGCCGCCGCGGCGTCGCACGTCGACGGTTTGATCACGATCGACTCCCCCTTCGCCCTGCTGGACACCGACGAGCTGGACTTCTACCGCCGGCGCGGCAGAACGCTGCGGACGAGAAGCGAATCGGCCGCCTGAGCTACGAGTCGGGTAGGCTCGCCGCCGTCCGTGTCGCGCTCGCTTTCCACTTCGCTCGTCCTCGTCAGTGGCCGCGCCGGACGCGCGTTACGCCGCCCGCACAACTGGGTTCAGCTCGCGAAGTTCTGCACGGTCGGCGCCACGGGCTACGTGATCAACCTCGCGGTGTTCAGCGCGCTCGTGCTCGGCGCGGGGTGGCACCACCTGCTCGCGGCGACCGTTTCGTTCCTCGTCGCCGTGACGAACAACTACACGTGGAATCGCGTCTGGACGTTCCGAGGAGAGCGCGGACACGTCGCGTATCAGGGCATCCAATTCCTGATCGTCGCGGTCTGCGCCCTGGCGGCGAACCTGCTCGTGCTGGACGGGCTCGTGGCACTCGGGATGGACAAGATCCCCGCCCAGGCGCTCGCGATTCTCGTCGTTACACCGCTCAACTTCATCGGCAACAAGCTCTGGAGCTTCCGCCGAAGGCCCTGATGCGCGCGCTCGTCGTCGTCGTGCTCGCGCTCGTGGCAGCGCAACCGGCGATGGCTGCCGAGGCGAGGCTCACGGAGCAGAAGGCGAAGGCGGCCTTCCTGCGGGACGAGAAGGTCGCGCACTGGCTCGACCGCTATCCGGCCAAGGGGATCGTCGACGACGCCACGTTCGACGCGAAGACAGGTGCCTGGACCGTCCACGTCTGGTGGGGGGAAGCAGGCGAGATCGCGACCGGCAAGGTCGCGGACGCTTCGGGCCGGGTGACGGAAGCGTGGACCGGCCCCCAGGTCGCGTGGAAGATGGCGCGCGGCTCCCCGGGTGCATTCGGCGGCAAGACGATCAACCGCGTCCCCGTCTGGCTTGCGATCTGCGCCTTGTTCCTCCTCGGCCTCGTCGACTGGCGCCGCCCGCTGAGCGTTCGGACGCTCGATCTGCTCGTGCTCCTGTCCTTTTCGGTGTCGCTGTGGTTCTTCAACCAGGGGGATGTCTTCACGAGCATGCCGCTGGTCTATCCAGCGTTCGCGTACCTGCTTGCGCGCATGGTCTGGATCGGCGTCCGTGGCCGCAGCCCGTCGCGACGGGCTGCGCTGTGGCCGGTCTGGCTCTTGGCTGCGGCGACGGTCTTCCTGGCCGGCTTTCGGATCGGGTTCAACCTCCACGGGTCGAACGTGATCGACGTCGGCTACGCAGGGGTCATCGGCGCCCACCGGATCGTCCACGGTGAGATGCCCTACGGACACATGCCGACGCAGGGGACGCTGAGGGCGTGCGGGCCGACGGACTCGGAAGGGGAGATCCGCGACCGGATTCAGACCAACGGCCGCTGTGAGTCGTCCAACGATCGCGGGGACACCTATGGGCCCGTCTCGTACGAGGCCTATGTCCCCGGGTATCTGCTGCTCGGCTGGAGCGGACGCTGGGACAAGCTCCCGGCTGCGCACTTCACGTCGCTCGCCATCGATCTTCTGGCGCTCATCGGCCTGGCCCTCGTCGGTCGCCGCTTCGGCGGCTTGCCTCTCGCCGTCACGCTGGCATTCGCCTGGGCGGCCTACCCGTTCACCCAGTACGTGTCCAACTCGAACACGAACGATGCGCTGCCGCCGCTGCTCCTGATCTGGGGCTTCTGGCTCGTCTCCTCACCCTGGGCGCGCGGGATCTTCGCCGCTCTCGCCGGCTGGGCAAAGTTCGGCGCGCTGCTCGTGGCGCCGCTCTGGGCCGGCTATCCGGAGGCGGTCCGGCTGCGGAGGCCGCGCGCGCCGCTGCTCTACGCGGCCGGGTTCGCAGGCGCCACGCTCGCCGCGTTCTCGATTGTGCTGCTCGAGCCCAATCCACTCCATGCAGTGCGGGTCTTCTGGGACCGGACCCTCGGGTGGCAGCTCACCCGCGAGTCACCGTTCTCGATCTGGGACTGGGGGCAGTACCACGCCGCCGGCATCCCGGACCTCAAGTTCGTCCAGCTCCCCTTGATCGGGCTCGTTGCGCTCGGTGCTGTGGCCACGGCCTTCTACCCGCGCCGGCGCTCGCCCCTGCAGCTCGCCGCGCTGACTGCCGCGATCCTCATCGGCTTCGAGCTCGTCCTGACCCACTGGTCGTACCTCTACCTGCCGTGGTTCTTCCCGTTCGCCGCGTTCGCCGTGCTGGCGCCCTCGCGTCCGGAACCGGAAGCGCCAGCGCCCACGCTTGACGAGACCTCGCGCGAGCTGGTCACGGCTCGCTAGCGCCGGGCTCGGCGTCGCGCTCTTCCTCGTCGTCTGGGGAGTGCTCCACCACGGCTTCTATTCGCGGAACGACATCGTGGACACGCCTGTCTACGAGCACTACGGCGAGGAGATGACCGACGGCCGCCTGCCCTACCGCGACTTCCGCGTCGAGTATCCGCCTGCCGCGTTGCCGATGTTCGTGCTCCCCGCGCTCGGCGAAGGCGGCTCCGACCGGTACCGCCACCGCTTCGAAGGCCTCCTCGTTGGCCTCGGAGTGGCCTGCGTCCTCCTGGTGGCGGCGATAGCACCGTCGCTGTGGGCGCCGCTCTACGTCGCCGCCGCGCCGCTTGCACTGGGCTCGGTGTACCTGTCGCGCTTCGACCTCTGGCCCGTCGCACTGACACTGGTCGCGCTTGCCTTCCTCGTCTTCGGGCGGTTCCGGCTCGGGCTTGGCTCGCTCGGGCTGGCGACGGCGGCCAAGGTCTTCCCGGCCGTGATCCTTCCGGTTGCTCTGACGCATGTCTGGCGGCTCCGCGGCCGCCGAGAGGCGCTCGTCTGTGCCGGAACGTACGTCGGCGTCGTTGCGGCGATCTCTCTGCCCTTCGCCGTCGTCTCACCGGGCGGGCTCTGGGACTCGCTCTGGTCGCAGGCCTCTCGGCCACTTCAGATCGAGAGCCTCGGCTCAGGCTTGATGCTCGCGGCCCATCACGTGTTCGCGCTCGGGCTGACCCTGGACCAGAGTCACGGCTCGCAGAACATCGCCGGGAACGGCGCGGCGGTCGTCGCCGTCGTGTCGACGCTGCTCCTGATCGCCGCGCTCGTGGCGATCTGGGTGTGGCACGCCCGCGGGCCCGCGAGCCGCGATCACGTGCTCGCAGCGAGCGCGGCGGCTGTCTGCGCGTTCGTCACGTTCGGGAAGGTGCTCTCGCCGCAGTTCCTGATCTGGCTCGTGCCACTGGTGCCACTCGTCCGCGGCCGGCGCGGGCTCATCGCGTCGGGGCTCCTGGCCGTCGCCCTCGTGCTCACGCAGCTCTGGTTCCCGTTCCGCTACTGGAGTCTGGCGCTCGAGTTCGACGCGGCGGCGTCGTGGCTGGTCCTCGCGCGGGACGTGACCCTTGTCGCCCTCCTCGTCGTCCTCATGACGGAAGTTCGACGCGAACCGTCTCGCAGCCGGTAGCGCGCCCGTCTTCGCCGCACTCCACGAGCACCCCCTCGAGCCGTACCCCGCCGCTCGCCGTGCGGAAGCGGATCGGAACGCCGGTGCGCATCTGTTCGACGGCGAGCTCCGTCACGACGCCGATCACCGAGTCGTGCGGGCCCGTCATGCCCGCGTCGGTGATCGCCGCTGTGCCGGCCGGCGAGACGCGGGCGTCGTTCGTCTGCACATGCGTATGCGTTCCCA
>JBKPGE010000049.1:0-8120 GCA_046729215.1 Actinomycetota bacterium | reverse complement strand
GAACTACTTCCAGCCGGTGGGCAGGAAGGCAGCGACCGCCTCGTGAAATGGGAGATACGCGGAGGGTGGACACTGCCCACCCTCCGCGTATCCCGGCCAGACACGAACTTTCACAGGCTCTGAAGACGCGGCTGCCCGGCTCCGAGCCGGGCGGTGCCGCTCAGGACGCTTCTGCGTCGATCAGACCGAGAAACCGAGTTACCGCCGCGGTGCGCGTGCTGACGCCGAGCTTGGCGTAGACGTGCTCGAGGTGCTTGCCGACCGTGCCGGGCGCGAGCCAGAGCAGACGCGCAATCTGGGCGTTGGTCTTGCCTCGCGCCACCCAGGCAAGCACCTCGCGCTCGCGCGCGGTCAGCCCGACCTCCTCGCGCCTCTCCTCCAGCAGGAGCGCGTCGTCCGCTCGGTCGACAGACAACTGACGCGCTCCGCTCCGGCTGATCAGCGGACTCGTCGCACCTGGCCCGAGCCATTCCTCGAGCGCGGCCGGAAGCCGATCAGCGGTAACGCCCGGGAAGAACTCGCGCAGGAGCCGGCGTGCCGGCGCTGAAGCGAACTCGACCTCTTCTCCGGGGCCGAGCAGGATCACCCCGCGACCGCTGTGCTCGTCAACGCGGTCGAGCTCGGCGAGCGCTGCGTTCAACAGCCGTCGCGTCCTCGCCGCACGCCAGAGCTGCGCCAGGTGCGGCTGCAACAGATCGAGGATGAGCCGGTCGCGCTCGGTGAAGTCCCGTCCGCTTGCTCGATCGAAGAGGAATTGCTTCGTGTGCCACCAGGGCGAGGGAATCGCCACCTCGAGCTCGTGCTCGACACCCAGAGGCTCAAACCAGTTGTCGTACACCCACGTCCGATGCAGCTCGCGGTGCGTCAGGAAATCCGACAGCTTGATGGTGTCGGGTCCCTCCTGGTAGCGCGAGCACAGCGGGTGCTCTTCCAGCATCGCCCGCCACGCCACCTCGTGGTCGATCTCGACGGCGTCGTCTTCGTCACCTGTCCGATCGACGCGGAGCCGCACGCGTTGCCGCACGCGGTCGAGCTCGCAGTAGATCACCCAGTCGGCGGGGACCAATCGGCCGAGCTCGACGAGCAGCTCAGGCGTGAAGGGATGATCGCCACCGATGCTTTCGGCGTCAGCGATGAAGCGAAGGAGCCGCTCCGCGTCGCGTGTCGCGAGTGCCGGCACGATCAGCCTAGGACGCTTCGGCGTCGACGAGGCCGAGGAAGCGAGCGACCGCTGCGGTGCGAGTGCTGACGCCGAGCTTGGCGTACACGTTCTCGAGGTGCTTACGAACCGTGCTCGGCGCAAGCCAGAGCCTGCCGGCGATCTCGGCGTTCGTCTTCCCAAGGGCCACCAGGCCCAGCACCTCGCGTTCGCGCGCAGTCAACACGATCTCTTCCTGCCTCTCCTCGAGCAAAAGGTCGCCGTCCGCTCGCGTCACCGTCAGCTGCCGCCTCCCGCGGCGTCGAATCAAGGTCCGCTCGCCATCGGCCTCGAGCAACTCAGCTAGCGCCGGCGGAAGGCGTCCGCGGCTCGTGGGCGGAAAGAACTCGCGTAGCTGGCGCTGGGCCGGCGGCGATGCGAAGTCGACCTCATGACCGAGGCCGAGCACTATCACTCCGCGATCGCCGTGCTCGTCAATACGGTCGAGCTCTGCAAGCGCCGAGCTCAGCAGCCGGCGGGTCCTCGCCGCCTGCCACAGTCGCGCCAAATGCGGCTGGAGGTGATCGAGGATCAGCCTGTCGCGCTCGGTGAAGTCGCGACCGCCGCTGCGACGGAAGAGAAAGGTCTTCGTGTGCCAGAGCGGCGAGGGAATGGCGACTTCGATCTCATGCTCGATGCCGAGTGGCCGGAACCAGTTGTCGTACACCCATGTCCGGTGCAGTTCGCGCTGTGAGAAGAAGTCGGAGAGCTTGACCGCCCCGAAGTACCCCTCTTGCTGGCGTAGACACCCGGGATGCTCCCCCAGGATCACGCGCCAGACCACTTCGTCGGGGATCTCATCATCCTCGTCGTCGTATTCGAACCCCGGTGAGCCGACGAGGAGGAGGCTCCGCCGGCGTACGCGATCGAGCTCGTTGTAGTTCACCCAGTCGACAGGGATAAGACCGGCGAGCTCCGCGAGGAGCTCGGGCGTGAACGGCTGATCGCCGCCGACGCTGTCCGCACCGGCGACGAAGCGGAGCAACCGCTCCGCATCGTGTGTCGCGAGTGCAGGCACGGCGCTCTTCAAAGATACGACGAATGACGAATGGACTCCACTCCCGGCCCGCGTCAGCCTGTCTCCGGCGCGACCAAAGGAGGTGGAAGTCCATGAAGCCAAAGAGGACGAACGTTCTCCGGGCCGCCGTGATCGCCGCTCTCGCGCTCGCCGTTGCTGCGTCAGCAGGGACGACCCGTGATGCAGCGGCTGCGTTGCCGCCGGGGAACACGGTCGCACAGTGGAACAAGATCGCCGAGGACACCGTCGTCGGCTCGGGCGCCTTCCAGTCGGAGGGCTTCATCTATATGGCTTATGTCTCGACAGCCGTCTACAACGCCGTCGTGGCGATCGAGGGCGGGTACGAGACACTGGATTCGACGATCAGTGCGCCTGCGGGCGTTTCGGTCGACTGCGCAGTCGTCGAGGCTGCCTACCGGACGCTTCGCTACTACTTCTCGTCGTTCCCCGTTCTCGTGGCGAACCTCGATGTGAGCTACGCCGAGGCGCTCTCGCCCTCGAACCTGGACGGGTGCACTGCCGACGGCGGCGCCGGCACCGGCGTCGGGCTGGCGGCTGCGAACGAGGTGATCTACAACCGCACAACCGGTCCCAACCCCGATGGGCGCATAACCCCGATCGGCATTTCAACTCCCTTCCCGACGCTGCCACCGGGTCCGGGCGTCTGGCGCTTGACGCCGCCGTTCGCAGCGCCGCAGGTGCCGTGGGTAGGGAACGTGCGCCGCTTTCTCCTTCGGAGCGTGGACCAGTTCCTGCCCGAGCCGCCGCCCTCGCTTCAGAGCAATGAGTGGGTCGCGGCCTTCAACGAGATCAAGGCCTACGGCGCCGCAACCGGCAGCGCCCGGACGGACGAGCAGACCGCGATCGCGAGGTTCTGGTCGGCGAATGTGATCCGCCAGTACAACCGGGCCGGGCGCGACATCGCCGGTAATGGCCTCAGCTTGCTCGAGACGGCGCGGCTGGCGGCGATGGTCAACCTCGTCGGCGCCGATGCGCTGGGGTCCACCCTGTATGCCAAGTACAACTACCTGTTCTGGCGGCCGGTCACCGCGATCGACCCCACCGCCGTAATCGCTGACGGCTTCGGCCCTGTCCCCGGCTACGACGACGGGAACCCGGCGACGGCTGAGCAAACGGGCTGGCGGCCGCTCCTGACCACCCCGAACCACCCCGAGTACCCCGCCGCGCACGGAGTGATCACCTCGGCGATGGCGGAGGTGTTCAGCACCGTCCTCGACACGAACCACATCGACCTCGATCTCCACGGGTTCGACGCCGCCGGGCCGCCCGGGAACCTGGACGCGGTGCGGCACTACGAGATGCCCAACGATCTCCGTCACGAGATCATCTACGCCCGGCTCTGGGCAGGGCTGCACTACCGCTTCTCGAGCGTCGCCGGCGTCGTCCTCGGCCGCAAGGTCGCGAAGTTCGACCTCAGGCAGGCCTTTCGACCCGTCGACTGATACTCGCCAAGGCTTGGCCTCGGGGACGCGCCCGGGGGCACAGCACCTCGAGGCCAGGCCACTCGATCCGTCGCTTCCACGAGTACCGAGTTGGGGAACGCCTTTACCCGGGTTATCTTCCGGCCTAGGACCGTTCGGCGTCGACGAGCCCGAGGAAGTGCGCGACCGCGGCGGTGCGCGTGCTGACGCCGAGCTTGGCGTAGACGTTCTCGAGGTGCTTGCGCACCGTGCTCGGCGCCAGCCAGAGCAGACGCGCGATCTCGGCGTTCGTCATTCCCCGGGCGACCCAAGCCAGCACCTCGCGTTCGCGCGCGGTGAGCTCGGCCTGCTCGTTCCTCTCCTCGAGTAGCAGGGCACCGTTAGCTCGCCGCACCATCAGCCGCCGCTCTCCGCGACAACGCACCAACGGCTTCGCGGTCTCCGACTCGACCCACTCGGCGAGGGCGGTTGGAAGCCGCCCGCCGCTCGCGGGCGGGAAGAACTCGCGGAGCAGGCGCTGACTCGGGGGCGAGGCGAATTCAACCTCGTCGCCGAGGCCGAGCAGGATCACTCCGCGACCGCCGTGCTCGTCGGCGCGGTCGAGCTCGGCGAGCGCCGAATTCAGCAGCCGCCGCGTTCTTGCCGCGTGCCACAGCCGCGCCAGGTGCGGCAGGAGCAGATTGAGAACAAGCCGATCGCGTTCGGTGAAGTCACGGCCCCCAGCGCGAAGGAAGAGAAACGTCTTCGTGTGCCACAAGGGCGAGGGAATGGCGACGGCCATTTCGTACTCGATCCCCCACGGCCGATGGCGGCGGTCGTAGAGCCGCGTCTGGTGCAGCTCACGCTGGGTAAGGAAGTCCGAGAGCTTGAGAGCTTCGAAAAATCCCTGCTGATGGCGAACGCAGACGGGGTGCTCCAGTTGGAGCGCCCAGTCTTCGTCGCTGATCTCGTCATCGTCGTCGTCTTCATCCGGCCAGACGGCAAGCAGAAGGTTTCGACGACGCACGCGATCGAGCTCGTTGTAGGCCAGCACGTCGGCGGTAACGAGTTGTCCGAGCTCGCCGAGGAAATCGCCGGTGAACGGCTGATCGCCGCCAAGGCGGTCCGCCCCGGCGACGAAGCGGAGCAATCGCTCCGCGTCGCGTGTCGCGAGCGCAGGCACTGCACTCAAAGATACGACGAACGACGAATCGACTCCACTCTCGGCCGGGGCGAGCCTTTGTCAGTCAGTTTGGGCAACCGGGAGGAGGGCACATGAGGAGAGTCTGGTTCGTCGCGCTTGCGGTGGTCGCCGCTGCGTTTGCATTCGGCGGGGCCGCCAAAAGCAGCGCCCACGGGCCTCCCGCGGGACCACCGGACACCTACATCACGAGCTGGGACGCGGTCGCCAACCAGGCCTTCAGTGCGGCAGCGCTGACGCCGACCGGGTTTGCGCCCCCCGATGGGTTTTTGATCTCCGCGTACATGGGGATCGCGGTCTACGACTCGGTCATGGCGATCGACGGCGGCTATCGACCCTTCGCGGTCGACGTCGACGCGCCGCGGGGCGCCTCAGCCCAGGCGGCCGTGGCCGCGGCCGCTCATCGCATTCTCGTCCATTATCTCGCGGCTCAGAAACTGACGATTCTCGATCCGGCGTACGTCAGTTCGCTGGCAACCATCCCCGACGGCAAGGCGAAGACAGACGGAATCGCCGTCGGCGAGGAGGTCGCCGACCTTCTCATCGCACAACGCGCCGACGATGGATTCCGTGCACCCGTCACCTACACGCCGCCGAATCCGCCGATTCCAGGTGTCTGGATCCCGACGGCGCCGACGCCGCCGATCGCCCCGTACGCAGGGCTCATGCGGCCGTTCAGCCTCGATTCGGCCGACCAGTTCCGGCCCGCCGGACCGCCGGCTCTCGACAGCAAGAAGTGGGCACGCGATTACAACGAGGTCAAGGAGATCGGCTCGAGCACGAGCACGACTCGAACCGCCGAGCAGACCCTGGCAGCAAGGTTCTGGGGAGAGGCTCCGGTGCAACAGGCACACGGCTCCTTCCGCAAGTTCGTCCTCGACCACGACCTGGACGTCGTGAATGCGGCACGGTTGATGGCGATGCTCTCCGTGGTCGATGCGGACGCGCTGATCGCCTGCTTCGACGCCAAGTACCACTATGCGTTCTGGCGCCCGATCACGGCGATCCGCGCCGGCGACACTGACGGCAACCCAGCGACCATCGGCGATCCGGCCTGGTCGACCTTGCTAGCGGCAACGCCTAACCACCCGGAGTACCCGAGCGCGCACTCATGCATTACCCCGGCCTCGGGACGCGTGATCGCCCGGTTCCTCGGGACGAACAAGATCGACTTCACCGTTCCCAGCCTGACGGGCTTGGGCGACCGTCACTTCGATCGCGTGAGGGACCTGCAATACGAAGTCAGCAACGCCCGGATCTGGGGCGGCATCCATTACCGCACCTCGGTCGAGGACGGGATCAAGATCGCCAAGAAGACGGCGCACCAGGTGCTTGCTCATCACTTCCAACGTGTACGCGGCCATGACGACGACGACCAAGACGAAAACGACGACGACTGACCACTGAAGACACGCGGCCGCCCGGCTCCAGAAGCCGGGCGGCCGTTACATTCGCAGCATGAAGCGAGTCCGGTTCGCGCCCAGCCCGACCGGATCTCTGCACGTCGGCAACGCCCTGAGCGCAGTCATCAATCGGCGCGAGGGCGATTACCTGCTGCTCCGAATCGACGACACCGACCCGGCTCGGAACCTGCCCGGCGGTGAAGAGGCAATTCTGCGCGACTTCGAGTGGCTCGGCATCGGCTGGGACGAGGGCCCCGTGCGTCAGAGCGAGCGGCAGAAGCGGTACCGCGAAGCGGCCGAGGTGTTGGGCGGCGACCGCTTCGGCCGCACGACGCTCCTGCGTGAGGACGGCACGGCCACCTACCACCTCGCGAGCGTCGTGGACGACGTGGACTTTGGGATCACCCACGTCTACCGAGGCAATGACCACCGGCCGAACGAGCAGCTCCACAGGCAGCTGCACGAGGCCCTCGGCACGACGCCGCCGGAGTACATCCACCACGGGCTGATCCTCGGGGAAGACGGGAAGAAGCTCTCGAAGCGGGCGGCGGGCGCCACGGTCGAGGCGCTCCGTGACCTGGGCATCCCGGCCGAGGCGGTCCGTGCGTACCTCGAGGAGCTCGGCCTCCCTCGCCACGACGTCCACTACGACCTCACACGGATCCGCCGGCTCGCGGTCGAGGCGATCGAGGCCATGGACGACGAGGAGCTGGCGCGACGAGCGGACATCCCCCTGGCTGCTGTGCCGGTTGCTCGAGGTGCCCGAGATTTCAACGAGGCGCGAGAGTACGCGGCGCAGGTGCTCGAACCTCCGCCGCCGCATCCAACCGAGGCGCCTGAGACGCTCGAGCGGTTCAAAGGGGTCGCCGACGGCGACCCGCGGACGATCATCCGCGAGCTGAAGGCGGTCGGGGGAGATTTGCGCGCGCTGCGGCTGGCCCTGACGGGCCGCGACAGAGGCCCGGAGCTAGCGGCGATACTGGCCGCGCTCTCCAAGGAGGAAGCGCTCCGCCGTGTCGATCAAGCTCTACAACACGCTCACTCGTAGGCTCGACGAGCTGCCCCCACCTCCCGGGCCGGTGGGGATCTACTACTGCGGCCCGACGGTGTACCAGCGGATCCACGTCGGCAACGCCTACGCGGTCTCCATCTTCCCGCTGTGGCTCAAGCGCTGGCTCGGCGAGCGGGGCTATGAAACGAAGCTTGTCGTCAACATCACCGACATCAACGACAAGATCTACGAGGCGGCGCCCGGGGCCAGCGCCGAGCTGGCCGAGCGCGCGACGCGCTGGTATTACCAAGACACCGACGATCTTGGACTGGGTCGACCAGACTACGAACCGAAGGCGACGGAAACGATCCCCGAGATCGTCGCGTTGATCGAGGAGCTGATCGAGCGCGATCTCGCCTATCCGGCGCAAGGAGACGTGTACTTCCGGGTGACGCGCTTTCCCGCCTACGGCGCCCTCTCTCGTCAGAAGATCGACGAGGTGCAGGAGCAGGAGCCGGACCCGCTCAAGGAGGATCCCCGGGACTTCGCCCTCTGGAAGGCCAACAAGCCGGGCGAGGACACCTGGTGGGACTCACCGTGGGGTCGCGGTCGGCCCGGCTGGCACATCGAGTGCTCGGCGATGGCCGAGAAGTACCTCGGTCCCAGCTTCGAGATCCACGGAGGCGGACTCGACCTCATCTTTCCGCACCACGAGGACGAGATCGCTCAGTCGCGGGGCGCCGGTCGCGAGTTCGCCCGGATCTGGATCCACAACGGAATGCTGCGCTTCGCCGGCGAAGAGATGCATAAGTCGACGGGCAACGTGATCACGCTGCGTGACGCGCTCGACCGGTGGGGCCGCGAGACGCTGCTCGTCTTCTTCTTGAC
>JBKPGE010000048.1:0-5068 GCA_046729215.1 Actinomycetota bacterium | reverse complement strand
CCCTCGAGACGGTCGACGGTCTGCTGATCCATCCGCTCGTCGGGGAGACGAAGTCGGACGACGTTCCGGCCGCGACGAGGGTCGAGTGCTACCGCGTCCTCGTCGACAACTACTACCCATCCGAGCGGGTCGTGGTCTCGGCCTTCCCCGCAGCAATGCGCTACGCAGGCCCGCGCGAGGCGATCTGGCACGCGATCTGCCGCAAGAACTACGGCTGCTCGCACTTCATCGTCGGCCGCGACCATGCCGGCGTGGGGAGCTACTACGGCACCTACGACGCGCAGCTGATCTTCGACGAGTTCGAGCCGCACGAGCTCGACATCGAGCCGATGTTCTTCGAGCACGCCGTCTTCTGCCGCGTCTGCGGCTCGATGGTGTCGCCAAAAACCTGCCCGCACGGCGGTGACGACCACGTCTTCCTCTCCGGGACGAAGGTGAGGGAGATGCTGGGTCGGGGCGAGCTGCCGCCGGTTGAGTTTTCGCGGCCGGAGGTCGCGCAGGTCTTGATCGAGGCCTACCGGTGAGGCCTTGACAGGACTCGAAGCCTTCGGATAGAAGTCGCTAATTCCTGTGATTAGGACTTCGTATCTAAGGAGGCTCATGAGCAAGCCCGTTTTCCTACTGGCCCTCGTTGCGCTCGCCGTAGCCGCGGTCACGGCAGCGGTGCTCACGAACGATGACGCGCAGGCACGAACGCAAGATACGAAGCTGACCCTCGTCGCGTACTCGACGCCTCGCGACGCCTACGCGGAGATCATCCCCGAGTTCCAAAAGACGGCCAAGGGCAAGGGCGTCGACTTCGAGCAGTCCTACGGCGCCTCCGGGGAGCAGGCCCGCGCGGTCAAGGCCGGCCTGAGGGCAGACATCGTCGCGCTGTCACTGGAGCCCGACATCACGAGCCTCGTCAAGGCCGGGCTCATCAACCCGAAGTGGAAGCGGAACAAATGGCAGGGCATCGTTACCCGCTCGGTCGTCGTCTTCGTCGTCCGGCGCGGAAATCCCAAGAAGATCAAGGACTGGGAGGACCTGGTCAAGAAGGACGTCGACGTCGTCACGCCCAACGTCCAGACCTCCGGCGGCGCGAAGTGGAACGTCATGGCCGCCTACGGTGCGATGCGGAAGAAGGGCAAGACGCACAAGCAGGCCGTCGGCTACCTGCGCAACCTCTACGAGCACGTCGTCTCGCAGGACAAGAGCGCCAGGGAGGCGCTGCAGACCTTCCTCGCCGGCCGCGGTGACGTCCTGCTCGCCTACGAGAACGAGGCGATCTTCGCGAACAGCAAGGGTCAGGATGTGCCGTACGTCATCCCCAAGGCGACGATCCGGATCGAGAACCCGATCGCGATCCTCAAGACGTCGAAGAGCAAGGCTGCCGCGGGCGCGTTCCTCAACTTCCTGCGCACACCGAAAGCGCAGAAGATCTTCGGCGACAACGGCTACCGGCCGGTGCTCACCTCGACGCAGAAGAGCTTCAAGTTCCCAGTGCGCCCTTGGCTCTTCACGATCAAGAGCCTCGGCGGCTGGGCCTCCGTGGACAAGCGGTTCTTCGATCCCAAGACCGGCATCGTCACCAAGATCCAGAAGGAGACCGGCTAGGTGCCTCTCCCGGCAATACATGCCGGCTTCTGGCCAGCGATCACACGTCGCCAGGGCCGACCCTCCTCCTCACCAAGGTCTTTTGACCTTGCCTCGTCGGAGTGCCGCTCCTGGCTTGGTGCTCGCGACCCAGAATTCCGGCGGCATCACCGGGAGAGGCACTGAGTACCCCAGCCGTCTCGATTCCCGCCCCCCGGGTCGCACGAGGCCCGGGGGCGGCGATCGCGCAGGGACTCGCGACCGCCTATCTCAGCCTGATCGTCCTCCTTCCGCTCGCGGCGCTCGTGTGGCACGCGGCGGGCGGCGGCATCGCCGACTTCAGGGAGGCGATCACCGATCCGCAGGCTGTCGCGGCGCTCAAGCTGACGTTGGTCGCATCCGCCGGGGTTGCGCTCATCAACGCCGTGATGGGAACGATCGTCGCCTGGATCCTCGTTCGCGACCGCTTCCCCGGCCAGTCGGTGATCAACGCACTCGTCGACCTGCCGTTCGCACTGCCGACGATCGTCGCCGGCCTCACGCTCCTCACGCTCTACGGACCGACGAGCCGCGTGGGCGTGAACGTGGCGTTCTCGCGCTGGGCGGTGCTCGTTTCCCTCCTCTTCGTGACGCTGCCGTTCGTGATCCGGACGGTGCAGCCCGTGCTCCTCGAGCTCGACCGCGAGATGGAAGAAGCCGCAGCGTCCCTCGGCGCCGGCTCGTTCCAGGTCTTTCGCCGGATCGTCTTCCCGAACCTGCTGCCGGCGATCCTGTCCGGCGTCGCGCTCGCGTTCGCGCGGGCAATCGGCGAGTTCGGCGCCCTCGTGCTGATCACGGGCAACCTGCCGTTCAACACGGAGGTGGCCTCCGTCTACATCTTCGGCCGGATCGAAAGCGGTGACCCGCGGAGCGCGGCCGCGGTCTCAGTCGTTCTCCTGGTCATCACGTTCCTGGCGCTGTTCCTAATCGGCGCGCTGCGCCGGCGCGTGACGAGGCATGACGCGACTGCGTAGATACCTGCTGAGGTTCGTCGGCCTGACCTACTTCGGCGTGTTGCTCGTGGCCCCCGTCGGCCTTGTCTTCTACCGCGCGTTCGAGAACGGCTTCGGCGAGGCCTGGGACGCCGTGACGACGCCTGCCGCGAAGCACGCGCTCCTCGTGACGATCATCATCGCCGCGATCGCCGTTCCGGCCAACACGCTCTTCGGGATCGTGTGTGCGATCGTGATCGTCCGGCACCGGTTTCCCGGCAAGAACCTCGTCAATGTGATCGTCGACCTGCCGCTCGCGCTCTCGCCGGTGATCGTCGGGCTCGCGTTCTTGCTCCTCTTCGGCACCGGCGGCTGGCTGGACGGGTTGCCGTTCGACGTGGTCTTCGCCCTTCCCGGAATGGTGCTCGCGACGATCTTCGTCTCGCTCCCGTTCGTGGTGCGCGAGGTCGTTCCGGTGCTCCGCGAGATCGGCACGGAGCAGGAGCAGGCCGCTGCGACCCTCGGCGCCGGCGACTGGCAGACCTTCCGTCGTGTGACATTCCCCGCGATTCGTTGGGCGGTGGCGTATGGCGTGGTTCTCACCACGGCCCGGGCGCTCGGCGAGTTCGGTGCCGTCAGCGTCGTGTCCGGCCGCCTGATCGGCAAGACCGAGTCGCTGACCCTGCACGTGGAGGAGCGCTACCAATCCTTCGACTACGTCGGTGCATACGCCGCGTCCGTCCTCCTTGCGATGCTGGCGATCGCGACGCTCGTCGCGATGACGGTCTTCAGGCCGAAGGACGAGGTGCGCTGATGGCGATCGAAGCCCAATCGGTGACGAAGCGCTTCGGCGACTTCGTCGCTGTCGACGACGTTTCCATCTCCGTGCCCACCGGCTCGCTCACGGCGCTTCTGGGCCCCAGCGGCAGCGGCAAGTCGACCCTGCTGCGCGTGATCTCCGGCCTCGAGCAGCCGGACGCGGGCTGCGTGGTGATCGAGGGCTCTGACGTCACCGGCCTGCCGCCGCAGCGACGGGGCATCGGCTTCGTCTTCCAGCACTACGCGGCCTTCAAGCACATGACCGTGCACAAGAACGTCGCCTTCGGGCTGGAGATCCGTCGGAGGTCCCGCTCCGAGATCAAGGCACGGGTCGAGGAGCTGCTCGAGCTCGTGCAGCTCACGGGTCTCGCGAAGCGTTATCCCGCGCAGCTCTCGGGCGGTCAGCGCCAGCGGATGGCGCTCGCGCGCGCCCTCGCGGTCGAGCCCACCGTGCTGCTCCTCGACGAGCCGTTCGGCGCGCTCGATGCACGCGTGCGCAAGGAGCTCCGCGCCTGGCTTCGCCGCCTCCACGACGAAGTCCACGTGACGACGGTCTTCGTTACGCACGATCAGGAAGAGGCGATGGAGATCGCCGATCAGATCGTCCTGATGAACCACGGCCGCGTCGAGCAGACCGGCACTGCGCGCGACCTTTACGAGCAGCCTGCGAATGAGTTCGTGATGAGCTTCATCGGGCCCGTCAGTCACTTCGGCGAAGAACTCGTTCGGCCGCACGACATCGACGTCCGCCGGGAGCCGAACGGCTCAGCCGAGCGCGCCACGGTCGAACGGGTCGTCCACCTGGGCTTCGAGGTGCGCGCGGACCTGGCGCTCGACGACGGCCGCGAAGTGTGGGTGCAGATGACGCGCGCCGAAGCGCAGCAGCTCGACCTGCGGGAGGGCACGCAGGTCTTCGTGGCCAAGCAGTAATCCGCCGCTGCGGCCTCTTGGAGAAGGAAGCGGCAGAGTGCTCGTGGGCCACGCGGCGCGAAGCGCCGCCCGGCTCCATACGGTCGCTGAAAGTTGTGAGACTTTCAGCGAGACGCGCTCACGCAGTGAGCGCGAGGTAGGGCATGTAGGTCGTGAGGTCGACGACCGAGATTGCCGGCAGCTCGTCGTTCGCGCACCGGAGCCGGTCGAGCCCGTCCTTCAGCGGACGGCCGAACCAGCGCTCGAAGGTCTGGCGCCGCTGGATCTCCCTCAGCGCGGCCACGACCGCCGGCCGGGCGAGCCCTAGCGGGTAGGTGCCGAGCGGGTGCGCGTCGTCCTCCGAGCGCACCTTGAAAAGCCCGTCCGCGGTGCGGATCCGGATCCACTTCTTGCCGACGGGGATGCCGAAGACCTGCGGCGGCGCCAGCGAACCAATGGCGAGACCCTCGCGGCGCTCGCCGAGCCACCACGCCCGCGGCTTCACCTCGATCATCCTCGCCGGCGTGTCCGCGAGGCTCTCGTAGTAGCTCGTGACCTGCTCGGCCGTCGGGGCGCCGACGCGGAACCGGCGGCCCATCCGCTGCTGCCGGACCTCGTCGGCGATCACCTCTCGGGCCAGAGCCTCCGTCGCGCGTGACCGCGCGAGCGCGCGTCGGTACGCAGCGCGGCTGCCGCGGAAGTGGGACGCGATGATCGCCCGCTCGGCGGCGAGCACGTCGACCTGCTCGACCTGGACGAGCCCGGCAAGGACCGCGCGGGCATAGGCCGCCGAG
>JBKPGE010000047.1:0-3631 GCA_046729215.1 Actinomycetota bacterium | reverse complement strand
GCCTCGTAGTGCAGGTTGAGGCAGTAGCTGCAGTTGTTGAGCTGCGAAACGCGCAGGCGCAGGAGCTGGGCGAGCTGGCGGTCGATCCGCAGGTCCGCCGTGTACCCGAACGCATCCGCGCCCATCCGGGCCATGCCGATCAGCGCCTCGTTCTCGCTCGCGTCGAGCCGGCGGTTCGCCACCTTGAGATCGTCAGCCATCTTGCTTCCTTTCGGTGCTCATAGGACCAACCTCCCGTCGTGCGGGTGCGGTGATAGGGGCTGAGAGCGACTCCGTATCGAGTGCCGGCCGAACCGTAGCGGCGACGCCGACCGCCTTCGGTGCGCAGGCTCAAGGAAGAGCTCGAACGCCAGCTCGTCCTTCTCGAACTGCCGCAGAAGCGGGCGGGTCCGGCGGCTTCAAGTTGAGCAGCGGTCTGACTGGGCTGCCCGTGACCCCCTCCTGTTGGGAAGGGGTCAAGATCCCGCCAACCGGGGCAACAGGAGTTGCCTCTTAGCGGGGAGATTACCTGCTCGACTTGTCGACCAGTCTTGTCACAAACGTGTCGGAAGACGACGCGAGACGTCGCAGTGCGTCGCGCGTACCGCAGATGTGTCGGGAATGTGTCCGCGTGTTCAGCAGACAGACAACAATAAAGCGCCGAATTGCAGGCACTTTGGGTAAGCCCTCTGACGGACTCGAACCGTCGACCCCTCTCCTTACCATCCAAGCCCGGTCGCAACTGGTTGCAACCCACGGCAACGGTTTCCGCTTGTTTCGGTCGTTTTCGGCCTCTTCGGATTCGCGACAACCGGTCGCAATCAATGGCAAATGCGGCGCCCGCGAAAGCGCCGAAAACAAGCGAAAACCGTTGCGACCAATTGCCACCCGTTGCCTGAGAAGTTCCAGACCGGTTGCCAGCCTTTGCCGCCACGGGGCAACCACGGGGTTCCATTGAGGCTCCATCCTTGTAATCAGTTGAGGCAACAATCCTCTGCGCGAAGAATTCGCTGATCCTCGCCTTGGACCATGTTTGCCTTAGTGGGGGTCGTGAGGTTGGCCCGAGCGTTGGTCGCGGCGAACCATCCGTGGCAGCTCGTCATCAGCTTCAACGAGTGGCGGTAGGGGGACGTCGGTCGAGGACACCGGCGAGTGGCGCGTCGGCGCCCTTCATGATGGCTTTCCTTGACAGGTGACCGTTTGGTCACCTATTATACGCGCATGCGGAACGACGACCGAGTCTTCAAGGCGCTTGCCGATCCGACGCGGCGGGCCCTCCTCGACCGCCTCTTCAAGCGTGACGGCCGCACGCTGACCGAGCTCGAGGCCGGACTCGACATGACGCGGTTCGGGGTGATGAAGCACCTGCGGCTGCTCGAGGACGCAGGCCTCGTCTCGACCCGGAGGCGTGGTCGGGAGAAGCTGCACTTCCTGAATCCCGTCCCGATCCGACTGATCCACGATCGCTGGATCGACAAGTACACGGAGCGCCACGTTTCGGCGCTCGCAGATCTCAAGCACGAACTGGAGGAAACAGGATGACGACGATGACCGAGATCAATCTCGCGACGCAGGTGTACCAGGTCTTCATCAAGGCGACGCCCGAGCAGATCTGGGATGCCATCACAAAGCCGGAATTCATCGCGAAGTACTTCCACGGCGCGCACGTGGAGTCGACCTTCGAGCCCGGCGCCGTGTACAAGAGCTATTCGCCAGACAAGTCGAAGCTCTGGGTCGACGCCGAGATCTTCGAATCCGAGCCACCGCGCAAGCTGTCGCACTCCTGGCGCTCGTTCTACGACGATGAGACCGCGGACGAGCCCCCGAGCCGCGTCACGTGGGAGATCGCGCAAAGCGAAGGCGGCGTGAGCTTGTTGACCGTGACGCACGATCAACTGGACGCGTCGCCGAAGACGGCCGCGAGCGTCGCGGGCCCAGGCTGGATGTTGGTCCTGAGCGGGCTGAAGACGCTGGTCGAGACCGGCCAGCCGATGCATGACTGAACAACGCTCCTAGACTCGGGCGGTGCGCATCATCGAGGGGTCGCGCCAAAGGCCACACGATCTACGCGCCGCCCGGGCGGGAGACGCGGCCGATGTCCGCATCCCGATCGCGACAGCAAATGGCACCGCGATCCAGGGCTGCCTAAGACCCGCGCGCCGCAACTCGCGCCGCGGATCGGCGTTTGTGACGCCTCCAACCGTCGGCATGAGCAGCTACGAACCCGCAGCGGCAGCGGCTGGCTCGAGTTCAACGGCCGGGGCGCGTCGCCGGATGGCTACGCCTGCAGCGGCTCCGAGAAGCGAGAGCAAGGCGCAGACGCCGAGCGCGGGGCGGAAGCCCTCGGTCACGGCGGTTGGCGAGCCGAAGCTGCCGTAGCCGGCGAAGACTGCGCTAGCGATGGCGACGGCGAAAACAGAGCCGAACCGCTGCGTCATGCTGTTGATCCCCGATGCGGTGCCCATTTCCGGCGGCGCGACCGAGCTGAGGATCGCTGTCGGCACCGCCGGGATGGCCATTGAGATTCCGATCCCCGCGACGAACAGGGCGAGCATCAGCTCGGTGAGGCTGACGGAGCTCGAGGCGCGCAGGGCCATCCAGGCAAAGCCTGTCGCCTGTAGTGCGAGACCGACGACAATCAGCGGCCTGCGGCCGATCCGATCCGACAATGCTCCGGCAAGCGGAGCGATGAAGATCGGCGTCATCGTCCACGGCAAGATCCGAATGCCTGTTGCAAGCGGCGAGTAGCCCCGCGCGAACTGGAACCACTGCGTGACCAGGAAGGCGCCGCCGAAGATGGCGCCGCTCATCAAGAAGCCGGGCGCGTTGCCGTAGGCGAAGCTCCGGTTGCCGAGCATGTCGAGTGGGAGGATCGGCATTGCTGCGCGACTTTCCCAAACGAAGAACCCTGCAAGCAGCGCCGCGCCGACGGCGAGGGTGGCGGTGATCTCGCCGCTTCCCCAGCCGGAGTTGTTAGCGCGAACGAGGCCCCAGACGACGGCGACAGACCCAGCCGAGAGAAGCGCAACGCCGGTGACGTCAAGTCGCCGCGGCGGCCCGTATGTCTCCGGCAGGAACCGGGGCGAGAGGAGTATTCCGGCCACGCCGAGCGGCACGTTCACCCAGAAGATCCAGTGCCAGTCGATTCCCTGCGTCAGCGCGCCGCCGATCACCGGGCCACTGGCGACGGCCAATCCGGCAAGACCGCCGTAAATGCCGACGATCGTCCCGCGCCGCTCGGGCGGGAATGCGTTGCTGAGGATTGTCAGGCTGATCGGCGTCACGATCGCACCGCCCAGGCTTGCACGGTCCGCGCGGCGATCAAGAGCGAGACGTCCGGTGCGACGGCGCATATCGCCGAGGCGAGAGTGAACAGTGCAAGGCCCGCGATAAAGAGACGCCGGCGACCAAAACGGTCGCCGAGCGCGGCTGCAGTGATGATCCCGGCTGCGACTGCGATTCCGTACGCGTTCACCGTCCACTGCAGCGATCCCAGACCAACGTGCAGGTCTTGCTGGATGCGCGGCAGCGCCGTTACGACTACCAGCGCGTCGAGCACGACCATGAAGAACGAGAGGGACGTAAGTCCCAGTACCCAGCCCACTCCACGACTCTGCGTTCCGTCTGCCTCCACGGCGTCTCCTTCGCTCGC
>JBKPGE010000046.1:0-5950 GCA_046729215.1 Actinomycetota bacterium | reverse complement strand
TGCCCGCGCGGCCGTCTGCAATGACCGGTCGATGCGTTCTCCGCCAGACGGTGCCCCTGTGACGACCACGGCCGCCACGGCGTCGGAGTTTCGCGGCGCTGCGCCGTGGCGGCGGGCGTTGCGGCTGCACGGCTGGACAGTTGCAGTTTGGCTCGTCCTGCTCGCCATGGTTCCGTATTGGCGCTCGCTCTCGGAGGGGGACTTCAAGTTCGACCTGCAGGCTCTCGCCATCGACGCCCTTCCTTTGTGTTTTGCGGCCATGGCGCAGGCCATCGTTGTGATCTCCGGCGGCATCGACCTCTCGATCGGCTCGCTGATGGCGGTCGTCAACGTGCTCTCGGCGCGGGAGATGGTGGACATGAGCGTCCGCCAGGCGCTCGCGTTCTCGCTGCTGCTCCTGGTGCTGACCGCGCTTGCCAGCGGCCTGACCGGCCTGATTATCGTGCTCACGCGGATCCCGGACATCGTCGTGACGCTCGGGATGCTCTTTGTCTGGCAGGGCGTCGCGCTGTGGATCATGGAGATCCCCGGCGGCGGCGTGCCGGTCAGCTTCGGAGATCTGGCGGTCGGCGATGTGGGCTCGACCGGGATTCCAAATGCGTTAGTCGCCGTCTTCGTGGCGCTCCTCGTCCTGTGGGTGCCGCTGCGCTGGCTGCGTCCGGGCCTCGCCATCTATGCGGTGGGCTCGAACCGCAACTCCGCCTACCTGAGCGGCATCAGCGTTGGACGGACGCGCATCGGCGCGTACCTCCTCGCCGGTGTCTTCACGGGTCTCGGAGGGCTTGCGCTGTCGGCCTCGTCGGGAATCGGCGACCCGAACTCCGGCGCGACGTACACCTTGAACAGCGTCGCCGCTGTGGTGCTGGGCGGCGTCTCGTTGTTGGGCGGCGTGGGTGGTTTGGTCGGTGTGATCGCCGCCGCCTACGTGCTCACGCTGTCGAAGATCATCCTCCTGCTGCGCGGCACCGACCCGAACTACGCGAACGTCTACCAGGGCGCGCTGATCATCCTCGTTGTCGTCCTCGGCGGCTTGCTCACGAGGAAGACGCGGTCATGACGGTCGTGCCTGGGGCTTTGGAGCGCGAGAGCCGGCTCGAGACCGTCCGGCGGTTTCTGGTGGACAACCCGGTGATCGTGCTCGTTGGCGTTCTTGTGTTGCTGTTTGTTCTGACCGATCTGGTGAATCGCCACGAAGCGGGCGAGCCGTTCGTCACCTGGAATCAGCTCTCGACGACGTTCTTGGTGGCGGCGCCGCTCGGGATGATCGCCGCGGGCCAGACGCTCGTCATCCTCACCGGGGGCGTCGACCTCTCCGTAGCGTTCACCGCGACCGCTGCGGCGTTTGCAACCTCGTGGCAGGGCGGGAACGGGACCGTCCAGGGGATCCTTGCCGGGCTTGCTGTCGGCGTCGGCATCGGGTTGGCCAACGGGATCGGCGTCGGCATCTTCCGCGTCAACCCGCTGATCATGACCCTGGGCACCTCGTCGGTCACGTTCGGGCTGTTGTCGATCTACGCCGGACGGTCGTTCGAGAAGGTCGTGCCGGGGCTGGTCGCGTCGCTTGGCTCCGACCGGTTCTTCGACTACCTGCCCGCCAACCTGATCTTCTGGGCGGCGATCGCGGCGTTGCTGATCCTCGGGCTCCGCTACACGGGCTACGGGCGGATGCTCTACGCGGTAGGCGACAACGAGGTCGCGGCCAGGCTCGCCGGCGTGCGGATCTGGCAGGTGCTCGTGCTCGTCTACGCGCTGTGCGGCCTGTTCAGCGCGTTCGGCGGCCTGCTGCTCGTCGGGTTCACGAACAACCCGGATCTGGGCCTCGCGACGCCGTATCTCTTGCAGTCGGTAGCAGCCGTCGTGATCGGCGGCACCTCGATCTTCGGGGGCTGGGGCAGCTACAGCGGCACGATCGTCGGGGTGCTGATCCTGACCGTGCTCGGGTCGCTCCTGACGCTGCTGAACGCCGACGAGTGGCAGCGCCAGGTCATCTACGGCGCGATCATCATCGTGCTGACCGCGATCTACGCGCGCGTCTCCGGCGCGGAGTGATCGGCCTCACGAAGCTCGCGCCCGGCGCAGGGAATGTCGCCCTCGCCGAGCGGCCGGAGCCTGTCGTTCGGGCGGGCGAGGTGGTGGTGGAGGTGTTCGCTGCTGGGATCTGCGGCACCGATCTCCACATCGCCGACGGTGAGTACCAGACCGTCACACCGGTGACGATGGGTCACGAGGTCTCCGGCGTGGTAGCGGAGGTCGGTGCAGGGGTGGATGAGTCGTGGCTCGGAGCGCGCGTTGCCAGCGAGACGTATTTCTCGACGTGCGGGCGGTGTGTTGATTGTCTGGCCGGGCGCGTCAACCTCTGCGCCGAGCGACGTTCGATCGGCACGCATGCCGACGGCGCGTTCGCTCCGCGCCTGCTCGTTCCGGTCGCGAACCTGCATCGGCTTCCTGATTGGTTGGACGGGCGCGTGGCGGCGCTGTGCGAGCCGCTCGCCTGCGTGTGTCACTCGCTGTTGGAGCCGGAGCCTGTGGTGCGCCGCGGTGACGAGGTGTTGGTCGTCGGGCCCGGTCCGGTGGGCCTGTTGGCCGCGCAGGTCGCGCGGGCCGCGGGCGGCGACGTTGACGTGCGAGGAACGCGGCGGGATGGGCGTCGGTTGGCGGTCGCGCGCGAGCTCGGGTTCGAGGCGAGCACGACTAACGACGAGCCAATCGAGGCGGACGTCGTGGTCGAGTGCTCGGGGAGCGAGGCGGGGATCAGTGCCGGGCTCGCAGCGGCGCGCCGCGGCGGTCTCTACGTCCAGGTCGGACTGGCCGGCAAGCCGGTAACGCTTCCCTTCGACCTCGTGTGCTTCCACGAGCTGAGGATCACGTCGGGCTTCGCCAGCACGCCGAGCTCGTGGCGAAGCGCGCTGGAGCTAGTCCGCGACCGGAGTGTGGCGCTAGAGCCGCTCCTCACGGAGGTCGTGCCGCTAGCTGAGTGGGAGCGAGCGTTCGCAGCCACGCGAGCCGCGGAAGGCATCAAATTCGTCCTCGACCCGAGCTAAGCGACGTGTCCAGGGGCCAGGCCCCTGGACACGGCCTGACGAGCCGCATCGCCGAGGCCCTCGGCGACGTACTCGACGTAGCGCAGCGCCGCTTGGCGACGGGTCGTGCCGAACTGCCCCAGGACCCAGTCGACGGCTAGGAACTTCGGCGGCGAGACGTAGCCCGCAGTCGCGCGATAGCTGCTCCAGGGCCACCAGCCCGGCCGCCGGCAGAGCCCGGCGCGGACAGGGTTGAGGACGATGTAGCGGCACACCTCGAGCAGGTGCGATTCGCGCACGATCACTTCCGAGTAGTACCGGCTTTGGAACAGATGCCCGACGTGGTCATGACGCCGATTGAAGTAGTTCGCATGGGCGCTGTTCAGCCAATGCATCCCTGCCGCGAGATCGGCGTTCGGGGTCTGGACCAGCACATGGAAGTGATTCGTCATGAGGCAATACGCGCCGCAGGTCCAGTCGCGCTCGAGCACCACCCTTTCCAGCACGGAGAGGAATCGCCGGCGGTCGAGATCGTCGAGGAAGATGTCTCGGCCCTCGGTGCCCCGGGACGTCAGGTGGTAGATCGCTCCCGGCGCTTGAAAGCGTGGACGGCGAGGCATGAGCCGAAGCTAGCCACCTCCTGCCGGCCCCCCAGCCGGCGGCCGCAATTCGTCACACCTCCGCGACGGATTTTCATCTCCTCTCGTCCGCGAGGGACGGGTCCAGGGGCCAGGCCCCTGACCCGGCTCGGCTAGACGATGTGGGGGCGGAGGACGTCGCGGGCTAGAAGGAAGCCGCGTTTCACCAAGTCTTCGTCGCCTTCGAAGCGACGGTCTTCGTGCTCGATCGACACTACATCGTCGTACCCAACTGCATAGAGAGCCGCCAAGAAGCGGTCCCAGCGCACCTCCCCGAGCCCCGGAAGCCGCGGGACCTGCCAGCCGATCCCGCTGGAGAACGTCCCATGGCGGTAGAGCCCATCACGCCGTACCTCGAGATCCTTCGCATGCGCATGGAAGATCCGGTCGGCGTAGTCGTAGACGGCCCGCTCGTAATCGATCATCAGCCACACGAGATGTGAGGGGTCGAGGTTGAGGCCGAAGTTCTCGTCCGGGATCGCGGAGAACATCTCGTCCCAGATCGCCGGCGCGTACGCGAGATTCGTGCCCCCCGGCCACTCGTCGTAGGAAAAGATCATTGGACAGTTCTCGATCGCGATCTTCACGCCCCGCTCTCCCGCATAGTCGACGAGCGGCGGCCAGATCTGCCGGAAGCGCTCGAGGTTCTCGGGCAGCGGTCGATCCTTGTCGTTCCCGACGAAGGTGCCGACGAGCCCGACGCCCAGTCGCTGCGCAGCGTCGATCACCTTCCTCAGGTGCCCGTTCACCTCCCCGCGGTGCGCGTCATCCGGATGGAGGTTGTTGGGGTAGTAGGCGAGCGACGACACAACGAGCCCATGCCGGTCGAGAACGTCGTGCACGCCGTCGGGATCGAAGGACTCGACGTCGATGTGCGTCACACCCGCATAGCGGCGTCTCTCGCCTCCGCCGGACGGCCAGCAGGCGATCTCCAGCGCCTGGAACCCCTCCCCGGCTGCCCACTCGGCCACCTCCTCCAATGTCAGGTCCGGAAAGGCCGCGGTCAGAAGGCCCAGCTTCACGTCTTCACCTCCACCCATCGTCGTTCACGGTTGCTCAAGACGACAGCGTCGCCCAGCACGTTCTCCCAGTGCCCATCGGCGAACGTCGGATAGTCCGGTTTCTCCGGCGCGCCGCCCGTCGCAACCGCGCTGTACACCGCCCGATAGAGCTCCTTGAAGGTCTCGGCGAACCCCTCCGCGTGCCCCGCCGGAAGAGTCGTCCGCGGCGCTGCCTCCGGCGCGAAGAGCGCCGGGTCGCGCAGCAGGGTCTCGTTCGGCCGCCCGCGGTACCCGCGCCACAGCTCTTCGTTGCGCTCGGAATCCCAAGCGAGCGCGCCCCGCGAGCCGTCGAGCTGGAACCGAAGCGAGTTCTTGCGGCCGGCGCTCACCTGCGAGACGACGAGTGACCCTCGAGCCCCGGCCTCGAACCGCAGCAGGAGATGAGCCATGTCCTCCGTCGCCATCTCGGCATCCTCGCGCTCGACGTCCTCGGCCGCGGCGAACGTCTCCACCTCGCCGGCCGGCCGCTGCCGCACCGGAATGGTCGTCGCCAGATCGGCGAGCAGCGACTCGACCCGCAGTCCGCTGACGAACTGCACGAGATCGAGCCAGTGGGAGCCGATGTCGCCGACAGCCCGCAGCGAACCCCCCTTCTCCGGCTCGAGGCGCCAGTTCCAGTCCGTCGGCAGGAGCAGCCAGTCCTGAAGGTAACCGCCATGCACGTTCCAGACAGCACCGACCTCGCCGCTCGAGACGAGCGCACGAGCTTGCTGCACCTGCGGGTAGAAGCGGATGTTGAAGTTGGTGCAATGCACCACGCCGCGCTCGACGGCCAGCTCCAGGAGCTCAGCCGACTGCTCGGACGTCACCGCGAGCGGCTTCTCGCAGACGACATGCTTGCCCGCGTCGAGCGCCTGCTTGACCTGCGGATAGTGGAGCTGGTTCGGCGTCGTCAGATGGACGACGTCTACGCGCTCGTGGCCAAGGAGCTGCTCGTAGCTGTCCACGACCGGCCCGAGGCGCTTCGCCCGCGCCCGGTCAGGCGACGAACCGACCACGCCGACGACCTCGACACCGAGCCGCCGCAGCGCTTCCACGTGGACAGCACCGATGAACCCGGTGCCGACGACGCCGGCATGCAGATCCCCGATCTCCATCGTCACGCTGACGGCAGCTCCACGTCGAAGTCGACGTCGATGCCGTACCGCGAGCCCACATAGCGGCTCTCGGTCAACTCGAGCGGCTTCCCGTTCTGGTCGTTGATCAGCCTCCGCTCCACGAGGAGCGGAGC
>JBKPGE010000045.1:0-34029 GCA_046729215.1 Actinomycetota bacterium | reverse complement strand
GCCCTCCGCTGAGCGCCAGACTGCGAGGAACGCCTCTTGCACCGCGTCCTCGGCGAGCGCCTGGTCACGAAGCACGCGAAAAGCGAGCCCGTACGCGACGCGTCCGAACCGGTCGTAGAGCGCGCCGAGCGCGTCGTGGTCGCCTGAGGCGATCGCTTCCAAGAGCTCCTCGTCAGACCTCCTTGTAAAACGCCTCCGCCCGATGAGCGGCGCCAACGCTAATGCGTATTCAGACATCGGCGCTGGCGAGGATGTCGCCATGGGGCGTCTCTGCGCCGCCCTCGTTTTCGAGCGTGACCGCGACGGTGGTGCCGTCCTGCACCGGGTGCGTGAGGGTCACCGTGCGACAGCCGCCAGAGAAGAGCCCAGCCGGGCGCGGGGTCTTGCCCTCGATCACCCACGCCTCGTACGTCTTGTTCGGGGGAGCCTCGTCGAAGCACACGACCAGCTTCGCTTCGTCACCTGAGACGATCAGCTGCCCGGGCGTGCCGCTCATGGCGACCACCCGCTGTCCGCCCTGATTGTCTCGCAGGGAGTTCGCCCACAGCCCGAGCCCGATCGCCGCGAACGATGCGGCCACCGCTGCTACGGCGGTCACCGGAAAAAGCCACCGCCGAAAGGGAACGACCTCCGCGGGTCGTTCCTCCCGCGCGGCCCGGAGAATCCGATCCCGAAGCTCAGGCGGCGGAGCCGGCCCCTCCTGTGCGTACGCGAGCTGCGCCGCGCCCTCGCGGAGGGAAGCCACCTCCTCGCGGCAGTCCTCGCAGGTGTCGAGGTGCCGCTCGAACGTCCACCGGTCCTCCGGGTCGAGGGCGTTGAGGGCGTATGCCGCCGCCAGTTCGTGGAGCTCGGGCTGGGCCATGCGCATCATTTTGATTCGCACAACCCAGCCAAGTGGTTCAGAACGGATATGGGGCGAGCGCCCACGCAGCTGCTCCGTACCAGACAGCGAACCCGAGGCTCGCGAGACCGAACCCCGGGGCGATCGCCGCGAACGAGGCCCGTAGCGGGCGACTCGCGAGTGCTGCCCCGAAGCCGGTGGAGAGGATCGTCATCGAGACGGCGGTGAAGATCGCGAGCAGCGCAAGGGCAAGGATCCCGAGCGCCTGAGACTCGATCGACGCGACGAGCAGGATGCCGACTCCGGCGCTGCCGCCCATGCCGTGGACGAGGCCGATCGCGAACGCACTGAGCTTCGTGCGGCCGCGGTGCGGATGGGAGTGCTCTTCGCTCAGGCGGCGGAGCCCTTTCCGCCAGCGGACGATCAACCGGATCGCGAGGGCGGCGATGACGAACGCAATCGCGGTCTCGGCAGCCTGCTGGACGCGCTCCGGCAGGTACCGGTCGAGCAGCAGGATCGGGACGCCGAAGATGAAGAGCGTGCACGCGTGGCCGAGGCCCCACGCGGCGCCGAGGCCGGCCGCAGCTCGGGTCGCGTTCTCTCGAGCGCCGGCGACGAGCGTCGTGACGGCGGCGACGTGATCCGGGTCGGTCGCGTGCCGCAGGCCGAGCAGGATCGCGACGACCACGACGAGCCACACGGCGGCGCCGTCGGAATAGGTGGCGATGAAGTCGTCGAGTCCGAACATTCGAAGCTCCTTTCAGGTGAGAGTAGGGAGTGACCGGAAGGTCATGACGAGGCCGAGGGCGACGATCGCCGCGGCGCTGACGGCCGGCAGCGCCCGCACGAACGGGCCCTCGAAGCTCATGCGGGAGAAGAGCTGCTTCGCGGAAATCGCAAGCAGGCCGATGCCGGTGATCACCGAGGCCAGCCCGAGGCTGAACGCGACGATCAGGAGCAGCCCGAAGCCGACGCGGTGAAGGGAGATCGCTGCGAGCAGGACGACGAGAGCGGTGGGGCAGGGGAGGATCCCGCCGGAGATCCCGACCGCGACCAGCCCGCGCGCGGAGTGGTCATGGTGGTGATGGTCGTGGTGGTGGTGCTTTGAGCGCCGTAGTCGTCGTCGCAGGACGCCGAGGCCGACGCCGACGACGAGGAGCGCCGAGACCAGGTTGAGCCAGGGATAGAGATCCTCCGGAACGACGAATTCGGAGAGTGCGAGCGTCACGACGCCCAGCGCGAAGACGCCGATCGTGTGCGTGACGGTGACGATCCCGCCGAGGGCCAGGGCGTGGCGGGGCTTGCCCCGCGAGCCGACGAGATACGCCGCGACGATCGCCTTTCCGTGCCCGGGGGTCAGCGCATGCGCCGCGCCCCAGAAGAGGGCGAGGGCCAGGGAGAGGAGGATCAGCCCCGGCCCGAGGTCCTCGCGGGCGATGAGCGACTCGAAGCCGCCGCCTTTGTGCGCGGCGGCCGGGTGGCTCCCCAGCGCGGGGGGGACACCGGGGAGCGTCCCGGGTCTGAGCGTCGCCTTCGCGGAGGTCGAGTCGGCGGGCTCCTGGAGGAGAGCCTTGGGATACGACCGGAGCTCGTCGCTCACGCTTTGCTCCGGCGCCGTCGAGGTGAGCAGCTTGGCACCCCGGTCGGCGCGGACGACGACTTCCTTCCAACCGAGCCGTCCAGCGAAGTTCTCGTCGCGGAAGGCGACGGATCGTCCGCTCGACCCAGCGTCGTAAACGGCGTCGAAGCGGAGCGTCTGGAGGCCGCCGGCGCCGGGCCTCCGCGCGGTTCTCGTCTCGAGAGCCCGGAGCGGCGCCCGCTCGCCGTCGATGCTCAGATGAAGCCTCTTGCCCAGGTCGCGCGAGATTCCCGGCCGGCGAAAGCGAGCTCCCTCCTGATAGGTGGGGATCTCGGCGAGGTCGAGCGCGTAGTGCACGTAGACGCGGTTGCCGGAGAGCTCCACGCCGGCGTACCGGTTGATCGTGAAGTTGCCGAGGGGGTGTCCGAGCGCCGACGCGGGGGCGAGCAACGCAAGTCCGGCGACGATCAGCGCCAGGCGCTTCATGAGAGCGCCTTTCGGGCTACGGGTGCCCACACGAGCGAGAAGTTGGGGTTCGTCCGCAGCGCGCGGCGGAACCAGCGCTTCGCCTCGAGCTCGTGCCCGAGGCAGCGCTCGATCATGCCGCGGTGGAAGTACTTGGGCGCGTCGCGTGTTCCCAGCCGAAGGGCGCGCCTCGAGAAGCGCAGCCCCTGACCGCATTGGCCGTTGCGCGCCAGCGCCCAAGCCAGGACGTCGTCCGCCTCGATGCTCGGGCGCTCTCGCTGCGCGCGGCGGGCGCGGTCGAGCGACTCCCGGAGTCGGACGCCGTGGTCGACGTTGAAGAGTGCGAGCTCGAGATCCGTGGCGACGCCGTTCGCTACGAACAGGCGATCGAGCACTCCTACGAGCCGATACTGGCCTCGGGCGGCGGCGGGCCGGCCGCTCGAGCGGTAGAGATCGCCGAGCGCGCCCACGAACTGCGGTAGCGGAGTCTGCTGCACGGCTCGGCGCTCGAGGCGGATCGCGTGCGCAAACCTCCCTCGGGCTGCCTCGACATGGGCGAGCGCGTCGAGCGCGTGGACATACTCGGGGTAAGCCGCGAGCGCGAGACGGTACTGCCGCGCGGCCTCTGCGGTGCGCCCCTGCGAGAAGTAGAGCTTGCCGAGCTGCGTGCGTGCCCAGGCGCACGGCTCTCCCGCGTTGCCCGTCGAGTCCACCGCGAGCTGCATCGCGGCGATCGCCCCCTCCGTGTACCCGAGGAGCTCGCGTGCGTAGGAGATCCGTGAGTACGCCGACAGGCCGGGCTTCAGCTCTCCGAGCCGTTCGAAGCTGCGGAACGCCTCGTCGTGGCGGCCCAGCTCGATGAGCGAGTCCCCAATGACGCCGTACACGAGGGCCGTGTCGGGGGACAGTCCCTGGACGCGTCGCGCGAGGGCTAGGCCCTCACGGAAGTGATGCCGCGAGTTGGCCAGCGACGCGACTCCGATGAGCGCCTCGGCGTCGTTGGGGTTGATGTCGAGCGCCCGGCGAAGCGCCTGCTCGGAGCGCCTGTAGTGCGAGGGCTCGCCGGTGCGGCGGGCGGCGTCGAGCTCCCGAAAGCCCAGACGGACGAGCTGGCGGGAGCTCGGCGCCGCCGAGGCGCCGTCCTCGCGGCGAAGCGTTCCGCCGGCGTGGAGAGGGGGGGCGGCGATCGCCGCCACCGCTCCTGCGAGCAGCAGCCGCTTCACGGCTTCTGCTGCCCCTTCGCGTTGTCGAACCCGCTCGGCGGGATGTTCTCGTA
This sequence comes from Actinomycetota bacterium, assembly GCA_046729215.1. Taxonomy (GTDB): domain Bacteria; phylum Actinomycetota; class Thermoleophilia; order Gaiellales; family Gaiellaceae; genus JACDAN01. Next base: position 29,868 of record JBKPGE010000045.1, on the reverse strand, counting down.
CGGGAAGACGTTCAGGTTCGGCACGTCGTTCCCGTCGACGCCGTCACCGAGGAGGTCGCCGGCCGGGTGGCCCTTGAGCTTCCCGGCGACTGCGCGCTCCGCGATGTCGACGACGTCGTCGCCGAGCCGGCGCCCGTTCGGGAAGCCGGCCAGGTCGCCGCCGAAGACGCCGAGCCTGTTCGGCATCGCCGTCGGCGGGATCGAGAGGTTGATCCGGAGCATGTCGGCGAGCTTCGAGCCGGTGTTGTTGAGCCCGGGCACGCCGGTCAGCAGCACGGCGACGAGGTCGTCACGGTTCTGCTCCGGCACGCCGAGGCCGTACAGCTGGTTGATCACGGCGGCCAGGATTGGCTGCCGGTAGTACTGGACGAACTGCGCATCCGTGGCAGGGCTCAAGCGGTTCCAGCGATCCTTGAGCTTGGTCGGGATGATCACTTCGTTGATCAGCGGGTTGCCGAGGCGCGAGACCTGGACCCACTCCCGCTCGTGATGGAAGCGGCGGACGCGGTTCAGGCGGTACGAGCGGATCTTCATCTGAGGCCGCTCGGTGCTCGCCCACACGCCGACCGTGTGGTCGGAATCGTCGAGCTGCGAGACCGGGACCTGGAGGGCGATCCCGTGGACGGCGTAGTTGGCGAAGAAGTCCTTCCCGCCGCCCATGTTGCCCGTGCCCTTGCGGATCGCGACCAGGTCGAAGATCGCGCCGATGTCGGCAAAGAACGCGTCCTCACGCTGGCCGGCGAAGACCTTCCCGCCGCCAGCGAGGCTCGTGACCGCGTTCGCGGCCGTCTGGGCGTAGTTCGGGGTCGTCCGCGGGCCGATGTTGTTCGGCGGAGTTACGCCGCGGGCGACGACGAGCTCCTGGCCGTCCTTCACGCGCGTGACGGTGTAGTCCTGCACGGTGTTGCCGAGGAACAGCGAGGCGTCTCGGTTCTTGAACCGGAACCGGTATGTGACGTCCGGCCTGGCGTCCCCGTTCCGGTCGATCTTGATCGAGTACCGGGCCCGCTCCGAGAAGCGGTACCAGTTCGGCCCTGCGGCCGGATCCTCGGCCGGGATCCAGTTCGCGATCACGGTGAGGGAGTTGGGCGCGTCCGTGCTTCTGAACGCGTATAGGTCGGTGTTGTCAGCCGTCGGGTCCTCGGCGATCAGCGGCGCTTCGCGGTGACTCGAAGCCTGGCTCGCGGCAGGTGCGAGCTTGCCCACGAGGAGCACCGACGCTGCGAGGACGATGCCGAGCACAGCTAGTACGAGAGGGCGCATGGAGGGTGTGGCTCCTTTCACTCGGGGTCAGAGCCACATTCGGCCGGCCCCTCGGACCGGTTCGATCGGCCGGCTTTAAGTCGGCCGCAGCGGCAAAGCCGGCACGGCCTTTTCTGGTCGGCGCCGCCTGGTCGGCGCCTTAGCGCGTGACTCGGGTGCCGGCGTTGCCGGCCAGCGCGTCCGCGACGCGGTCGAGAGCCGTGATCGTTGCCTCGCCACCCGCGCGCGCTATGGAAATCGCGGCCTCGAGCTTGGGGCGGATGGAGCCCTCGGCGAGCTCAGGCAGGAGCGCCTCGGCCTCGTCGGCCGTGAGCTCGCGAAGCTCCTCTTCGCCGGGTCGGCCGAAGCGGCGTCGGACGGACGCCACGTCGGTGAGGATCAGGAGGCGGTCGGCGCCGAGGCCGACGGCGAGAAGAGCGGACGCGCGGTCCTTGTCGATGACCGCATCGACGCCGTGGAACCGCCCGTTGCGCGCGACCACGGGAATGCCGCCGCCGCCACACGCAATCGGCACGACCCCTGCGTCGATGAGCGTCCGGATCTGTTCGAGCTCCACGACCTCGAGCGGAATGGGAGAGGGAACCGTGCGCCGCCAGCCGCGGCCTTGCTGCTCGGCCAGCGACCAGCCGCGCTCGCGTTCGAACACCTCGGCCTGCTCATGCGAGTAGAAGGGCCCGACTGGCTTCGTTGCCCGCTCGAAGGCGGGATCGTCCTCGGCGACCACCACGTGGGTAATAAGGCAGGCCACTGGTCGGCCCGTGACAGGCCCTAGCTCGCTCTGGATCAGCGCTCCGATCTCGGCCTGCGTCTGGGCGACGGCGAGATACAGCGGCAGCGGCGGGACTTCGTCGGCCGCGCGCTCCTGCCGCAGCAGCTCGTTCCCGACCTGCGGGCCGTTTCCGTGGGTGATCACGAGCCGCGGCTCCTCGAGGATCGGCGCCAGCGACGCCGCCGCTTCCCGGAGCCGCCGCGACTGCTCGGCGGCCGTCCCGCGGTCGCCTGGCCGGATCAAAGCATTGCCCCCGAGGGCAACGACGACGGTCAAGCGAGGGCGGCTTCGGTCGTTCCGGTGATGAGGCCGTGCTCGGCGAGCAGCTCGGCGAGCGTCGGCTCCCCCAGCTCCTGCAGCTTGTAGGTAACGCGCAGCGCCGGAGTGTCGAAATCGATCACGCGGCGCAGGTCGATCGGCGTCCCGATCAGGACGACTTCGGCGTCAGAGCGCTCGATCGTCTCCCGGAGTTCCTTCATCTGCTCGCGCCCGTAGCCCATCGCGGGAAGAAGCTCCGTGATGTGCGGCCACTCTTCGAGTGTCTTGGCGATCGAGCCTACTGCGAACGGCCGCGGGTCGACGAGCTCAGCCGCACCGTTTGCCTTCGCCGCGAGCACGGCCGCGCCGTAGGTCATCTCGCCATGCGTCAGCGTCGGGCCGTCCTCGATCGCCAGCACGCGCCTGCCCCGGATCTGGAGGCCGTTCTCCTCGACGTGGAAGGGCGAGGCCGCAAGGACGATCTTCGCCTTCGGATTGTGGGTTCGGATCGAGTCGAGCACGGCCTCGACACCTTCCGGCGGCGCCGAGTCGACCTTGTTGACGACACAGACGTCCGCCATCCGGAGATTGGTCTCTCCTGGGTGGTAGCGAAGCTCATGGCCCGCCCGATGCGGGTCGACGACGACGACGTGGACGTTGGGTTTGATGAACGGCGTGTCGTTGTTGCCGCCGTCCCAAACGATGACGTCGGCCTCGTGTTCCGCCCGGTCGAGGATCGCCGCGTAGTCGATCCCCGCGAAGACGAGGTTACCCTCGGCGAGGTGCGGCTCATACTCCTCTCGCTCCTCGAGCGTGGGGTCGGCGGCGTCGAGATCGGCGTAGTCGGCGAAACGCTGCACGGCTTGCTTGGTCAGGTCGCCGTAGGGCATCGGGTGGCGGAGCACCGCGACGCGCTTGCCGTCCGCACGCAGCAGCGCTGCGATGTGGCGGGTCGTCTGGCTCTTGCCCGAGCCCGTGCGGACCGCGCAGACGGCGACGACCGGCTTCGAAGAGGTCAGCATGGTCTCCTCGGGCGGCAGGAGCGTGAACTCGGCGCCGGCGGCGAGCGCGCGGGAGCCGACGTGCATCACGTGCTCGTGCGTCACGTCGGAGTAGGCAAAGACGACCTCGTCGACCTGGTGCTCCCGGATCAGATCCTCGAGCTCGGCTTCGCGGTGGATGCGGATACCGTCTGGATACAGCTCGCCGGCTAGCTCAGCCGGATAGACGCGGCCATCGATGTTCGGAATCTGGGTGGCAGTGAACGCGATGACCTCGTACTCGGGCCGGCCACGGTAGACGAGGTTGAAATTGTGAAAGTCCCTACCAGCGGCGCCGACGATCAATAGGCGTCTTCGCATGAATAAAGAGTATTCAGTTTCCAGGACGTTGCGGTCCAGGCTGCCCTCGCCCTTCGGTTAGATTCGCGCCATGCCGCGCTTTCCTGACGCGCTGAACGAGCAGATCGCCTATGAGTTTGCGGCGTCGCAGCAGTACGTCGCGATCGCGGCCCACTACGACGCCGAGACGCTCCCGCAGCTCGCAGCCGCCTTCTACCGGCAGGCGGTCGAGGAGCGGAATCACGCGATGATGATCGTCCAGTTCCTGCTCGACGCCGATCTATCCGTGGCGATCCCGGGCGTGGAGGCGCCGCAGACGAATTTTGGCAACGCCACGGAGCCCATCGAGCTCGCGCTCGCTCAGGAGAAGCGCGTCACCGACCAGATCGTCGCGCTCGTAGCGCTCGCTCGTGAGGAGGGACAGCTGGTCGGCGAGCAGTTCCTGCACTGGTTCCTCCAGGAGCAGCGGGAGGAGGTCTCGTCGATGTCAGACCTGCTCGCGACTGTCGAGCGTGCCGGCGACAACCTTCTGCTCGTCGAGGAGTACCTGGCGCGCACCGCCGCCGCCGAGAGTCCGCTCGAAGCCGGCGCTCCGCCCGCCGCAGGCGGGGTGCTCTAGCTCCTAACCGACGACGGCGTACAGCCGCCACTCGCCGGGGAGGCCCTTGAGCTCAGCTGCTCCCCGCTCGGCGAACTGCAGCCCGGCTCCAGCGACCAGGTCCTTGACGGTGCTGGAGACGAGCACCTCTCCTGGCCCCGCCTCGGCGGCCACTCGCGCCCCAATATGGACGGCAATCCCGCCGACCTTCCCATCGATGAGCTCGCACTCGCCCGTGTGGAGTCCTGCCCGAACCTCGAGCCCGAGCTCCTTGACGCTCTTCGTGATCTGACCGGCGCAGCGGATCGCCCGTGCAGGCCCGTCGAAGCTGGCCAAAAAGCCGTCGCCCGCGGTGTCCACCTCCGTGCCCCGGTACCGACCGAGCTGGCGACGGATGAGCGCGTGATGCTCTGTGAGCAGATTGCGCCAGCGAGCGTCGCCGAGCTCCGCGGCCTTCGACGTGGCGTCGACGATGTCAGTGATGAGGACTGTGGCCAGGACTCGATCGGGCTCGTTGTCCTCCCAGATCCTTTCCGACCAGACCTCGCGGAGGAAGGGCTCGGCGGCGGCGATGATCTGGTCGTAGTCGACGAACGGAGCGTGGTCCCGCCCCGGAAGCTCGACCAGCCGCGCCCCGGGCACGCGGTCCGCGACATAGCGGCTGTTCTCGATCGGCACCGCATCGTCTGTGCGGTGGATGAGAAGGGTCGGCACTGTGATCGCCGGCAACGCGTGGCGAATGTCCGTTTCCATGTTCATCCTGGTCAGGGTGTCGATTGCGCTTGGGCTCATGCTCTGGCGCATGTATCGGCCCAGCCAGCGCTCGAACTGTTCGTCGCCGGCCATGCTCGGGGCGAGCCAGCTAAGCGTCTGCTCGACGTCGCTCGTGGTCCCGAATACTGCTTCTGCTTCCTGTGCTACGCGCACCCACTCTTCGCGTGTTCTTCCCTGCGGGAAATCCGGTGCCCACAAGCCGCGCGCTCGCGCCATGCCGCACAGCACCGCGGCCGTCGTCCGCTCGGGATATGTCGCCGCGAAGAGCAGGGTCATCGGACCGCCGTCCGATTCGCCGAAGAGTGCCGCTCGCTCGGACCCCGCGGCGTCCATCACTGCGCGGACGTCGTCCATTCGGAGTTCGAGCTGTGGAACCCTCACGTCGCGGTCGGAGAGACCGCTACCGCGCCTGTCGAAGACGATCAGCCGCGAGAACGAGGCCAGGCGCCGAAGGAACTCGGCAAGCTGCGGCAGTTCCCATGCGAGCTCGACGTTGGAGAGAAACGGCGGAACGAAAACGAGGTCGTTCTCGCCGTCCCCCAGCACCTGATAGGCGATGCTGACATCGCCGCTTTTGGCGTAGCGCGTCTCGGGGATGTCGGTCACAGCTCTAGTGAATCTGTTCGCGTAGGCTCTGAGCGAAGGCTTCCAGCTCGAGCTCCTCGCCCGTTACCTCGCCGAGCAGCTCGTCGCCGTTTAGGCGATGGCCCTCGGACCAGAGCTCCCGAAGCATTCCGCCGGCCTTTCGGTCGGCGAACCAGCTCGACCCGAAGCGCTCCCGGAAGTGCTCGCGGAGCTGCGACTGCAGAGCCCACGAGCGTAAGTAGCCGGTGACGTAGAAGCTGGAGTCGATGTCGCTCAGGTAGTCCGTCGGGCTGGGCTCGATCTTGAGCGCCTCGCCGAGGAGCTCGACGTAGCGGGAGGAGAGCGTCTTCTCGTCCAGTCCGCGACGCCCGTGGAACTCGAGCTCGTAGAGCAGCTTTCCGCAGTACCGGCGCAGGAGGTAGAGGGAGCCCGTCGCCGCCTCCTCGACCCACTCGTGAGGCTTGGGGAAGTCGAGCCGCCGTGCCAGCCAACCCGGCTCCATCAGCAGATGCTCCATCAGCGTCGCCCAGGCCTCGGTGACCGCGACATCGCCGAGGCGCTTCGCCTCGACCGGGAGATCCTCGTCCACGTGCGCGTAGTGCTCCGTGTGCCCGGCCTCGTGGAAAAGCGCGCGCCAGTCGTCGGCTCCGCCCATGGGCTGGATGACGAGGACGACGCGGCTCGGTACCTCGATCGGCGCACAGAAGGCCCGCGGGCTCTTCTTCGGGCGCTGCTCGATGTCGAGCTCGACATTCTTTTGGGAGCGGAGATGGATGCCGAGGTCGGCCAGCGTGACCTCGAGCGCGGGCATCATCTTGTTCGCCGGGAACGCGGGATCCCACCCGACCGCGCGAAACACACGGGTGACGTCCCACCGCTCGGCGTCGCCCAGGCCGACACCCGCCCGGAGCCGGAATAGCCGGTCGGCCGTCTCCTCGTAGAGCTGCTCCGTCGACTCGAGCACCTCGCGGCACTGGTCGGCGAGCTCTTCGAGACGGAACCCGAAACGGCGGTAGAGGTCGGCGTACGTCTCGGTGCCGAGCGACGGGATCGCGTCATCGACCGTCCGGGCCGCATCCGCGAGGATCGGGTTGATGTGCTCCTCCGTCAGGCCGTTCCTGGCCTCCTCGAGCCGCTGCCGCCTCTCGCGGTCCTCCTCGTTGGCCATCGTGGGCCGGATCATTCGGTAACCCACGGTCTCCCCGTCTACGGTCGCCTCGAGCTCGGCTTCTAGGGCCGCCGTCTTCTCGCTGTGCTCGCGGGTCAGCTCGGCGAGGAAGTTCTCGCAGGCGAAGCGCCAGAGCTCGGCGACGCCCTGGTTGCCGTCTGCCGCGCGTCCCAGCGCCTGGGCCTGCTCCAGCGTCGACAGCTCCGGATAGCGCTCGTAGAGCGCCTCGAGATCGAGCGTGTCTTTGTGCCCGGCGTAATGGAGGTAGTACTCCTCGTCGAGCTCGGCGATGAAGCGGTCGATGCGCTCGCGGTAGGTGTCGAGCTCGCGGGAGGTGGGCGGTGCTTGGGGCACGGCCTCTTAGGATAGTCCGGTGCCGGAAATCACCCTGCGGAGTGAGCGGCGCACCCAGCTGATCGAGATCACGCGTGACGTGGAGCGCGCGCTTGAGGGCGCCGACGGGTCGGCCGCGCTGATCTTCGTACCTCACACGACCGCCGGCGTGACGATCAACGAGAACGCTGACCCCGCCGTCGCCCGCGACTTCGAGCGCGCGCTCGAGCGAATCGTCGGCGACGACTGGGGTTGGCAGCACATCGAGGCCGGCGAAGAGAACGCCCCCTCGCACATCCGCTCGGCGCTGATGAGCCCGCAGGTGGTCATCCCGCTGGTCGACGGCCGGCTCGCGCTCGGCACGTGGCAGGGAATCTTCTTCTGCGAGTGCGACGGACCGCGAACTCGGAAGGTGCTCGTCACCCCGCTGTAGTGATCGAGGTCGAGCGGCTCACCAAGCGCTACGGAAAGACGGTCGCCGTCGACGACCTAACCTTCCGGGTCACGCCGAGCCGGATCACGGCGTTTCTCGGGCCGAACGGCGCGGGCAAGACGACGACGCTGAAGGCGATCCTCGGGCTCGTTCGGCCGACGTCGGGGACCACCCGTGTGCTCGGAAGGCACTACCGCGACCTCAACGAGCCGACTCGCAAGGTCGGCGCCGTCCTCGAAACCTCGCGGTACCACCCGGGCCGGTCGGGCCGGAACCACCTTCGCGTCCTGGCAGCGCAGGCAGGAATCCCGCATGCCCGCGTCGAGGAGGTGCTCGAGCTCGTCGCGATGAGCAGGGAGGCGAAGCGCCGCGTCGGGGGCTACTCGCTGGGCATGCGGCAGCGGCTGGGGCTGGCGGCGGCGCTCCTCGGCGATCCTGAGCTGCTCATCCTGGACGAGCCGGCGAACGGGCTCGATCCGGCCGGGATCCGCTGGCTGCGCGACCTTCTCCGCTCGCTGTCCGCTCGCGGTCGCACGATCCTCGTTTCGAGCCATGTGCTCGCGGAGGTGGAGCAGATCGCCGACGAGGTCGTGATCGTCCACCGCGGGCGCTTCGTGACCCAGTCCTCCACGGCCGAGCTTGCCGCAAGGGCTGCGGCAGGCGTGCGAGTGCGAAGCCCGCAGGCGGATCGGCTTCGCGATCTGCTGACCTGCGCCGGGATGAGCGTTGTCGAGCTGAACGGCGGTGCGCTCGCGGTGTCCGAGGGAACGCCGGAGCGCGTCGGCGAGCTCGCTGCCGCCAACGGCATCGTCCTCCACGAGCTCGCAGCGGAGAAGGCCACGCTCGAGGAGGCGTTCCTGGAGCTCACTGGGGGTGAGACAACGGCGTGAGGTTGCTCTACGCCGAGGCGCTGAAGGTGCGAACCGCCCCGCGAACGTTGATCGGGCTCGCACTCGGGCTTGTGGCGCTCGCCGTCCTCGGAGCTGGGTCGACGGCGAGCAGCGGCCCGGCCGACACGCCCCAGGGCGACGCGATCGTGACGTGGGATGTGCTCTCCGTCGCGACGACCGGTGTGATCTTTGCCTTGATCCTCGGGATCCTCGTCGTGACCTGGGAATACCGGCATGGAACGATCACGCAGACGTTCCTCGCCACGCCTCGCCGGGAGCGGGTCCTCGGGGCGAAATTCCTCGTGGCGCTGGTGTCAGGACTCGTGCTCGCGGCGCTCTGCGTGGTCGTCGTCCTCGTGACGGCGACGTTCTGGATCTCGCTCGACCTCCGCCGGGAACATTGGGAGCTGATCGGACGGATCGTGCTCGCGTCCGCGCTCTGGGGCCTGCTTGGCGCCGGTCTCGGTGCACTGCTGCAGTCGCAGGTGGGCGCAATCGTCGTGGTCTTCGTCTGGTTTCTGGTCGCCGAGCCGCTGATCGCGGCTCAATTCGACCACTTCGCGGACTATCTGCCCGGGAACACCCTCAACCGGCTCACGCAGCACGGCACGGTCGCGGGGGTGGAGCAGAATGGTCAGGACTACTCCTTCGGCCTCTGGGCGGCCGCGTTCATCGCCGGCGTTTACGCGGTCGGGCTCGCCGCGCTCGGCACGGCGTCGGCGCTGTGGCGCGACGTCAACTGAACCGCCGGAAGGCAGGGATCGGAACAAGCGTCTGGATGGAGAAGGTGCCCCAGTTGCCGCACGCCGTCGGCGACCCGTGGGGCCGGGCGAGAGTAGTAGGCGTTCGCGTCGACTGCGACGCTCGGCGCAGGGAGATCGGCTTCGCGGGCTTCCTTGGCTCCGCGCTCGGCGTCGAAGCCGCACGCCGCGACGATGACGAGTTCCGGCTGCGCTGCACGCACGGCGTCCCATGTGACCGGGAACGATGGCCGTCCGGCTCGACCGAGCACGTCGCTCCCACCCGCTGCGGCCACCATCTCCGGAAGCCAGTGCCCTGCGGCGAACGGTGGGTCGATCCACTCGGCCACGAAGAGGCGCCGCGTCGGACGGCCCGCCACCGCCTGCCTGACCTCGTCGATCGTCGCGCGCATCTCTCCGGCGACCTCGTTTCCACGCTCGGGCACTCCCAGCCGCCGCGCCAGCATCTCGACCGAGCTCGCGATCTCCTCGAGGGTGGTGGGGTTGAGCGAGATCACCTCCGCGCCGCAGGGGCAGAGGCTCGAAACGTCGTCGCCCGAGACGGCACAGACCGTGCAGAGATCCTGGGTCACGATCACGTCCGGCGCCAGCTCTGCCAGCAAGTCCTCGTTGACGGCATAGAGGGAGCGTCCGTCGGCGACGGCGTCTCTGACCGCCAAGTCGATCTCCGCCCCCGTTAGCGTCGCCGGATCGACTCGCGAGGCGGTGACCACCGGGAGACCGCGGGTCTGAGGCGGCCAGTCGCACTCCTCCGACACGCCGACAAGGGACTCCGCCAGCCCGAGTCGGCCGATGATCTCGGTTGCGCTGGGGAGGAGGGAGCAGACGCGCACGAGCCGGCCACTGTATCCCCGGGCTAGGCTGGCTTCGTGGCCGCACCAGTCGCACGGGACCAGGAGGTCGAGCTCTCCATCGAGTCGCTCGCGTTCGGCGGCAACGGCGTTGCCCGCCTGAACGGGTTCGTCGTCTTCGTTCGGCGAGGGCTTCCGGGCGACAAGGTTCGGGCGCGGGTGACGAAGGTTCAGCGGCGGCATGCCGAGGCGCTCGCCGTCGACGTGCTCGAGCCAAGCCCGCTTCGCGTCGACGCGCCGTGCGAGCACTACCCTGCCTGCGGCGGCTGCCGGTTCCAAGACCTCGCGTATTCGGCGCAGCTGGGCTCGAAAGCGGATCAGGTCCGCGATTCGCTCGTGCGAATTGCGGGGATCCCGGAACCGCCGCTCGAGCCGATCGTTCCCGCCGAGTCGATCTTCCACTACCGGAACAAGCTCGAGTACTCGTTCACTGAGACGCCGGACGGCCCGACGCTCGGTTTCCACAAGGCCGGTCGCTGGGACGAGGTGCTGAACATCGAACAGTGCTGGCTGACCACGGATCTCGGCAATGCGATCAGGCTGGCCGTGCGGGACTGGGCTCGAGAGGCCGGTCTGCGCGCCTACGACCAGGCGGAAGGGACCGGCTACCTGCGCCACCTCGTCTATCGCGAAGGTCGGAACACGGGCCAGGTGCTCGTCCTGCTCGTGACGGCGCCCGGCGAGCTCCACGATGCCGATGGGCTCGTGGCTGCGTTACGCCGCTTTCCCGAGGTGCGGGCGATTCACCACGCGGTCAACGAGACGCCTGCCGAGGTCACGAACCTTCCGACGACGCCGCTCTGGGGCGACGAGGCGATCGAGGAGCAGCTCTGCGGATTGCGCTTCCGGATCCGACCGAATGCGTTCCTGCAGACGAACACGGCGATGGCGGAGCAGCTCTACTCACTTGCCGTCGAGTACGCGGGGCTTAACCGCGAGCAGACGGTGTGGGATCTCTACTGCGGGATCGGGACGATCGGGCTGACGATGGCCCGGGACGCGCTGACCGTCTGGGGCGTCGACCTCTCGGAGGAGTCGGTTGCTTGCGCGCTCGAGAACGCCGACCTGTACGGGATCATGAACGCGGCGTTCTTCGCCGGGGACGTCGGCCAGGCGATCGAGGAGCTGAAGGACAGGTCGGGCGCGCCCGACATCATCGTCGTCGACCCGCCGCGTGCGGGTCTCTCCGGCAAGGCCGTCCGGCGGCTCGGTCGGATCGGCGCACCGAGGATCGTCTACGTCTCCTGCAACCCGACGACGCTCGCGGGGAACGTCAAGCAGCTGACGGCCGACTGGGGCTACGAGCTCCGTCGCGCGCGGCCGCTCGACATGTTCCCGCACACACCGCACGTGGAGACGGTGGCGCTCCTCGAGCGCGCGTGAGGGGGTGCATTCGAAATCGGCCTCGTTCGCCGCTCTACTTGAAGACGTTTAACCCGCTAAGCCGGCGGTACGTTTCCGCGCGACCTTCGCCACTGCTGAAACTCCCGCCACAGTAAGTCGACGTTGGGGACGAGGAAGCCGAACGCGAGACCCGGCAGCGCCGGCAACCCGCCGACGTCCCAGACCACGGCGATGAACATCGTCAGCCCGAGCGAGAGGGTGAGCGCAACCCACGTCCAACCCACGCGCAGGTTCCAGCGGTCGGCAGCCGCCAGGAACAACGCGAAGAACAGGAGATCGGGTAGCCCGAGATTGGCGGAGGTCAGCCCGCCGGGGGACGGAAACGCAAAGGACAGCCTGTCGAAGATCTGCGGCTGCTCCTCGACGATGTGCCGCGTTGGCCCGCGCCAGACGGAGAACGCGTCGATCCACGGGATGATCAGTGCGACGAGCCCGACCCAGAGAACGCTCTCGAAGTAGCCGAGGAACCAAAAGCCAAAGGAGGTCATGAGCGCGAGCTTCGAGAAGTTGGCGAGCGCGTCGAGGTCGGCTGCTTCGAGGATCACCGTGAGGACGAGAAACGCGCCCGCAAGCAGCAGAAGTCCGTTGGCGCGGCGGTAGGGTAGGACGAGGTATACGAGCCCGAAGACGGCCGGAATCAGGCACAGGGCGATGAACGCCAGCTCCCACCACTTCGAGAGCTCGACGAGATCCTCGGTGAACGCGTAGTACAGGCCGAGGGCAACGGCCAGCAGCGCGAAGGCGCCGACTCGCGGGCCTAGTACGGCGGTAGCTCGGCCCACCACGGGCCGAGCGCCTTCAGCGCCTGCCAAAAGCGTGTCTTCGCCGCCTGCTCGTCGAGCGAGGCGTCGATGTCGGGAACAAAGAGCGCTTCGATCGTCGGCGACCACTGCTGCAGCTCGCCGGCGCGGTTCTCGATCTCGGCCGAAAGCGGGAAGTCCAAGGAGTTGAGGAACCCAAGTGCTTCGTCACCCATCACCACCACGAGCTTCGGCTGGACGATGTGCAGCTCACGCGTGAGCCAGGCGGCTGCCTGCTCCTCGTCGCCTCCGTCGAACTTGAAGCAGTTCGTGCCGTAGACGGCCATCGGGTCGACATGGAGGCGCTGCAGCGACTTGAGGATCGCCTGCCCCGCGCGCCCGTAGAACGCGACGCCTTCCTGGATCTCCGAGTGCTGCGGCCGGAACTTGAGCAGCACGATGTCCGCGAGTGGGTGCCCGGAGCCGAGCGCGGGCACCCGGGCTTCGTCCGATCGGGTGATCTCGTCACCGAGATCGTTGATCTCCGTGATTGCCTTCTTGAGGTAACGCTCGTGGATCTCGTCAGTGGGCACTGGCACAGGCGGCATGGACTGGGTTCTCTCCTAGCGGACCCTTTCCTTGACCTGGGCCTTCCACTTCAAGGCCTGGAGGTAGGCGAGCGAGCGTGGGCGCCGGAGGATCTCGGCCGTGCGGAGGCTGACCAGGAACTCCTCCGGATCGCGGAACGCGCGCATGCGGAGACCGCCGGTTCCAAGCCCCTGCAGCACGTGCGCGTCGGACCCCGCGCCCATTGTCAGGTTGTACTTGCGCGCGAAGCGCAGCGCCTCGTCGTTGTATTGCTCGAAGAGCAGCCGCGCGTTGTAGACCTCGAAGACGTCGATGTCGGCCAGGTGCTTGTGCAGCGTCGCCGCGTCAGGGATCGAGTGCATCCGGTCGAAGGGGTGGGGGAGGTAGACGAGGCCGCCCTGCTCGCGAATCGCAGCGATCGTGTCCCCGAAAGTGAGGCCGCGAGATATCTCCTCCTTCAGAAAGAGGCCGATGACCTCGCCCTGGCCGGCCGTCTTGATCTCTTCGCCGGGGATGACGGTCAGCGGGCGGTCGCGTCCGAGCTCGACGGCCTCGAGCGCGCCGCCGAAGGCGTTGTGGTCGGTGACCGCGATTGCGCCGAGCCCCTCCTCCTCAGCGTGGTCGAGCAACTCCTCGGGGTCGACGAGGCAGTCGTGCGACCACGAGGTGTGCATGTGGAGGTCGCAGGCGATCCACGGGCGGTTGGAGAGCGGATCTTGGCTGCGCGACCGTGCTCGCCGCCGGCCCGAGAGCCCTCGGTACACCTCGTCGAGCCGGCTCCCCAGCTCCGCGAAGCTCTGAGACTCGGCAGACTGGCGCGCCTCCTCCTGGCCGCTTTCGCGCAGCTCGTCGTTTTCGGCCAGGCGCCCAAGAGCCGCGGCGGCCAACGCCGGCTGCTCTATGACACCGGGCGGCGCCGCGACTGCGTTTCCAGCCGCGCGGGCCTCGAGCTCTAGGCGGTCGAGGCCGGCGATGCCGGGCACGAAGATCTGGGCCTCGTTCAGGAGCGGCGCCCGCGCCGTGCTGGAGGCGGCCGTTCGAACGTGGATGCGATCGCGCAGCGAGTGCGGGATCGAGGGTCTTCCGGACAAGGGCTTCGTCCGAAGCAGTACGAGCTCCCATTCGGGAAGCTCTTTGAAAACCGAGATCACGGCGCGCGTCAGCGGCCGCTCGCCCACTCGCCATTCGCAGACGGCGATCTTGCGCTTGTCCGTGGGGGCGAACAGGCTGGTGTCGACGCCGAGCGGAACGACCTGGTACTCGCCGGGGAAGCGGGAATCCGCCGCCGCGGCGGTCTCATGGGAGGTTGAGAGAAGCCCGTCAACCCGCGCGAGCAGGCGCTTGCGCTGGGCGCGGCCTGGGGGGTAGCCGAGGCGGTCCGGTGAGAAGAATGTGGCGACGGCCAGCGAGCGGGTGTCGCGCAACGCGAGGTAGGAGAGGCTCGGCAAGCCAGGCTCGAAGCCGTGGACGACGTCGAAGTCGCCTCGCGCGAGCGCGAGCGCCAGGTTCGCCCGGACGCCCACCGGCAATCCGATTCGGCTCCGCCGCGAGATCGGGACGGCGGGGCCGAGCGCGATGACCTCGGGCCGCGCGCCGTCCTGGAGCGCCCGCCGGCCGGCGAGCAGATCCGCGGCCCGGTTGGACGGAGCCAGGACGGTGACCTCGTGGCCGAGGTCGCGCAGCGCTCCTGCGGCGCCGGTGACGTGCTCATTGACGTCATGCGGCTGCGACCAGGAAAAGGGCGTAACCAGGCAGATCCGGAGACCCACAGACTTCGAGTCTACTTTTCGCGAAAAGTCTTCCGACTTTTCGCGACGATGGGCTCAGCCGGGCCCGAAGCGTGACGCGGACAAGGCTGTGAGCGCCAATTCCTTATCCCAGAGCCACAGTAGGAGGAGCGGGCGGAGCCCGCTCCTCGGCGAAGTTGCTATCAGGCCCCGGCCTTCGCGCGCGACTTTGTGCGCGCGTTCTGCGCGATGAACCGCTCGACCGCGTCCCGGGCCTCGGCATCCGGGATCTGCTTCGGCGGTGATTTCATCAGGTAAGCGCTCGGCGCCTCCAGCGCGCCCGAGATGCCGTTGTTCAATGCGAGCTTCGCGAGCCGGACTGCGTCGATGACGATGCCGGCCGAATTCGGCGAGTCCCAGACCTCGAGCTTGAGCTCCAGGTTGAGCGGGACGTTGCCGAACGTCGTCCCTTCCATCCGGATGTAGGCCCACTTGCGGTCGGTCAGCCAGGGCACGTAGTCGGAAGGCCCGACGTGGACGTTTTCCGCGCCGAGGTCGTAGTCGAGCACCGAGGTGACCGCGTTCGTCTTCGAGATCTTCTTCGACTCCAGCCGGTCGCGCTCGAGCATGTTCAGGAAGTCGGAGTTGCCGCCGACATTGAGCTGCATCGTGCGGTCGAGGCGAACGCCACGGTCGCGGAAGATCTGCGTCAGGGCGCGGTGAGTGATCGTCGCACCGACCTGAGACTTGATGTCGTCGCCGATGATCGGAAGGCCGCGCTCCTCGAACTGCTTCTGGAAGTAGCCGCCCTTCGCGATGAAGACCGGCATGCAGTTCACCATCGCGCAACCGGCGTTCAGAACCTGCTCGGCGTACCACTTCGTCGCTTCCTCGGAGCCGACCGGCAGGTAGTTGACAACGACATCGGTTCCGGTCTCCCGGAGGATGCGGACGACGTCGTCCGTGTCCCCAGGCGCTTTCTCGACGACCTCGGAGAGGTACTTTCCGAGCCCGTCATGGGTCATGCCGCGTGAGACCTTCACGCCCGTCTTCGGGACGTCGGCGAACTTGTACGTGTCGTTCGGCCGGGCCCAGATCGCGTCGGCAAGATCCTTGCCGACCTTGTCGGTCGTGACGTCGAAAGCAGCCGTGAACTCGATATCACTCACGTGATAACCACCGAGGTCGACGTGCATCAACCCCGGCACGAACTCATCGGGCGACGCGTCCTTGTAGTACTCGACACCCTGGACGAGCGAGTTGGCGCAGTTGCCGACGCCGACGATCGCAACGCGGACTCCGTCCTCGCTCCTGGGCGAACCTCCGTTTGTGGATGACATGGGTTCCTTTCTCGAGCCGGCAACGCCGAGGCGCTCGGCCAGGATCTCGACGATCAGGTCGTTGGTGCGACGGCCGCGCTCGGCGGCCCTTGTCTGAAGCTTGTCCTTGAGCGCTGCCGGCATGCGCAGCAGCAGGTCGCCCTTCCCTGTCGGCGCGGTGCCTCTGCGGCCGCTCGGCTCGAACGGGACGGCGAAGCGGTCGGCAAGAATTCCGACCGCGATGTCGTTGAGGCTGCGCCCCGAAGCGGAGACCTCGGCGGCGAGCCGTTCCTTGAGCTCGCCCGGCATGCGGACGAGCACGTCCTTCTTGCTAGCACTCAAGTGCTAGCACTATACCTGTCAGCGAGAGCGGAGTTGACGCCGCACGTAAACGATCCGCTGGACGACAGTGACCCACGCCGTCACGTTCAGCAGGTACACGGCCCACGGCAAGAGCCCCCACGGTGCGAGGAAGAGCCCGCTGACGATCACGAAGACGCGCTCCGCGCGACTGCCGATGCCGACGTCGCCCTTGAGAGAGAGCGCCTCGGCGCGGGCGCGGGTGTAGCTGACAAGGAAGGAGCCGGCGAGCGCGGCGAACGCCGCGGCCAGGGCGATCTCGTTTCCATGCCGTGAGAAGACGAGCCCGATGGCGCCGAGCATGACCGCCTCGCCGAGCCGGTCGGTGGTCGAGTCGAGAAAGGCGCCGAACGGCGTGCCCTTGCCGCTCTGACGCGCGAGCGCGCCGTCGAGGACATCGAGCAGCGAGCCGGCCCAGAAGAGCACAGCGCCGGCCCAGTACCAGAGGATCTCGTTTCGGTACTCGAAGTAGACGGCCACAGCAGCCAACGCGCAGATCGAGATGCCGAGCGCGGTGAGCGCGTCGGGCGTGACGCGGGTACGCGCGAGCCCCACGATCGCGCGGGAGGCCAGTCGGCGAGCCCCCGTCGTGTATCCGGTCTTGACGCGGTTCGCCGCGCTTTCGCGCGCCACTAGCCGGCGCCGGCGCGCGCCAAGGTGCGCACCACCACGCGCCGGTGAATAACGAGCGCGGCGACCAGTGCGACGGCGATGCCTGCCGCGATGTCCAGCCAGAAGTGGTTTGCGGTGGCCATGACCGAGAACCAGACCCACATCGGCCAGAGCAGCCAGAGGACCTTCAGCCAGATCGGTCTGGCGAGGATCGCGAGCGTGATCCCGACGATGAGCGCGTCGGCCGCGTGCAGGCTCGGCATCGCAGCGTAGGGGTTCGACGCCAGCTCGACGAGGGTCGAGCCGTGGTTGGGCGTCCCCATCGAGGCGAGCGTGTCGACGAAGCCGACTTCGGGGAACATCCGCGGCGGTGCGGTCGGCAGCAGCACATAGCCGAAGAGCCCGATGACGTTCGCCAACATCACCACGTTGCGGAACCTGATGAAGTGCTCGTAGCGCCGGAAGTAGACCCACAGCAGAGCGAGCCCGACGACCGCAAACTGGGAGAGCCAGTACGTCCAAGACGTCAGGCGGCCGAGAAGCTCGTATGACTCGGTCCAGCTTTGGAAGGTCAGCTCCCAAAGGCCGGTGACGCGCCGCTCGATGTCGATGACGTCCCGGCCGTTCTTGAACGCCACCGCCGGGCTGCGGTCGGCGATGCCGCGCGCGACCTGGTAGGCCAGGACGAACCCGAACCAGATCAGGACCTGCTTGAACAGATCGAGCCAGCCGCGGGGGAGGACTCGGCGTTCGGCGGCGGCAACCGACGTCATCGTTCGATTCTATGCAGCGACCCGGGGGTCAACCGCCGATCTGACTCATCGACCGCGAAGCGCGGACGAAGCCGGGGTCGTTGATGCGGTGCTTGAGCTCCTTGTGCCGCACGGCCCAGCGAACGAGATCCGCAAGCTCACCGTCGCTCGCTCCCTCGCGGAGCGGCGCCTTCAGGTCCCACTCCCGCCGGGAGAAGAGGCAGGTACGGAGCTGCCCGTCCGCCGTGAGGCGTATCCGGTCGCAGCTGGAGCAGAACGGCTCCGACACGGGGTTCACGAACCCGATCTCGCCCGCGCCCTCCGCGAACCGGAACCGGCGAGCGGTCGACGATGCCTTCGCGGGGATCTCCACGAGCGGCCAGTGTTCCTCGATCAGGGCACGGATCTCGCCCCCCGTGAGCACGTCGTCCTCGACCCAGCGCTGGTCGGCGTCGAGCGGCATGAACTCGATGAACCTCACGACGTACGGCTTTCGGCGCGCGAGCGCTGCGAGGGCAGGCACCTCCTCTTCGGTGAAGCCCCGAATCGCCACGCAGTTGACCTTGATCGGGCGCAGCTGAGGGTGCCGTTCTGCCTCCTCGAGCCCGGCCAGGACTCGATCGAGCGCGTCCCGGCGCGTGATCTCCGCGAAACGGACGTGCGACAGCGAGTCGAGCGAGACGTTCAGCCGCCGGAGCCCGGCATCGACGAGCGGCTGGGCGTAACGATCCAGGAGCACGCCGTTCGTCGTCAGCGAGAGGTCGGTGACGCCGGAGAGCTCGGAGAGCATCGAAACCAGCGTCGGCAGGTCGCGCCGCACCAGCGGCTCGCCGCCGGTAAGGCGCACCTCCTCGACGCCCATCTCCGCGAGCACGCGGACAACGCGCGTGAGCTCTTCGAAGGTCAGGATCTCGTCGCGTCCGAGCCACTCGAGACCCTCCGCGGGCATGCAGTAGCGGCAGCGGAAGTTGCACTTGTCCGTGACGGACACGCGCAGGCTCTTGATCTCGCGACTCCAGCTGTCGACGAGCGGCTCCACAGAAAAACCATACCGGGATGTTTCGGGGCTGCCGCGTTACGAAACACCGTGCTCATGAGCGAACCAGAAGACATCCGGGAAGACGTTCCGCGGGAAGTGGAGTGGGAGGAGAACGAGCCTGCCCCCCACGAAGGCGAGGAAGGCGAGGAGGAGCTCGAGGTCGACACGGAGGTCGAACGGCCGATCGAGGGTGAATTGAGCCCGGGTCGCCTCGAGGAGGGCACGCCGGAATCCAGGCCCGTCGATCCGCGGACCGGCTCTCCGATGAGCACTTAGTCGGAGCCTCTAACTGAACGAAGCCTTGAGCCGTCGGGCCGCGCGAAGCGTCATTCAGTCAGAGGCTCTTACCCGCGGCTAGCGACGAACACGTTGTCGAGCGCCGAGCGCAGCCCGACCGCCAGCGCGCCGGTGAGCACTGCGGCCTCGCCGAGGCTCGAGACCTCGACCTGGGGCGGGTAGGGCATCCACGAGGCCAGGTGCTGTCGCACGGGCTCGAGCAGGAGATCCCCGTTCGAGCCGAGGCCGCCGCCGAGAACGACTAGGGCAACATCGGCGACGGCGGCAATCGGGGCGATGTGGAGCGCGATTCGCCGTGCAAGCTCCTCGACGACGGCCCGGGCCAGCCCATCGTTCTGACGCGCGGCGGCGAAGACCAATGGAGCGTCGTACGGCGCGTTGAGCGCGGTGTCGCCGTCGACGTCCTTCGCGAGACGTGCCGCGAGCGGCGAGACAGCTTCGGCGCAAGGATCCACGTCGTCAAGAAGGCCCGCCAGCGCGTAGTCGACCTCGCCGGCTGCCCCGTTTCGCCCGCGGTGGAGCTCACCTCCGAGGACGATCCCGGCTCCCATGCCCGTCCCGATCGAGAGGAACGCGAAGTCGTCCACGCCGCGCGCAACGCCCTGCCATTGCTCGCCGAGCGCGGCGAGGTTGATGTCGTTCTCGACGACAACTTCGAGACCGAGGCGCGCGCCCAGCTCGACGCCGAACCGGCGTCCGCCGAGCCCTGGAACGTTGTCCGCCAGCTGCAGCGTTTCGCTCGCGCGCTCGACGACCGCGGGAACTCCGACGACGACGCCGTCCATGAGGTCCGCCGAAAGGCCGGTCGCCGCGACGAGCGAATCGTGAAGCGCCGTCGCCGCGGCGAGGGCGCGCTCGGCGTCAGACTCGGGTAGCTCGACGTCCTGCCGGACCCGAACCGAGCCGCCGAGGTCGCAGATCGCCCCGCGCAGAAAGCGCGCTCCGAGGTCGAGCCCGAGCACTAGCGCCGCGTCGGGGACGGGCTCGAAGTAGACGGCGCCGTAACTCGGGCCGCCCGGGCCGTCCCTCGCCTCGCGGACGAGCCCGGCGTCGAGGAGCGAGCGCAGCGCGAGTGAGACCGTCGGTTTCGAGATCCCCGCGCGGCGCGAGATTTCCGCGCGCGAGATTGGAGCCAGGTCGCGAACGGCGTCGAGGACGGTCCGCTCGTTCAGGCGCTTCAGCAGTGGTGGTACGGCACGAGGCGGAACGGTCATCCGTGAAGAACATTAACCAGGAAGCCGCAGAATTACGAGGTTGACTTCCGCCAGCCAAGTGCGATATACGACGCCTCGTAAAGTTTTCTAACCAGATCCGGGAGGCTTCATGCAGCGTGCGCTCGCCGTACTTCTCGTCGTCGTTCGCCTCGGTGTTCTCGGCCGGCTGCATGGGCGACGACAGCTCGGACAACTCCGCCGCAGGAACGCAGACGACCGACAAGACGCCGGTCACGATCACGTTCTGGAGCCCGTTCACCGACCGCGAACAGGGCGTGATCAACAAGGGAATCGCCAGGTTCGAGAAGGCCTACCCGTGGATCACGGTCAAGAGCGTCGGTGCGATCACGGCCGACAAGATCACGGCGGCGATCCATGCGGGTAATGCGCCCGACGTCGCGGCAATGTTCGAGACCGACAACCTCGGAGCGTTCTGCAACTCCGGGGCCTGGACCGACCTGAACGACAGGATCGATGCGGACAACATGGACATGGAGCAGTTCCCGGAGACGATCCGCGAGTACACGGCCTACGGGGACAAGCGGTGCGCGATGCCGCTGCTCGCCGACGCGTACGGCTTCTACTACAACAAGACGCTGCTCCAGAAGGCCGGCATCGCGAAGCCGCCGAAGACGGTGGACGAGCTCGCGAACTACGCGAAGCGGCTGACGGTGCGGAACCCTGACGGATCCCTAAAGATCGTCGGCTTCGACCCGCTGCTCAACTGGTACGAGAACGTGCCCGTCCACTGGGGGCCGATGTGGGGCGCGACGTGGATGAAGGACGGGAAGTCGGGGCTTGCGGACGATCCCGCCTGGGAGGAGATGCTCCGCTGGCAGAAGAAGCTCGTCGACTGGTACGGCTACGAGAAGGTCGTCCGCTGGCAGGCGGGCGCAGGTGACGAGTTCTCACCCTCGAACGCGTTCGAGACCGGCAAGGTCGCGATGATGGTCGACGGCGAGTACCGGACCGCGTTCCTCAAGGCCGAGCATCCGGAGGTCAAGTACGGGACCGCGCCGCACCCAACTTCCAAGCCTGACCTGTACGGCTCGGGCTTCGTCATCGGGACGATCATGGGCATCCCGAAGGGCGCGAAGCACGCCGACGCGGGCTGGCAACTCCTGAAGTTCATGGCCACCGACACGGACACCCTCGCGGAGATGTCGAACGGGCTGCACAACGTCCCGTCGACGATCGCGTCGCAGAACTCGCCGAAGCTGACCAAGGATCCGCTCTTTGCGACCTTTCTCGACATCTTCAAGAACGAGAAGTCCAGCACGCAGCCGGTGCTGAAGATCGGCTCGCAGAACCAGACGCTCTTCTCCAGCTTCATCGAGAAGTGGCAGGCGGGCCGCGTGAAGGACGAAAATCTGCATGCCGGACTGGAGAACGTGGACAAGCAGATCGACGCAGCGCTCGAACAGGCGGGAGGCGAGGTGCCGTGAGCTCGACACCGGTCGTCGAGGGTCCACGCGCCCTCGCCGGTCCGGTGCGAGACCGACGGCGGCGACGCAAAGCGGCCTGGCGGCGCCGGGCGCTCGTGCTCGGGCTGATGAGCCCGTGGCTCGTCGGCTTCACGGTCTTCTTCGGCTATCCGCTCGTCTCGAGCGCGTACCTCTCGCTAACGCACTACGACCTGCTGTCGCCGCCGCGGTGGGTCGGCCTGGCGAACTACCGCTTCCTCTTCGAGCAGGACCAGCAGGTCTGGCCGGCGGTCAGAAACACGCTGTGGCTGATGGCGTTCGCCGTGCCGCTGCAGGTCCTGTTCGCGTTCGGCGTCGCGCTGATGCTCACCCGCGCTCGGCGCGGCGTGGGGTTCTTCCGGACGGTCTTCTATCTGCCGGCGCTCGCGCCGCCTGTGGCCGCGACACTCGGCTTCGTCTACCTCCTCAACCCGGCCACGGGGCCCGTGAACGTGATCCTCGGGCATCTCGGCATCGAAGGGCCGCTGTGGTTCAACTCTCCGACCTGGTCGAAGCCGTCACTCGTCCTGCTCGGGATGTGGGGCGTCGGGAACCTCATGATCATTTTCCTCGCGGCGCTGATCGACGTCCCGCGGCATCTCTATGAATCCGCCCTGATCGACGGTGCCGGGCCGCTCCAGCGCCTCCGCTGGGTGACCCTCCCGACGATCAGCCCGGTGATCTTGTTCGCGGTCGTCATCGGCGTGATCGAGAGCCTCCAGTACTTCACCCAGGCCTACGTTGCGGCGTCGGTCGCGACCGGGCAGGCGGCGTCGGAGAGCGCCGTGAACCTCGGCTATCCGGAGAACTCGACGCTCTTCTACCCGGTGCTGCTGTACACGCAGGGCTTCCGCTACTTCAACATGGGCTACGCGTCGGCGATGGCCATGCTCCTGCTGGCCGTGGCCCTCACGATCACGCTGCTGATCCTGCGCAGCTCTCGGCTCTGGGTCTTCTACCAGGGAGCGGGGCGGCGATGAACCCGCGGAGGAAGAAGTTCCTGATCTCCGTCGCCGACCACAGCATCCTGATCGCGGCGGCGATCATGTTCCTCGCGCCTTTCGTGTTCATCGTCCTCACCTCGCTGATGACGAACGATCAGGCGCTCTCGCCGCGGCTCTGGCCCGACCCGTTCCAGTGGGGGAACTTCGCCGACGTCTTCCACACCGCACCGATCTGGCGCTACGGGCTCAACACGACGATCTATGCGGTGCTCGCGACGATCGGCGTGCTTCTCTCGAGCATCCCGGTGGCCTATGCGCTTTCGCGCCTCCGGTGGCGCGGCCGGGACGCCGTCTTCGTCCTGGTGCTCGTGGCGATGATGCTGCCCTTCCAGGTCACGGTCGTCCCGGTCTACGTCCTGTTCTCGAAGCTGCACCTCGTCGGGTCGCTGTGGCCGCTGATCATCCCGAACTTCCTGGGGGACGCCTTCTCGATCTTCCTGCTGCGGCAGTTCTTCATGACGATTCCCGAGGAGTATGCGGACGCGGCCCGCGTGGACGGTTGCGGGGAGCTGCGGATCCTCGTCTCGGTCTTCCTGCGCCTGGCGAAGCCGGCCATCGCGGCCGTCGCGCTCTTCGAGTTCCTCTTCTGCTTCAACGACTTCTTCGGCCCGCTTCTGTACACGAGCGAGAACCCATCCAACTGGACGCTGTCGCTCGGCCTGGCGCAGTTCCGGACGATCTACCAGGTGCAGTGGAACCTGACCATGGCGGCGACGCTGCTCTTCATGGCGCCCGTGATCGCCCTGTTCTTCCTTGCACAGCGCGCCTTCGTCGAGGGCGTGACGCTGACGGGGGTGAAGGGATGAGATTCACGTTCCAAGGGCGGCCAGGGGCGTGAGGCTCGCGGTCGTCGGTGCCGGTTCGACCTACACGCCCGAGCTCGTGTCCGGGCTCGACCGGCTCGAGGTCGAGCGGCTGGCGTTCCACGACGTCGAAGCCGAGCGGCTCGAGGTCGTCGGCGGCATGGCGCGGCGGATGCTCGAGCGTCAGGGCTTCGCCGGCGAGCTGGTGTTGACCGGCGAGCTCGACGCCGCGCTCGAAGGCGCCGACTTCGTGGTCATCCAGATCCGTGTCGGCGGCCAGGACGCGCGGCTCCGTGACGAAACCGTTCCGCTCGCGTGTGGCTGCGTCGGCCAGGAGACGACCGGCGCAGGAGGCCTGGCGAAGGCGCTGCGGACCGTGCCCGTCGTGCTCGACATCGCCGAGCGCGTCCGCGAGCAGGCCGCTGCTGACGCGTGGATCCTCGACTTCACGAACCCCGTCGGGATCGTTACTCGGGCCCTCCTCGACGCCGGTCACCGCGCAGTCGGCCTCTGCAACGTCGCGATCGGGTTCCAGCGCTCGTTCGCGCGGATGCTGGGGGTCGAGCCCGAGCGCCTGCTCGTAGACCAGGTCGGTCTCAACCACCTGACCTGGGTCCGCGCCGTACTGCTCGACGGCGACGACGTGCTCCCGAAGCTGATCGCCGAGCACGGCGACGACCTCGCAGCCCAGGCCCATGTGTCGAGACGGCTCGTCGAGGAGCTCGGCGCTGTCCCGTCCTACTACCTCCGTTACTTCTACGCCCACGACGATGTGCTCGGCGAGCAGCTCGACTCTGAGCCGCGTGCCTCGGCGGTGGCCGCCATCGAGCGGGACCTGCTGGAGCTGTATCGGGATCCTTCGCTGACCGAGAAGCCGGCGCTGCTCGAGCGACGCGGCGGTGCGTTCTACAGCGACGCCGCGCTCGGCCTGCTCGTCTCTCTCGCCGAGGGCGACGGCGCGGCCCACGTCGTCGACATTCGGAACGCAGGAACGCTCGCCGGGCTCGCGGACGACGATGTCGTCGAGGTGCCGGCGCGAGTCGATCGCAGTGGGGCTTCGCCGCTTCCGCAGGCACCGCTCCAGCCCGAGCTCCTCGGCCTCGTCCAGCACGTGTCGGCGTACGAGCGCCTCGCCGCCGCTGCGGCCGTCACCGACGACCGCACGCTCGTCCGCAAGGCGCTGCTCGCGCACCCGCTGATCGGGCAGGAGCGGATCACGGAGGAACTCCTCGAAAGCCTCTTCGCACAGAAGGTGGGGACGTGAGCCGCCTGCCGGTCGTCCTAGCCGTTGACGGGGGAGGCTCCAAGACGGACCTCGCGCTGATCCACGCGGACGGCACGCTGCTGTCGCTCGTCCGCGGCCCGAAGAGCTCGCCGCACCTCGTCGGCCTCGACGGCTCGCTCGAGGTGCTGGAGGAGCTCCTTCGCGCCGCCCGCAGCGAGGCCAGGCTGGACGTCGACGGGCAGGTCGCCGACGTCGCGGAGCTGCTGATGGCGGGCGTCGATTTCCCGTCGGAGGAAGCGGAACTGCGTGACGCGGTCGAGCGGCGCGGCTGGGCCGCCGCGACGTCCGTCACCAACGACACCTTCGCGATCCTCCGGGCGGGAACCGAGACCGGCTGGGGCGTCGCCGTGGTGTGCGGGACCGGCATGAACTGCGTCGGGGTCGGTCCCGACGGACGGCAAGCGCGCTTTCCGGCGCTCGGCGCGACGACCGGGGACTGGGGCGGTGGCTACGACCTCGGCCTCGCCGCGCTCTTTGCCGCGGCGCGCAGCGAGGACGGCCGCGGGCCGAAGACGACGCTCGAGCAGACGGTTCCGGCCCACTTCGGCCTCGAGACGCCGGCCGAACTCGCCGAGGCGATCCACCGCGGCCGGATTCCCTTGCTGCGGCTCAACGAGCTCCCGCGCCTGGTCCTCGCGGAAGCCGAGCGCGACGCCGAAGCCTCCGCGATCGTGGATCGTCTTGCGGCGGAGGTGGTCGCATTCGCGAAGGTGGCGCTCGACCGGCTCGATCTGACCACCGAGCCGGTCGAGGTACTTCTCGGCGGCGGGCTGCTCCAGTCTGGCGACGGGCGTCTCCTCGGGGCGATCGAAGGCGGCCTCCGCGAGGTCGGGCCGCACATCACCGCCCGGCGAACCTCCTCGCCGCCGATCGTCGGTGCCGCGCTGCTGGGGCTCGACCAGGTCGGCGCAGCTCCCGAGGCGCACGAGCGGGCTCATCGCGAGCTGGGCGCCGCCGTCGAGCAGATCGAAGCCTCGCATGGCTGACGTCCGCTTCGAGCAAGCCACGAAGCTCTACCCGGGTCGCGACGTCCCGGCGGTCGACGCGCTCGATCTCCAAATCCGGGACGGCGAGTTCATGGTGCTCGTGGGGCCATCGGGCTCGGGGAAGACGACCGGCGTTGCGGATGCTCGCCGGTCTCGAGGAGGTCGACGACGGCTTCGTCCTGATCGGAGGCCGAGACGTCACCGACCTGCCGCCGAAGAGCCGCGACGTCGCGATGGTGTTCCAGAACTACGCGCTCTACCCGTACTTGACCGTCGAGGCCAACATCGCGTTCCCGCTCCGGATCGCAAAGGTCAAGAAAGCCGAGCGGCTGAAGCGGGCCCGCGCGGTGGCGGACAAGCTCGGCCTCGCGCACCTCATCGACCAGAAGCTCTACGAGCGGCCCGTCAACACCTTCGTCGCCGGGTTCATCGGCTCACCTGCGATGAACCTGTGCACGGTCCCGCTCGGCATGAACGGCGCCGTCTCGTTCGGCGGGGCCCAGATCGATGTCCCCGCGGGGCAGGATGGTCGGCCGGCGATCGTCCTCGGCTTGCGCCCGGAGTCGCTGAAGCTCGGGGCCGACGGCTTGTCTGCCCATGTCGAGGTTGTCGAGGAGGTCGGGGCGGACGCGTACGTCTTCTGCGTCGCGGAGGTCGGCGGCAAGACGACGAAGCTCGTGGCGCGCACGGCCGCGCAGCTCGCCCCAGAGCGCGGCGAGCGCGTGACTTTGCGCGCAAAGGGCGACGAGGCGCACTTCTTCGATCCCGAGTCGGGCGAGCGCCTGACCTCCTCGTAAGAAGGGCTCGACGAAACGCCGTCTGTGCCGCAGGAGCACGAGCGTCGTTCCGCCAAGCCCTTCTAGACTCGATGCGTGGCGACGGCCGCGCTGATCCTCGTCACGGCGGTCTGGGGCGTCACTTTCGTCCAGGTCCAGGACGCGGTCGAGCTGTATCCGCTGTTCGCGTTCCTGGCAGTCCGCTACCTGATCGCGACGGCGGCCCTCGCTCCACCCGCCGCGCGGCGCCTTCGCGGTCTGGGCCGCGAAGGCCTCGTCGCAGGGACCGTCCTGGGCGTTCTCATCGCCATCGGAGTCGGGCTCCAGACCGCGGGCCTCGAGCGGACGACGGTCACGAACACGGGCTTCATCACCGGGCTGTACGTCCTCTTCACACCGTTGCTCGGCCTGGCGCTCTTCCGGACGCCCATTCCGCGGGAGCTCTGGGCGGCCGTGGCGCTAGCGCTCCTCGGCCTTGCGTTGCTCTCGGGCGTGCCGGCCGGCTCGGGAACGGGCGACCTGCTCGTGCTCATCAGCACCGTCGCGCAGGCACTCCAGATCGTGATGGTCGAGCGCTACGCGAACAGGTTCGACGTCTTCGCGCTCACCTTCGTCGAGGTGGCCGCGGCGTGTGTGGTCTTCGGCGGGATCGCCGTTGCGCGCGGCGACCTCTCCGTTCCGCACGGCTCGACCGTCTGGGCAGCGCTCATCGTTACCGGCCTCTTCGCCGTGGCCTTCGCGATGCTCGTCCAGATCTGGGCGCAGCGGCGGGTGAGCGCCACCCGCATCGCCGTCATCTTCTCGCTCGAGACAGTCTTCGCCGGGATCGCCGGCTACCTGCTCGCAGACGAGCGGATCGGACTCCTAGGCTTCGCCGGCTGCGCCGCGATCCTCGCGGGGATCGTGATCGCCGAGCCTGCCGCCGCCGTGACGCTCAGGACGTTGGTGCGACGCCGCGGGCCCGAGCCCGAGCCTCGACCTCTCGGATGAGCGGCGTCTTCAGCTCGGTGTAGGCGTCGCGCGAGTGACCCTCGGCGGCGAGGCGGCGCTTGAGGTCGTCGTACCGCCGCCGCTCGTCGGGATCGCTTCGCAGCGCATCGCGGAAGACGAGCTGGCGCTCCCAGTGCTCTCCGCCGTGCTCGACGACGTGCACGTGGTACTTGGTCGGCGAGCTCCGGAAGTAGAGGCGGCCGGGGAGACCGAACTCCCCGAGGTACTCGTAGTCGAGCCGCTCCATCGCGACGATCTGCTCGTCCGTCAGCTCCAGCCGCTCGAGGCCCACGAGGATGTCGACGATCGGCTTGGCGCACAGGCCCGGGACGGCGGTGCTCCCGATGTGCTCGATCGCCACAGCGCCGCTGTTGAAAATGCCGCCGAGGCGCTGGCGCTCCTGCTCGAAGAGCTCTGCCCAGGTCGGGTCGTACTCCGAGACCTCTACGCGGTCAGAAGGTCCACTCACCGTTTTCTTGGACGACGTCGCCGTCGCACTCGATGCGGCCGCCGTTGCGGAGGTTCTTGACCATGTCCCAGTGGACGCTCGACTCGTTCTTGCCGCCGATCGACGGGATCCCCGCGCCAACCGCGAGATGGATCGTCCCGTACATCTTCTCGTCGAAGAGCGTGTTCTTCATGTAGCGCTGGATCCCGGGGTTGCAGCCGATGCCGAACTCCCCGAGCACGCGAGCGCCCTCGTCGCGGTCGAGCTTGGCGAGCAGCGCCTCCTCGTTCGCGGACGCCGAGGCCTCGACGACCTTGCCGTCGCGGTAGACCATCCGCACGCCCTCGACTAGGTCGGGCTCTTGGAAAGCCGGGTACTCGAAGAAGCTGACGACGCCCTCCGTGGATTCCTCGACGGGGCTGTAGTACACCTCGCCGCCGGGCATGTTCGCGTGCCCGTCGTCGACCTCGCCCTGCCGGCCCTCGAGGCTGAAGCGGAGGTCGGTCTCGGCGCCGACGATCCGCACCTCGCTCGCCTGATCGAACCTGTCGGCGATCCGCTTCATCTTCTCGCCCTCGGCGTCCCAGTCGAGGAGCACGGCGCCGTAGATGAAGTCCTCGAACGCCTTCAGGCCCAATCCTGCCTCCTGCGCCAGCGCGGGGCAGGGGAATCGGCAGGTCACCCAGGGGATCTCGAGCCGGAGGCGTCGCGCGAGGAAGCCGGCGTGACCCTTCGCCAGCAGGTCGCGCCGTTCGCTCGGGATGTCCGCGCCCGAGCGCGTGTTCTCGGGCGCCCCGAGCAGCATCCACGCATCGATCGTGTCCCAGGCGTGCTGGTCGGCCGGCGCCGGCTTGTCGAGCAGCTCGAGCGGCGCCTCTTCGCTCCAGAGCGTGACGAACGGGAGCTGCTCCATGTCGTAGCTGAAGCGGACGAGCGGGTAGGCGCCGCGGCGCGCGATCAGGCGCACGACGTCCTCGAGCAGCGGGCGGGCTGGCGGTTGTGAGATCACCAGCACCTGCCAGCCGGGCTGCACGTCGATCGAGCGCTCGACGAGCAGCCGGGCATACTCCTGGGCGCGCGGGTCGGCCATGGACGCCGGATTCAAGCAGGAATGGGCAAGGAGCGAGACTTGCTATGATCCCGCTTAGATTTTGTCCGTAAGCAACACCTAAATATCTCTCGGAGGACACATGGCTAAGACCATCGGCATCGATCTCGGCACGACCAACTCCTGCATGGCGGTGCTGGAGGGTGGTGAGCCGACCGTCATCCCGAACGCCGAGGGCGGCCGCACGACGCCGTCCGTCGTCGCGTTCACCGGTGACGGCGAGCGGCTCGTCGGCCCGCCGGCCAAGCGCCAGCAGGTCACGAACCCACTGAACACGATCTTCTCGATCAAGCGCTTCATGGGGCGCAAGTACTCGGAGGTCTCCGAGGAGATGAAGATCGTCCCCTACGAAGTCGTCGAGGGCCCGAACGGCGACGTCCGGGTCAACGCAGGCGGCAAGGAGTACGCACCGCCGGAGATCTCGGCGATGATCCTCCAGAAACTGAAGGCCGACGCCGAGGCGTATCTCGGCGAGCCGGTGACCGACGCTGTCGTCACCGTCCCGGCCTACTTCAACAACGCGCAGCGTGAGGCGACGAAGGACGCCGGCAAGATCGCCGGGCTCAACGTCCTCCGCATCATCAACGAGCCGACCGCGGCCGCGCTCGCGTACGGGCTCGAGAAGGAGTCCGACCAGAAGATCCTCGTCTGGGACCTCGGCGGCGGGACGTTCGACGTCTCGATCCTCGAGCTCGGCGAGGGCGTCTTCGAGGTCAAGGCCACGAACGGCGACAACCACCTGGGCGGCGACAACTTCGACAAGGCGATCGTCGACTGGATGGTCGCGGAGTTCAAGAAGGACCAGGGCATCGACCTGGCCGCCGACAAGATGGCGCTCCAGCGCCTCTACGAGGCAGCGGAGAAGGCGAAGATCGAGCTCTCCTCGACGATGACGACGCAGATCAACCTGCCGTTCGTCACCGCGACGCC
>JBKPGE010000044.1:0-2642 GCA_046729215.1 Actinomycetota bacterium | reverse complement strand
TCAGAGGTTCTTGTGAATGTCAGCGGGCCAGGCGCGGCCGGGCCCGCTTGACTTTCGGGCTGACACTACCCTTAGCTCATGGCTGGGATCGAACAGCTGGTCGAGGAACTCGAGCGCTCGTATGCGGATGCGCAGGAGCGTATGTCGGACCCTGCTGTCTACAACGACCATCGTCAGGCCGCGGACGCCGGCCGCCGCCTGAAGGAGCTCGAGGGCCCGTACCGGTTGGCACAGGAATGGCGCCGCGCGCAGGAGGACCTCCAGGCGGCTCGCGACGACCCCGAGCTGGCGGCACTCGCGCCTGACCCCGAGGAGATCGCCCGGCTCGAGGAAGAGCTAAGGCTTGCGCTGGTCGAGGTCGATCCGGCCGACAGCAAGGACGTGCTCGTGGAGATCCGTCAAGGCGTGGGCGGCGACGAGGCCGCCCTGTGGGCGGGCGACCTCTTCCGGATGCTCACCCGGTACGCCGAGCAGCGTGGTTTCACGACGGAGCAGCTCTCGGCGAGCGGGAGCGAGGGCGGCGGGTTCAAGGAGATCGTTTTCGCCGTCAAGGGCGAGGGCGCGTACTCCGTCTTCAAGTGGGAGGGAGGCACGCACCGCGTCCAGCGCGTGCCGGTGACCGAGTCCCAGGGGCGGATTCACACGTCGACCGCGACGGTTGCGGTCATGCCCGAGGCCGAGGAGGTGGAGGTCGATGTCGACCCGAACGACCTGAAGATCGACGTCTACCGCTCGACCGGGCCGGGCGGACAGAGCGTGAACACGACCGATTCGGCCGTCCGGATCACGCACCTCCCGACAGGGCTCGTGGTTGCCATGCAGGACGAAAAGTCTCAGATCCAGAACCGCGCGAAGGCGCTCCGCGTGCTGCGTGCGCGGCTGTACGAGCTGGAGCGGTCGCGGCAGCGTGCCGAGCTCGCGAGCGCTCGCCGTTCGCAGATCGGCTCAGGGGAGCGGGCGGAGAAGATCCGCACCTACAACTTCCCCGAGAACCGCGTGACCGACCACCGGGTGAAGCTCACGCTCCACCGCCTCGACTCGGTGCTCGACGGCGATCTGGACGAGTACACCGAGGCCCTTTCGGCCGAGGAGCGCCGCCGCGCCCTCGAGGCCGCTGCCGTCTGACAGTGACAGTTGCCGAGGCACTCCGAGAGGCTGCGGCCGACCTGGAGCAGGCCGGCTGCGCGTCGCCAAGCGTGGACGCGGAATGGCTGCTTGCGGACGTGCTCGGAACGACGAGGACCGGCCTCTATGTCAGAGTGCACCCGCTCGAAGAGGAGGAGCTGAGACGCCTCCGCGCGCTGGTGGAGCGGCGCCGCACCCGCGAGCCCCTGGCCTACGTTCTCGGCGAGTGGGGGTTCCGGCGCCTGATTCTGGCGGTCGATCCGCGTGTGCTCATTCCCCGGCCGGAGACGGAGATCGTCGTCGAACGCTGCCTCGAGCTGCTGCGTCCGATCGAGCGTCCTCGGGTGCTCGACGTCGGCGTGGGGTCAGGGGCCATCGCGCTGGCGATCGCGGATGAGCGGCCCGATGCAAGCGTCGTCGGCACGGATTCGTCGGCGGACGCGCTGTCTGTAGCGGCGGCGAACAAGACGCGTGTGGGAGCGAATGGGCGCGTCGAGCTGTGGCACGGGGATCTTCTGGCCGGCGTGAGCGGACCGTTCGACCTCGTCGTCTCGAATCCGCCATATGTGTCGCCCGCAGACGTCAATGGGCTGCCGCCGGAGGTCCTCCATGAGCCGCTCGAGGCACTCGTTGGCTCCGGCCGTCAGGCTGAAGTTGCCGAGGCCGCCCTTGCCGTTCTCCCGCCGGGCGGGATCGTCGTGCTCGAGGTCGGCGGCGGCCAGGCCCCGGAGGTCGAGGCGACGCTTCGAGAGCTGGGCTACGAGGAGGTTCGCTCGACGCGGGACCTCGCCGGCTGTGAGCGGGTCGTCGAGGGGATGGTTCCGTGACCGACCAAGTCGTCGCGGCAATCCGCGAGGGGAAGCCCGTTGTCCTTCCGACCGACACGGTGTACGGGCTCTGCGCCGATGCCTACCGGGCAGCGCCAGTGCGGAGGCTCTATCGGCTCAAGGGACGCGAGGAAGTCCAGCCGACCGCGCTCGTCGCGGCGGATGTAGACGTCCTGCTCGACGCCGTGCCCGAGCTGCGCGGCCGGGCCGGTGTGATCGCGAGGGCGCTTCTTCCCGGGCCGTACACGCTCATCCTGCCGAATCCGGCGCGGCGCTTCCGCTGGCTGACGGGCAGCCGGCCGACGACGATCGGCGTGCGCGTGCCGATTCCGCCCGAAGAAGCGGCGGCCGTGCTGCAGCGCGTGGGAGCCGTCGCCGCGACGAGCGCCAACCTGCCCGGCGGGCCCGATCCGCGCAGCGTCGATGAGGTACCGGACGAGCTGCGCGGCGGGTGTTCCGCGGTGCTCGACGCCGGAGAGCTCCCTGGGACGCCGTCGACGGTGCTCGACTTCACTGGGCCCGAGCCGGTCGTCGTGCGGGAGGGCGCAGTACCGGCCGCCGAAGTGCTCGAGCGGCTGAGCGAGCTCTAAACCGCCCGCTCCTAGGGTTACGATGCCTGGGATGGCCGTTGCGCAGGAAACCTTCGAACGGCTTCGCACGGCGGGCCTGGCGGAGCTCGATCCCGAGATC
>JBKPGE010000043.1:0-14327 GCA_046729215.1 Actinomycetota bacterium | reverse complement strand
GTCGGTGATCCGCCGAGGGAGCCTGTTCCTTGCGGGACCGGCCCAGTGGGGGGTGCCGAAGATCGTCGCGAGGACGCGAACCTTGTTCTGCGCCGCCTGATTGACGACGTTGTCGACCGCCGTCCAGTTGTAGGCCTTGTCGGCCGGATCCGCCGCCCTCTTCGGCCGCCGCTTCGCGACGGTCGACCAGGGGATCGTGATCCGGACGATGCCGGCGCGGAGGGTCCGCAGCTGGCGGAAGGCCCAAACGGTTTGGCCGTAGACCTGCTCGTCGTCGTAGAAACCGACGATCATGCCCGAGCCCAACGTGCGGTACGTTGCCGTGTTCGAAGCCGGAGCGGACTCCGCCGTGGCGCTCGCGGCAGCCGCTACGCCGGCTACGGCGGCAAGGGCAATGAGTGCGATTGCGATTCGCTTCATGCGCTCCCAAGGTAGCCGTGCTTTGACCCCTGAACTTCGATGCTTACCAAGGTTTTACGGCTCCCAAACCACAGGCTTGACACGTCTGACACAAGAACTGGCAAGCTCATGACCCTGTCGCGTGGACTCGCATTGGCGTTACTTGCCGTCCTGCTCGCCGCCGCCGGCTGCGGCTGGAGCGAGCACAAAAGCCCAGCCGTCCGCGACCGAGGTCGAGCAGTCGGTGAAGGACCAGCTCTCCACGGAAGGCCAAGGGCGCGTAGTCGATCTCCGCGAGGCACCGAGGCTCGTCCAATGCAAGAAGCACGCAAACCGTCAGAACGGCTGGCGCTGCACGGTCACGGCGACGACGGGAAAGAACGTGCTCTGTCTCGTCGATGTCGACAAGGCGGGGAAACGGTGAAAACCGTTTGCGGCCCTATAGACAACTAGGCGCGCTTCTGGCCTTCGCCGCGCTCGTGTTGACCGGCGCGAGCCCGGCGGCGGCCCCGCCACCGGTGAGGATCATCGCGTTCGGCGACTTCGGCGTCGGCGGCCAGACCCAGCGCAGCTTCGGGTCGGCTGTTCGTCGCTTCGAGGCCCGAAACCCGGCCGACCTGATCCTGACGCTTGGGGACAACGACTACACGGAGAGCCCGAGCGCGTTTCACGCGAACTGGGAGGCGAGCTTCGGCTGGGCTCGTTCCGTCGCAGGAGTTCTCGGCAATCATGACGTACGAGTGAACCGAGGGCGTTACGAGTTCGACGAGCTCCAAATGCCTCGGCGGTTCTACAGCCGTGTGCTCGGGCCGGTCGAGCTCTACGTCCTCGACTCGAACTCCGTAGCTGCGGCCCAGACGGCGTGGCTCTCCCAGGTGCTTCGCCGATCGAACGCACGCTGGAAGATCGCCGCCTTCCACCATCCGGCGTTCACGTGCGGGACCTACTCGGCGAACCCTGCGGTGATCGCGCGCTGGGTGCCGCTCTTCGAGCGCTACCACGTCCGCCTTGTCCTCAGTGGACATGACCACAACTACCAGCGCTTCGCACCGCGCCAGGGCGTCCGCTACGTCGTCCACGGCGGCGGCAGCCCAACCAAGCTCTATCCGCTCAGACGGTGTCCGAGCGACTACCCGCGCCGCATCCGAGGGCGCGCCGAGAACGGGTTCCTCTACCTCGTCGTCCGGCCAAATCGGCTCGACGTTTGGGCGGTCGCCCCGAGCGGACGGCGTACCGATCACTTCGTGGTGGCTCGCTAGCATCTAGGCAGTGACCGACCTCGGCACCATGCGCGTGAAGAGCGGCCTTGCGGAGATGCTCAAGGGCGGGGTGATCATGGACGTGACGACCGCGGACCAAGCACGGATCGCCGAGGAAGCAGGGGCTGTCGCGGTGATGGCGCTCGAGCGCGTTCCGGCCGACATCCGCGCCCAGGGCGGCGTCGCCAGGATGGCCGACCCGGACAAGATCGCCGAGATCCAGGAGTCCGTGACGATCCCGGTGATGGCGAAGGCGCGGATTGGACACTTCGTCGAGGCGCAGATCCTCGAAGCGCTCGAGGTCGACTACATCGACGAGAGCGAGGTGCTGACTCCGGCCGACGAGAAGCACCACATCGACAAGTGGAGCTTCACCGTCCCCTTCGTCTGCGGCTGCCGGAACCTCGGCGAGGCGTTGCGCCGGATCGCCGAGGGGGCAGCCATGATCCGGACGAAGGGCGAGGCCGGCACCGGCGACATCGTCAACGCCGTCCGCCACATGCGCGAGGTCTTCGGAGGAATTCGGCGGCTGGCCGCGACCGATCCGGACGAGCTGTTCGGCGAAGCGAAGGAGCTGCAGGCGCCCGTCGAGCTCGTGAAGTGGGTCGCCGAGCACGGCCGGCTGCCGGTCGTCACGTTCACCGCCGGCGGGATCGCAACGCCCGCCGACGCAGCGCTCTGCATGCAGCTCGGCGCCGACGGCGTGTTCGTAGGCTCCGGGATCTTCAAGTCCGCGGATCCGCCTTCAGTGGCCAAGGCGATCGTCGAGGCAACGACGCACTACAACGACGCGAAGATCCTGGCTCAGGTCTCCCGCGGGCTCGGCGACGCGATGTCGGGCCTTTCGACGGCGTCGCTCGCGCCGGAAGAGCTTCTAGAGACCCGCGGCTGGTAGAGAAGGGCGCCCGAAGGCGCCCCTCTCTTGACTTCTGCCTAGAGGATGCCGCGTGCTGCGAACTGTGCTTGGACCGCTGCTGCTACCGCCGACCCGTACAGCTGGTTAGCAGTGGCGACCGTGCGACGGGCCAGGTCCGGCATGTTCGTGCCGGGGAAGTCGAACTGGCCCTGGAGGATGATCGTGTTCGCCTGCGTGGGACCGAGCGTGTTGCGGATGTCCCAGAGTGTGCGAGACCAGATCCGGCCGTCCGCGTGCACCTCGCCGACGAGGTTCTCCGGGTAGTGGAGGTTCGAGTCGACTCGCCGCAGGCAGTGCGGCGGTGTCGGGTCGTATGAGGTGGAGTCCCAGTTGGCCACGCATGCCGGGTCCGGCAGCGGCGAGAGGCCGAGCCCCTGGCGCACGATCTGCGTCATGTTCACCGCCCAGTAGTCGCCGAAGCCTTCGCTGATCGCGCCGGCCTGCTCGGACGCGAACGAGAAGTTCTGCGAGAAGTGGATGGCGTGACTGCGACTCGGTGATCCAGAAGTACGCCATCACCTGCTCGAACTCGTCCTGGCTTCGGGTGTAGATGAAGGTGTTGGTCGGCGAGTACGCCGGATTGCCCGTCTCGCCGTTGATCTCGGCCCAACGGCCGCGGAGGAAACCGCTTCCGTCGAGGTCGGTAGCGTCACACGGTGGTAGGCCGCCACGGGGACGGAAGCCGCCGAGTCCTTCTGGTCACGGAGGTCCTGGTTGCCGAGATCCTCCACCAGGTTGGAAACGAAGACCGCAGCGGTGCTCGTGCTGGTGCCCGGGCCAGGCTTCGCGGCAACAGCCACGGTCACGGCAACCGCCGACACGATCAGTGCGAGAGCGGCGGTAAGACCATTCGTCGCAAGATGACCCTCCCTTGAGAGACGATTCAAGCGCGTCAGGGTACTAGCGGGATCGAGAAACGTTATCGGGATTTTCGGGCGCTCCGATCGGGATTTTCGGGCGCTCCGCGCCGGGGTAGCCTGCCGTTCATGAAGATTGGCGTTCTCGCCGTCCAGGGGGACTTCCGTGAGCACGCGGCGGTGCTCCGGCGACTCGGCGCTGACCCCGTCGAGGTGCGGAAGCCTGAGCACCTCGAGGGCCTCGACGGCCTCGTCATCCCGGGCGGCGAGTCGACCGCGATCATGCGCCTTGCGCGGATCTACGGGCTCGAGGACGCGCTGCGCCGCTTCGAGCGGCCGGTCTTCGGGACCTGCGCCGGAATGATCCTCCTCGACCGCGAGCACCTCGGCCTCGTCGACATGACCGTGCAGCGGAATGCCTACGGGCGGCAGGTTGCGAGCTTCGAGGCCGATCTCGAGCTGTCCGCAGACCAGGGCAGCGTGCGCGGCGTTTTCATCCGGGCGCCTCGAGTCACCGACGTTGGCCCGGGCGTCGAGGTGTTGGCGGAGCTCGACGGCGAGCCGGTTCTGCTCCGCGAGGGGCGTTTCCTCGTAGCATCGTTCCATCCCGAGCTCACGGACGACACGCGCGTCCACGAGCTCTTCCTGGATCTCGTTCGAGAGGAGCAGCGTGTCGGGGCACAGTAAGTGGTCGTCGATCAAGCACAAGAAGGGCGCGGCGGACGCCCGCCGCGGAAAGCTCTTCTCGAAGCTGTCGCGGGCGATCATCGTCGCCGCCCGGGACGGCGGGCCCGACCCGGTCGGCAACCTGGCGCTGCAGAACGCGATCGAGAAGGCGCGGTCGTACTCGATGCCGAAGGACAACATCGAGCGTGCGATCGCACGCGGTTCGGGCGCCGACACCGACGCGCAGGCGTTCGAGACGGTGATCTACGAGGGCTACGGGCCGGGCGGCGTGGCCATCCTCGTGGAGGCGCTGACCGACAACCGCAACCGCACCGCAGCGGACGTCCGCCACACCTTCGCGAAGAGCGACGGCAACCTCGGGGAGGCGGGCGCGGTCGGTTGGTTGTTCGAGCGCCGCGGGGTCGTGCTGGTCGACGGTGACGTCGAAGAGGACGAGCTCACGCTGGCAGCGGCGGAGGGAGGCGCCGACGATGTCTCGCTCGACGGATCGACCTACCAGGTGATCGCTCCGACCGAGAACCTCAGCTCGGTCCGCGAGGCGATCGAGGAGGCGGGAATCGAGGTGCAATCCGCCGAGCTGACGATGGTTCCGAAGACGACGATCGAGCTTGACGACGAGGCAACGGCGAAGAAAGTGCTGCGCCTCGTCGACGCGCTGGAGGAGAACGACGACGTCCAGGACGTCTACTCCAACTTCGACATCCCGGAGCGGGTACTCGAAGCCGTGGCGTCCTAGGACTTCTTGACTCGGAGCGCGCGGCTCGTCGCCGAGAACCGGCCGGCGAGCGTTGCGACCACCCGGTAACTCCCGGGCTTGGTCGTTCTGAACGTGTAGCCGCCGGTCTGGGTCGTCCTGGTCTTCGTGATCCGCTGCCACCGGCCCCCGATCCGCCGTTCGAGGGCGACGGGGATCCCAAGGACTGCGTGATGTAGGAAGTCGACAGCTGCGCCGGCGAGCACGCCCTTGCGCCGAATTCGGATCGTGACGAGCGAGGGCGGAAGATTGCCGTCGAGCCGGACGCGCGACATGGCGAGCAGCGCCTGACCGCGATTCCAGCTCGAGCCCACGATCGTCCCTTTGACATTGAAGGCGTCGCTCTCCGGCCGCAGGAGCAGGAAGCGGACGAACGCGTGCAACCGCGGCGCGACCGGGAACGCCAGAACGAGCTCGGCCGGAGCCGATTTCCGCTCGACCTGAAGGATGAAGACTCCGGGAATCGTTCCGACGACGCGGCGGCCGACCACGTGCTGGACCGAGATGCCTGCGCGCTGATCCTCGGGCCAGTCGCGCGAGAGATTGGCCATCGCGATGCGTTCCGTATTCAGCGGTCGGTCGTCGAAGCCGACCTCCCAATCGATGCTCGCGTTGTTCCTGACCGCGGGGTTGTCCGGCAGCCAGTACTGCGGCCCGATCCAGCTGCCCGCGTTGCCGCGGAGCGCCTGTCGCGAGTACTCGTCCGGCGAGCCGACGACTACGTAGAGGCTCTCGGGAACGCCGGCCGTCGGGCGGTCGACGCGCACGCGCTCGATCGCCTGGCCAGGCGCGAGTTGCGCAACCGAGAGCGCTGCAACGACCCCGGCCGCAAGGGCTACCAGGGCGGCCCACCGCACGGCACTAAACGCTAGCCGATGCGGATGACTCGCTTGAAGACGCGCGGGCCGACCCGAAGCTCGGCCGTCCATCGTCCGTTTCGAATCGAGCGGGGCAGGACCGCTCGGATCGTGTTCGGGCCGGCCGTCCACCGTTTGCGCGCCGAGGCGTGCGTCCGCTTTCCGCGCGTCAGCGCAAGCCTTGTCATCGCCGCGCGATTGATCCGGGCGCGGGCGACGAGGGCTCGTCGGGCGCCGCGTCGTTCGACGAGGAACTTGACCCCCGTGATCTGCAGGGGCCGGATGCCGGGCGGAGGCGGACTAGGCGGCGGCGGACTAGGCGGCGGCGGTGGCCCGGGTGGTGGCGGTGGCCCTGGCGGAGGCGGACCTGGCGGGGGCGGCTGCGGCGGCTGAGAACCGGAGGTCGTGAAGCTGCCGCTCATGAAGTAGTTGTGCGGGTCGCAGACGTAGTTGTAGGTGCTCTCCGGCGCGAGAACGACGTCCTCCCAGGTGGTGTCCCCGATGGTCAAGACCTCGGTGGCCTTGTCGACGCCCGGCCCGCTGAGGTGGAAGTTGTGCGCCGTCGAGAGGTCGTGCACGAGGACGTCGTACGTTCCCGCTGGGATGGTCGTGACCGGGTTCCCGTTCGAGTCCTCCAGCTTGATGGTGAAATCGGGGCCGACGGTGCCGACGAGCACCGGTTCGCCGAGGGCATGCACGCCGCCGGGAAGGAGGAGCATCAGGCTCGCGAGCCCGATGAAAACGGGCCTCATGTCAGTCCTACGGACCGGCGCGCCTAGCGGTTTCCTCCCGGAGCAGGAACGTCCGATCGCACGCCTAACCTCGGGCCGTGAGGGTTCTCGGAATCGACCCAGGAACTGCTGCGTGCGGATACGGCGTCGTCTCGCAATCCGGCGGCCGCCTCGAGGCGGTCGACCTCGGCCAATGGCGTACGCGAGCGGACATGCGCCCGGAGCAGCGCTTGAAGACGATCCACGACGCCGTCGCAGACCTCATCGACCGGTACGAGCCGGACGCGGTCGCCGTCGAGGAGTCGTTTGTCGGCGCCGACGCCCGCACCGCTCTCTCGGTCGGGCAGGCGCGCGGCGCCGTCCTCGTCGCAGCCGCCTGCGCCGGAACCGCATGCGTCGAGTACGCGCCGGCCCACGTCAAGCAGGCCGTTTGCGGCTACGGGCGCGCTGAGAAGGCGCAGATGCAGCGGATGGTGCAGGCGATGCTTCGGCTGGACACGCCACCGGGCTCGAGCCACGCTGCGGACGCGCTCGCTGTCGCGATCTGCCACGCGCTGGCGCCGCCGCTACTCCGGGCTACCGGATGATCGCGTCCCTGCGGGGCCACGTCGTCGCGAGGCGGCTCGACGGCGTCGTGCTCGATGTCAACGGCGTGGGCTACCTCGTCCAGACCACCGTGCGCGCGCTGCGGAAGGCTCAGGGGCGTGGTGAGGTCACGCTGGACACGTATCTCCACGTTCGGGAGGACATGCTGCAGCTCTACGGCTTTGCCGAGCCGGCCGAGCGGGAGCTCTTTGAGCTGCTGCTCTCAGTCTCCGGCGTCGGCCCGAAGGTGGCGCTCGCAATCGTCTCCAACTCCACGCCCGCCGACCTGCGCCGGGCGATCGCGCTCGAGGACGAGACCCGGTTCGTGGCTATGCCTGGGATCGGCAAGAAGACGGCACAGCGGATCCTGCTCGAGCTGAAGGAGAAGCTCGGGCCTGTCGACGGCCCCGGCGCAGCGCCGGGCCAGGAGCTCGTGGCACGGGATGCGCTCGTCGAGCTGGGTTACTCCCTGCCGGAAGCCGAGCGAGCGCTGGCGGCTACGGATCCAGAGCTGCCTCCCGAGGAGCGGGTCCGGCAGGCGCTGAGGGCTGCCTAGTGTCCGAGCAGTTCCTCGCGCCGGTGCTCCAGCCGCAAGACGACGAGGTCGAGCGCTCGCTCCGACCGCGGCGTTTCGACGACTTCGTCGGGCAGGCACGTATCAAGGAGCAGCTGGCGATCGCTCTGGAGGCGGCACGGACACGTGGCGAGGCGCTGGATCACGTCCTGCTCGTCGGGCCGCCTGGGCTCGGGAAGACCAGCCTGGCCTACATCGTCCGCGAGGAGCTCGGCGTCGGGATCCGAACGGTCGCCGGGCCGGCGCTGGAGCGCAAGGGTGACCTTGCGGCAATCCTCACCGCGCTCGAGGAGCGCGACGTCCTCTTCGTCGACGAGATCCACCGTCTGAGCGCGGCGGTGGAGGAGGTGCTCTACCCGGCGCTGGAGGATTTCCGGCTCGACATCGTGGTCGGGCAGGGAGTGGCGGCGCGGACGCTGGCGCTCGACGTGCCGCCGTTCACGCTCGTCGGCGCGACGACGCGTACCGGGCTGCTGACGACGCCGCTGCGGGACCGCTTCGGCATGACGTTCCGGCTCGATTACTACGAGCCGGACGAGCTGACCACGATCGTGAGGCGCTCGGCCGGGATCCTCGCGGTCGAGATTCGCGACGATGCAGCCGAGGAGATCGCGCGCAGGGCGCGGGGGACGCCGCGCGTCGCGAACCGGATTCTTCGTCGCGTTCGCGATGTGGCCGAGGTTCGGCACGAGGGCGTAGTCACCGAGGAGGTGGCGGGGGAGGCCCTCGAGTTGCTCGAGGTCGACGAGTGTGGGTTGGAGCGCACGGACCGCGAGCTGCTGCGCGCGATCGTCGAGCGCTTTGACGGCGGACCGGTTGGGCTGTCGACTCTTGCGGTGACGTTGGGCGAGGCGCCGGACACGGTCGAGGACGTCTACGAACCGTATCTCCTCCAACTCGGCTTCATCCAACGCACCCCGCGGGGCCGAATCGTCACGGCCCGCGGGCGGAACCACATCGGCTCGGTCACCGAGTCATCCACAGCCGGGAGCCTCTTCTAGATCGGCGGAGCGGCGGGGCCGGTCCGGCCTCGGCTAGCGGCGGAACTGGAGCTCGTGCCAGCTCGGCACCGGCGCGAGCTCGAGGAGCGCCCGGTCGCCGCGCGGATCGCGGTAGCCGAACTCGGCCGCCTCCTCGTCCCAGTCCACGTCGAGCAGACCCAGCTTCACCCGCTGGTCGAGCCATGCGCCACGGAAAACCAGTTTCCGCAGCCAGTAGACGAGTGACTCGCCCTCGACGGCGGCGAGTGCCTCCCAGTGACGCACGAGATACCGCCCCAACGTGCTCTGCGGCTCGTCGATGCGCTGGTCGGCGGTCAGCTCGACCAGATCCGCCGCCTCGTCGTCGTCAAGGTCGTTGCTCTCGACGAGCCCGAGCTTGACCGCAGCCGCGATGACCCGCTCCTCGAAGTCCTCGGCGTTGAAGGCGAACCGGTAGCCGAGGAACTCGACGACATAGTCATCTCCGGACTCGTAGTTCACATCGCTCGTCACGTTTTCGGAGCATACGCCGCGGGTCTGCTGTCCGCGCCCCTCCGTACCGTCAGCTGTCCGTGGCCGGACGCTGGAACATCACTTCGTGC
The DNA here is from genome assembly GCA_046729215.1 of Actinomycetota bacterium. Taxonomy (GTDB): domain Bacteria; phylum Actinomycetota; class Thermoleophilia; order Gaiellales; family Gaiellaceae; genus JACDAN01. Next base: position 5,126 of record JBKPGE010000043.1, on the reverse strand, counting down.
TCGCAGCCCCAGGCGCTCGCCCTCGCGGAGCGGCTTGGAATCAGCGAGACAACCGCACGAGTACTCATGCGCCGTGGCTATGCAGATCCCCACGCAGCGGAGCGTTTCCTCGCCGGCGACGACCCGCTCCACGACCCCTTCCGCCTCGGCGACACGGCCGCCGCCTGCGAACGGATCCGTGCCGCAATCGCAACGAAAGAGCAAATCTGTGTCCACGGCGATTACGACGCCGACGGGATCTGCGCGACCGCGCTCGCCGTCCTCGTGCTACGCGAGCTCGGTGGGGAGGTGGCCTGGCATCTCCCGAGTCGGTTCGAGGAGGGGTACGGCGTCTCCGGCGACACACTCACCCGCCTTGCCGGCGACGGCTGCAGCCTCGTCATCACGGTCGACTGCGGAGTCACCGCCGCCGAGGAAGTCGCGCGAGCGAAGGAGCTCGGGCTGGACGTCGTCGTCACCGATCATCACCGCCCTGCAGAGACGCTCCCCGACTGCCCGATTGTCGCCACCCGCCCGTCGGCCTACCCCTTTCCGGAGCTCTGCGGAACCGGCGTCGTCTGGAAGCTCGCGCAGGCCCTCCTCGGCCCGGAATCACACACCTTGCGGCGCCACCTCGACCTGGTCGCGATCGCGACGATCTCCGACGTCGTCCCACTGGTCGACGAAAACCGCTACCTGGCACTGGAGGGCCTGAAGGCGCTGGCCCGCACGCAGAAGCCCGGCCTCCAGGCGCTCATGCGCTCGGCCGGCGTCGACCCGGCCGCAGTGGACGAGGGCGCAGTCGGCTTCCGCCTCGCGCCGCGGATCAACGCCGCCGGACGCCTCTCTCATCCGGAAGCGGCGCTCGAGCTGCTGCTGACCGACGACCAAGAAACTGCCGCCCGCCACGCCGCCCGGCTGGAGGAGCTGAATCGCGAGCGGCAGGCCGTCGAAGAGCGGATTCTCCGCGAGGCCGTGGCGCAGGTCGAGGCCTGGCCCGAGGCCAGGCGCCGCTGCCGCGGCTACGTCGTGGCCGACGAGACATGGCACGAGGGCGTGATCGGAATCGTCGCCTCGCGCCTCGTGGAGCGCTTCCATCGCCCAGTGGTCCTCATCGCGGGAACCGACCGAGAGTGGAAGGGCTCCGGACGCTCGCTCGCGACGTTCGACCTTCACGGCGCGCTCTCGGCCTGCTCCGAGCACCTCGTCCGCTTCGGCGGCCACCGGGCAGCCGCCGGCCTCTCGATCATTCCCGCCCGGATCGGCGCGTTCGCCGAAGCGTTCGGTGCCCGTGCCGACGCGACGCTCGGCGAGGCCGACCTGCACCCGCCCACGACCGTCGACGCAGTCGTCGGCGGCGAGCAGCTCACGTTGGAGCTCTGCTCCGAGCTGCGCCGTCTTGCCCCGTTCGGGCTGGGCAACCCCGGAGTGACGCTGCTCCTCCCCTCCAGCGAGCTCTCGGAAGTGGCCACCACCACCGACGGCAAACACCTCCGTTTCCGGGTCGGCCACCGCGGCCGGCTCGCGGGCAGCGCGATCGGGTTCGGCCTCGGACGGCAGCTGGAATACGCCTGCCGACTCGCCCGCTACGACGTCCTCTTCCGCCTCGAGGAAAACCAGTGGAACGGCACCGTCGCGCCGCAGCTGGTGGTCCGCGATCTGTTCGAAGCCCCTGAGCGCTACGACAGCCTGCGTACGTGGCTCACGGAGGAGTTCCGCAAGCCAGAGGCCGAACGGGCGCCGGACGCCCGTGCGGTCTTCGCGGAGTTGGGCGCCGAGACCGGCGGGCCGCGCAGGCAGCTCCTCGAGTCGGAGGCGTTTCGCGCCCTCCTCGAGGACAAGGCGCTCGCGGAAGCGGCCTAGATCCGCCCGGGCGAGATCCTGAACGCCCTGCGCGGGGACCAGGGGCGCTCGCGGCGCGCCTCGGCATCGAGCGCAGTGAGCAGGCGGGCCAACACGAGTGCCTTGCGCTTGTTTCGACGGCGGAAGTGCATGGACCGGCCGTTTTCGGCCCCAGATGGTCACTTCCTTCCTCCGAAGTACACTGACTCACATGGCGGTTCTCGAAGCTCCTGGACGACATCAAGACCTGATCGACGAGCTGATCGCCGAGGTTGCCGAATACAACGCGGAGGTCGATCGAGAGCTGCTAACGCGCGCCTTCCGCTTTGCGGCCAAGGCGCATGAGGGGCAACAGCGCCGCTCCGGGGAAGAGTTCATCCACCATCCGTACTCCGTCGCGCGCATCTGCGCAGAGCTTCGCCAGCCTGACGAGACGATCGCCGCCGCGCTGCTCCACGACGTCGTCGAGGACACCGAGGTCACGCTGGACGACGTCAAGGCCGAGTTCGGAGACGAGGTCGCGCAGCTCGTCGACGGGGTCACGAAGCTGACGCGGGTCCAGTTCCAGAGCCGCGAGCAGGCAGAGGCAGAGAACTACCGGAAGATGATCCTGGCGATGGCGCGGGACCCGGGCGTCATCCTGATCAAGCTCGCCGACCGGTTGCACAACCTTCGGACGATCGAGTACCTGGGCAAGCAGAAGCAGGTGCAGAAGGCGCGAGAGGCGCTCGAGGTCTACGCGCCGCTGGCTCACCGGCTGGGTATCCACACGATGAAGTGGCAGCTCGAGGATCTCGCCTTCGAGACCCTGCATCCGCGCAAGTACACCGAGATCAAGGCGATGGTCAACGAGCGCCGCGGCGATCGCGAGGAGCACGTGCGCGAGGCGGCCTATGTGCTCCAGCGCGAGCTGGACAAGGTCGACGTTCCCGCCGACATCTCCGGCCGGGCGAAGCACTTCTACTCCATCTACGACAAGATGGCCAAGAAGGGCAAGGAGTTCAACGAGATCTACGACCTGACGGCGATGCGCGTCATCGTCGAGCGCTCCGGCGAGGAAGGGACTCGCGACTGCTACGGGGCGCTGGGCCTGATCCACTCGCTCTGGAAGCCGATGCCCGGCCGCTTCAAGGACTACATCGCGATGCCCAAGCGGAACAGCTATCGCGCCCTGCACACCACGGTCATCGGGCCGCAGGGGCGTCCGCTGGAGATTCAGGTCCGCACGAGCGACATGCACGAGATGGCCGAGCTCGGCGTTGCCGCCCACTGGCTCTACAAGGGGCGGCGCAAGGGTCGTGCGCCGGACGAGCAGTGGGTTGCGCGCGTCCGCCAGATGATGGAGTGGCAGGACGAGTCCGATCCGCGCGAGTACAAGCGGCAGATGCTCGGCGACCTGTTCACCGACGAGGTCTACGTATTCACGCCGAAGGGCGAGGTCAAGATGCTGCCGGCGGGGGCGACCCCGATCGACTTTGCGTACGCCGTCCACACCGACGTCGGCCACCGAACGGTGGGCGCGCGCGTGAACGGGCGGATCGTTCCGCTTCACTACCAGCTCCAGAGCGGCGACTTCGTCGAGATCCAGACCACCAAGGCAGGCGGCCGTGGACCGTCGCGCGACTGGCTTGCGCTGGCGAAGTCCTCGCGCGCGCGGAACAAGATTCGTCAGTGGTTCTCGCGCGAGACGCGCGAGGACACCGAGCAGAAGGGCCGTGAGGCGCTCGAGCAGGCCCTGAAGGCGCAGAAGCTCCCGTACCGGAAGATCGCCGGCTCGGCCGTCCTCGCGCAGGTGATCCGCGAGGCCGGGTTCAAGAAGGCCGAGGACTTCTACCTCGCGCTCGGCTCAGGGAAGGTTCAGCCGACTCACATCGTCAACAAGGTGATCCAGCGCCTGAAGACGACCGACGTTCCCGAGGAAGCGGTCGTCCCGCTCAAGCCGTCCCGCGCGAAGACGACGACGAGCGGAGCCATCGGGATCACGGTCGAGGGCGTCGACGACGTGCTCGTACGGCTCGCCAAGTGCTGCACGCCCGTGCCGAGCGACGAGATCGTGGGCTACATCTCGCTGGGCAAGGGGATCACGATCCACCGCAAGGACTGTCCGAACGTGAAGGCGCTCCTGCGCAATCCCGAGCGCTTCACGCCGGTCAGCTGGGACGGCGGCACGACGCAGAGCTTCCGGGTCCAGATCGCCGTTGACGCGTGGGACCGCCCGCGTTTGCTCGAGGACGTCGCCCGGACATTTGCAGAGCACGGGGCAAACATCGTCTCCTATGGCGGGACCGTCGAGGATCAGCTCGCGAAGAACTGGTACACGGCCGAGATCGGGGACGTGAAGTCGCTTCGGACGCTGCTCGCTTCGCTCCGAAACATCGAAGCGGTCTTCGACGCTTACCGCGTCACGCCCTCGTAGGCGCTCAGCTCCGACACCAGCGCGGCGACCCGAACAGCGATCTCGTCGCGGATGCGGCGGACCTCGTCGAGCGGCTTTCCAGCCGGATCTTCGAGCTCCCAGTCGATGTAGCGCTTCCCCGGGATGTACGGGCACGCGTCCCCGCACCCCATCGTGACGACGACGTCCGCCCATTCCGCGTCGGCTTGCTCGAGGCGCCGCGGGATCCGGCCGTCGAGCTCCGCGCCCGGCTCACGCATCGCCTCGACGACCACAGGATGGACGCGCTCGGCCGGCGCGGTGCCGGCAGACCGGGCCTCGTGCAGCCCGCCAGCGGCCGCTGAGAAAAGCGCCTCGGCCATCTGCGAGCGACCGGCGTTCTGCACGCAGACGAAGAGAACATGGCTCATGACGGCGTTATATCGGCCCGAAGACGCGACGGGCCGGCGAGTGCCGGCTTATCGCACCAGAATCCGACTACGGTCTAGTAACCGTGCCCGACGCGCCAGTGCAGGAACTGCTCCTGCATGCGCGTCTCCTGCCCCGCTGTGAACTGGTTGTAGCAGGGGTCGTCCGAGTAATCCATGTAGTTGTGGATCGGGTCCGTGCCCGGCGCGGTGAACGTGTCTTTGCCGATCGGGCGGCCGCTCGTCGGAGTAGCCTCCGCCGGAGTGTCGTCGGCGTAGTCGCCGTGGCCCTGGCAGCCCTGTTCGAAGGTGTGCGCCAGCCCGAGCCAATGACCGGCCTCGTGCGTCGCCGTGAAGCCGAAGTTGAACCCCTCGATCGGCCCGCCCGGCACGGAGCCGTAGTGGATCACGACGCCGTCGAGCACCTCGTACTGGTTGGACGTCACGATCTTCGGGTAGTACGCCAAGCCGAAGAAGCCGCCGCCGCTCGTCGAAGATGTCCC
>JBKPGE010000042.1:0-2244 GCA_046729215.1 Actinomycetota bacterium | reverse complement strand
AGCACGCCGATCCGCCGACGGATCTCGGCCGGACGCGTGTGCGGAACACCCGCGACGCTGAATGTTCCCCGGTCGGGAGTCAAAATCGTCGTCAGGACGCGAATCGCCGTCGTCTTGCCCGCGCCGTTCGGCCCCAGGACGCCGAGGATCTCGCCGGCGTTGAGGCTCAGCGTGAGCTCCTCGACCGCAACGAGCTCGCCGTACTGCTTGCGCAGGCCCTCGGCTTCGACGGCCTTCGTCATTCCACGGCGACGGTACGGGCCGGAGGTGAGAGAAAGATGAGAGCCGTCACTACAGGCTCGTTCGGTCGAGACCAGCGATCGCCGCGCGCTCGAGCGTCGGCAAGCGCTCGTGGTGAGCATACGCAGCGAGGACCGCGCAGAGGAAGAGCGCCAGAATCCGTCCACGGAGGAGCTGCGCTTCGGTCAGCGTCCCGTAGACGTCGAGAAACTTGACGCGTCCCCGCGGCGGCAGCGCCGACCAGTACAGGACCAGGTCTACGCACGGGTCGTTGCGGGAGACATCGATCCAGTCGATGACCGCCGTCGGCTGGCCACGCTCGTCGACGAGCAGGTGCCGAAGATGGAGATCGCCGTGCACGATCGCCGCCGTCTGCGGCGCGGGCAGCTCGAGTGCGCTCGCAAGCAGGTCGGCGACAATCGGCGGCCGCCGCCAGAGACCAAGTCCCTCGACTTCGTCCAGGAACTCGATCGCTCTCGGCACTCGTACAGCCATGTCCGCGCGGCCGATCGGATCCACCGGCAGCTCCACGTCGAGGTCGGTCGAATGCAGCGCCCGTAAGAACTCGGCGAGCGGGCGCGCGAGCGCGATCAGTGCTTCATCGGCCAGCCCCGCGTCGGCGAGCTCGCGGCCGGGAAGGAACGGCGCGCCGTAGAAGGGCCACTCGAACGCTGCGCTCGGGCGGCCCAGGAACGTTGGGTCGGGGATCGGAAGCGGCAGATGCGGGGCGAGCTGTGGGAGGACCGTCAGCTCGTTCTCGATGCCCGAGACGACCACCGACCGCCGCGGAAAGCGGAAGCTCCAGCGCTCGTCGACGAGCCAGACCGTGTTATCCCAGCCCTCTCCGAGCAGCCGCAGGGATCCGACCTCCCAGTTGAACTGTTCGCGGATGAGCTGTCGTACGAGCTCCGCATCGACGGTCACCTTGGCGCTCCACTCGCGCACCGGCCGAATCTAGTCCGGCCTGCGCCTGCGAGGGATGATGCTCGGGTGAGCTCGCGCAGGTGGTTCGCGGCGGTCGGGGCCGATTGGGCCCTCTTCGCCGCCGTCGGGATCGCCGTCCTCGTCACCTATTGGCGACTCCCGGCCGACGAGCTCTACAACGTCAGCTACGAGGGCCTTCGGAACGGCGGCAGCCGCCTGCTCGTCTTCCTCAACTATCCGGTTTCGCTGGCCGCGATCCCGATCGCATGGCTGGCAGCAGACCGGCTGCGCACGCGAAGCGCAGTCTGGGCGGCGGTGGTCGCGACGGCTCTCTGCGCCGTAACCGCGGGGCCGGGCGTGGTCGATCAGCACGACCTCGACGCCAAGCCGATCAATGCCCTGCCCGCGCTCGGGGTCGCCATCGCCTTCGCGCTCAGCCTGCGTGCGCCGTGGGAGCCGGTCGGCCGGCGCCGACTCGACCCCCTCCGGCTCGTGATCGCGGTCCTCGCCGTGATCGCGGCAACTCCATGGATCTTCGCCGTCCTCGGGTTCAATGCCCCTGGCGACGTGTTCCTCGGAGAGGAGCTCCGCCGTGGCGGCGACGGCCAGCTCGCGCCTGCGGTCCATCTCGGCGACCACGAAGGGTTGGACGGTGTGCTCCTCGTCCTGGCTGCGCTTCAGCTGTCGCGCCTGCGTCCGCGCCTGCCGGTGGCGTTCGTCGTCGCCCTGATGTTCGTCTACGGCTTGGGAGTGGCGGCTCAGGACGACTGGAACGAGCAGGTCGTGAAGCGAGGCTGGGCCGGCTTCAAGCTCCCGAACATGCTCCACCCGACCGTTAATGCGACGTGGTTCGTCGTGCTGGTGCTGGCAGCGGTCGTCGCGCTCCTGCTCAGGTGGCTCGAAGGGCCTTCGCCACCTGGCGAAGATCGTCCACGAAGCGCGTCATCTCCGTCTCTCGGTCGTCCGAGCGGAGGATCGACGACGGGTGCACAGTCGCCATGACGACCGGAGCGAGATCGGACTCGACCGCCACGCCGCGATCCCGACTGACGCGGAACTGGCGGCCGAGCAGGGCCTGAG
>JBKPGE010000041.1:0-2949 GCA_046729215.1 Actinomycetota bacterium | reverse complement strand
CCTCGCTCTCGAGCGCCTTCGTGAGCAGGTTCGAGGTCGGGCAGAGCTCGAGCACGATCCCCGCCTCGCTGATCTGCCCCATCAGCTTCTTGTCCCGGGCGGCGAGGATCCCGTGCCCGATCCGGTCGGGGCGCAGGGTGGTGGAGACGACCTCGCGGATCTCGGCGATCCCGTAGGCGCCGCCCTCCTCGCCGATGTGGATCGTCACTCGGAGGCCGGCCTCGCGCGCCTGCTGGACGAGGGGGCGCAACTCGCTCCCAGTCGCAACTGGGCTAGCTGGCCGGCTTCTTCTGCCCACCGGTCCTGACCGGCGCTCGATACGGGCGAGTTCGGGACAGCTTCCCCCCGGCGCCGGGGCGTCCGCTTTGCAAGACTCGAATGGAGAACGACCGAGGAGGTGCGCCTGGCAGCCCCGCCGATCTACCCCGTCCGGCTTGAGGGCCGGCTGGAGCCCGGACTGAGCCGCTGGCTGTGGGTCGTGAAGTGGTTGCTCGCGATCCCGCACTTCATCGTGCTTGCCTTCCTGTGGATCGCGTTCATCGTGCTCAGCGTCGTCGCGTTCTTCGCGATCCTGTTCACCGCTCGCTATCCGAGAGGGATCTTCGAGTTCAACCTCGGCGTGCTGCGCTGGACATGGCGGGTCGCCTTCTACTCGTATGGTGCGCTCGGCACCGACCGTTACCCGCCCTTCACCCTTGGCGCCGCGCCCGACTATCCGGCGACGCTCGACGTGGCGTACCCGGGAGACCTGTCGCGCGGGCTCGTGCTCGTGAAGTGGTGGCTGCTCGTTATCCCGCACTACCTCATCGTGGGCGTGTTCCTCGGGGGAGGATGGTTCGCCTGGGGAGCCGGCTGGGACCGTGGCGGGCACGACTGGGGGTGGCGCGGTGGTCCTGGTCTCATCGCTCTGCTGGTGCTCTTCGCAGGTGTCGCGCTGGTCTTTACGGACCGGTATCCCCAGGGGATCTTCGATTTCGTGCTCGGCCTCGACCGGTGGGTGGCGAGGGTCGTCGCCTACGCCGGGCTGATGACCGACGCGTACCCACCGTTCCGTCTCGACCAGGGTGGCGAGGAGAAGGAGCCGGGAACTCGAGGGGCCGAGGAGCCGCTTCCCCCATCGCCCCCGAGCGAGGCCGTCGAGGCCGCACCGCCCTCCGGGAGAGGAGCGGGCGGCGTGGCGCTGCTCGTCGTGGGCAGTATCGCGGCGTTGCTGGCGTTCGCCCTGCTTGCCGGTGGATGCGCCGCCGTGGTCGTCGACCGTACCCAGCGCGACGAGGACGGGTTCGTCATGTCGCCGAGCGAGGACTTCTCGACGGCGACGTACGCGATCACTTCTGAGAGCGCCGACGTCAACCTCGACGGGCCCGACTGGGCGACGAAGGACCTCCTGGGGACCGTTCGCATCCGCAGCGAGAGGGAGCGCCCCGTGTTCGTCGGCATCGCCCGCGAGGCGGACGTCGCCGAATACCTGGACGGGGTCGAGCACGCCGTCGTCACGGAAATCGGCCGGGAGCCCCACTACGCCGAGCGCCAGGGCGGCCCACCCGAGGGGCCGCCCGCAGACCAGACGTTCTGGGCCGCTTCCACGACCGGAGTCGGCGAAAGGACGCTCGATTGGGAGCCCGAGGATGGCAGCTGGAACGCCGTTGTTATGAACGCCGACGGCTCGCGGGGTGTAGCCGCCGACCTCAGCATCGGCGCCGAGCTCGATCCGCTGATCTGGATAGGAGTCGGACTGCTGGTTGGCGGCGGGCTGCTTGCGGCCGCCGCGGCGCTAAGCATTACCGCCGGCATCCGCCGCGGTCGCTCAGAGGGGCCCTCCCCGGCAGCGAGGTGACCGCAATGGCAGCAAGCCGACGCTGAAGAAACTTTTGAGCAAGGACGACGGGCATCGTGGTTGCTCGCACGGCGGCCCTGGGCGGAGATGGTCAGGCCCATAACCTCGCTTACGTGAAGCCGGATCGGTGAGTGCCTGCCGACGCAAGACCACCTTGTAGCCGTCCGCCCAGCCCGGGTTCTCTCGGGTGATCGTGAGTAGGAGCTGAACGGTGTACGTCGCCGACTCGCCGACTTTCAGATCGTTCTGCGCGGCGTCTGAATGCCCGATGAAGCGGCGTCAGCAGGGGCTTTCCAGAGAGGAGCGACCGGATTCGAACCCGCGACCTCCGGCGGGACAGGGCACTTCCAAGGTCGCCACCTGGACGACTACGAATGAGCTATCGCTCTATTCACGCGGGCTCTCGGGCACGCGCTGAAGCACGGGGCCGTCGGGAACGAAGCTCGCCTCGTGCCCCCGGCGGTTCGCCTCGCTCACCTGTGACTCGTCGAGAGCGCCGATCCGGAGCAGGAGCTCGAACTCGTCGCGCAGGTGCGTGCGCATCATCTCGGGGCCGTCGGTCGCGATCGTGAATTGCACGTCGTGGTCGGAGAAGGCGCGGAAGGTGTCGCGGAGGGCGTCCTCACTCTCGAGCGCCTTCGTGAGCAGGTTCGACGTCGGGCAGAGCTCGAGCACGATCTCCGCTTCGCTGATCTGCCCCATCAGCTTCTTGTCCCGGGCCGCGAGGATCCCGTGTCCGATCCGGTCGGGGCGCAGGGTGGAGACGACCTCGCGGATCTCGGCGATCCCGTACTGGCCGCCTTCCTCGCCGACGTGGATCGTCACGCCGAGCCCGGCCTCGCGCGCCTGCTGGACGAGCGGGCGCAGGGTGCGGTAGGGGTAAGGACCGTCGGCATTCGGGCGTGGGCCGGCGATGTCGATGCCGACGATCCCGCGCGGCGCGTAGCGGATCGCCTTCTCGACGATGATCGCGTTCTGCCGCTCGGTGAATGTCCGGTCCATCATCAGGATCAGGCCGGCGCGCACCTGCGGGTACTCGAGGCTGGCGCGGTCGAGCCCGCGGATCGAGGCCATGATGATGTGGTCGAGGTCGCGCTCGCCGCCGCGGTTCC
>JBKPGE010000040.1:0-15711 GCA_046729215.1 Actinomycetota bacterium | reverse complement strand
TCGCAGCTGCTCGGCGGTTGGACGAAGTGGGGGTGGCCGCGAGTCTCCGGCAACGTCTTCCTGCTCGGCTTCCTGCCGGCGCTCATCGCCGGCGGCTGGGTGGTCGTCGCCGCTGAACCGGGCGACCACTGGCTCGGTAGCCACGTGCGCGACTGGTCCGACGACATCGGATTGGAGAGCCTCGTCGGCGACCTGACGAAGGCCTGGCCTGCGGTCGCATTCGGCGTGGGCCTTGCATTCGGACTCATGTTCGACACGACCGGCCCCAGGACGGAGCCGGTCCGCCGGCGCAGGCGCAGGGCGGCTGCCGAACAGCCCGAGCCCGAGGCGCGCGCCGGCGAGCCGGACGATCCGCGCGTGCGGAGCCGCGAGGGAGAGAGGCCTCAGCCTGAGGCACCGCCGCGCGCGGGCGAGCCTCCCCGAGAGGAATAGGAGGCTTCACCCGGTCGCGGCAGGTCGCGGACGCCGCCGCTCACTCCCGTCAAGATTAGAAACGAGCTGCGCGATTTTCGCGTCGGCGCTGGCGCGCGAAGGACTCCGCCCCGTCCGCCCGTCGGGCCACCGCCCGAACAGCCATCCATGAGCTGATGGGCCATGGGCTGGAGGAAACGCCGCCGCCCCTACTCTGGACGGCGATTGCCCCAGCAGCACGTCCAACTCTCCTACCCCGATCCTCCGCTGACTGACGGCGTGCTCGTGCTGCGTCGCTGGGCTGAGAGCGACATCGGCTGTGTCGAGGAAGCGAGCCGCGATCGCCGCATCCCGGAAGCCACCACAGTCCCCGCGAGCTTCACGGTGGCCAAGGGTCACGCATGGATTCGAACGCCAATGGGGACGAGCCGACAAGGGCGAAGGACTGTCGCTCGCGATCGCTGATGCAGGCTCTGGCGAGGCGCTCGGTGCGGTTGTCCTGACGTTCAAGCGGCAGCCGGGCACAGTTGAGATCGGCGGCACAGTTGAGAGCTACTGGCTGGTCGAGCGCGCTCGCGGCCGCCGCCTCGTCTCGCGTGCAGTCGCGCTCCTCGCTCGCTGGGCGCTGGCCGAGGCCGGGCTTGCGCGTGTCGAGGCGCTCGTTGAACCGGACAACATTGCGTCGCAGCGCGTTCTGGAGAGCGTCGGCTTCCGGCGGGAAGGGCACCTGCGCTCCTATCCCGTCTTCGACCGGCGGCGTGCCGACGCCTTGATCTACTCGCTCCTTCCGAGCGACCTTGGATAGGTCAAACACTCTCCAGCTGGAAAGCACCTAGACGGGCCCGAGTCGGCGTATTAGGCTCGGGCCGCTCTCGCGAGCCTGGCGGGGCGTGGGAAGCGCCGCAGCGCTCGACTCACGCCCTCGAACGCATGAAAAACGCAATGAACGTTCATGTACTTGCTTGAGCGGCATCGGCTTCGTTGTGCGCTCGACTCCCGCGCAATCCCTCTAACCATGCGGGATTCAGCGCCGTCCGTTGCCACTCGTCGTCAGCCGTCGTAGCCGCCGGCGCGGCCTGTTACGCCGGAGGTCGCGGGGTCGAGTCCCGTCACTCCCATGTGAAACGCTGCCCGAGATCCAAGCCTGGCGACAGGCGTTCGCGAGGATGGGACTCAAACCCACGCAGTACCGTGCGCCTCCGAAGCGCTCCTTCGGCGCTTCAAGAAGGAACACGTCCGGCCACAGATCCATCCGCTGATCGACCTCTGCAACCAACCTCTATGGCCTTCGCATTTCCCGCGCCGTTTTCGACGTCTCCAAGATCGTGGACTACGTTGAAGTTCGATACGCCGGCGGCTCCGAGCTCTACGAATCCTTCTCCGGTGAAACGGAGCGTCCCGAGCCTCGCGAAGTGATCTTCGCCGACGGCGCGGGCAAAGCACAAGCTCGGCGCTGGACGAACCGGCAGAGCCGCCAGTCGGCCGTCCGCGACGAGACCATTGATGTCTTGATCCTCGCCGAAGCGCTGCATGCTTCTGCCCAGGAGGACAGCGCCTCGGGCAGCCGGGCTCAATTCATGTACCCCCGGCCTCGCGCGTACTCGCGGAGTCCAATGAGGATCGTCGTTGCACAGATGCAAGTCGAGCGAGAGATCGCGAAGAACCGCGAGACGATCTGCTCGCTGCTCCAGCGCGCGCGGTCAGAGGATTGGGTGGTGTTTCCGGAGGGAGCGCTGACGGGCTACTTCCCGGACGAGACCGACTACCTGGCCGGCACGGAGCCGGAGGACGTCGAGGCTGCGCTCGCCGGGCTGCGAGCCGTTATCGCCCGACGGCGGTGCCACTGTCTCGTTGGGACAGCGCGGTTCATCGCCGGCGAATGGCGCAACTCAGCGGCTCTCATCTCGTCCGCAGGCGAGGTCCGGTGGTACGACAAGCACACTCTCAGCTCCCTTGATTCGCGGCACTTTGCTGCCGGCGAGGAGCTGTCCGTGTACGCACTGGATGGCGTGAAGGCCGGCGTGCAAATCTGCTGGGAGCTGCTCTTTCCCTGGCAGTGGACGCAGCTGAAGCGAGACGGCGCCCAGGTTGTCTTTCGTGTCAACAATGCGGTCAAGCCGGAGGACGCCTTCTGGGAGCGTCCTGCTCACACGCGCGTTTGAGAACCGCTACTTCGTGTGCAGCGTCAACAACGCCGTGGCCACGCAGACGCTGCCCTCGCTCCTGATCGCTCCATCGGGCGACATGCTCCTGAAAAGTGAGTCGCGAGTCGAGCAGGCGCTCGCCCGCGAGATCGACCTGTCCCAGGTGGAGCCGACCTGGTCGTGAACGGGCCGACGAGGCGACACGGATCGCATCGGATGCATAGGACCGATTCCAATGGCACCACACGGAAACCTGACTGAGTTTGCGCACCCTACGCGGACGCGCCGGCACGGCTGGCACGCGACGCCGGAGGCGCACCTCCGAACGTCGCCGCACTGGCTGCGGAGGGAGGGGCTGCGCCTGCTCGCGCTGACGAGCTACCGCGCGGCGACGGAGCCGGAGCGGGCGCCCGAGCTGGCGATGGAGTACGAAGACTGGATGCTGCGCCTCGGCCGGCCGATGGCAGCCGCGGCATGAACGAGAGACCAAGGAGGTCGCCGTGACGAACGACCAGGATGTGCACACGCGGATCGAGCAGCTCGCGGCCGACGTCGAGCAGCTCCAGAGCGCAGCGATCGGCCTAAAGTCGCGCCACGACCAGATGCGGAAGCTGGTCAAGCAGCTGGAGGCCTCGTGGGCGTCCTCGACAACGCACCTGTCGATGGAGCAAATGAAGCCGATCGCCCAGGCCCTCGACCGTATTGCGCACCACGGGATGCGCCACGAAGGCGGCGGCGGGGACCACTCACGAGGATCTCCGTCGCGCTGGAGCGGATCGCAGACGGCCAGCCCGGACAGGCCGTCGAAAGGGATCCGACGCGCGCCAAGGTCTACGCGACGGTGCCGAAGCTGCTGCTTCTATCCGCAGCGGCCGTTGTCCTGCGGGCGGCCTTGTCGTCGCTTTTGAGGCGTGCTTCCCGAACGTGATCGTCCTGTTGGGCGGACGCGCCCTCGAGCCAGCGGCGCAGGTCGTGGGCGGCGTTTGAGGCCTGTGGCAGACCACTGTAAAGGTGGTCGGCCCATGCGACCACAACGGCGTAGACTGGATCTATGGCCAGCCTTTGGGCAAAGATCCGCAGCTGGTTGAGAATCGGGAGAAGTTCCTAACCGCCCGAGCGCTCCAGGCGAGCGAGAGGGTGCGAGCCGGCTCTGCCTTCGACGGTAACGTCGCGGGACCATCAACCCCTGAGTGGCCAGGTCTTCTCGCCCGGCGGCAGCTCGTAGAGGCTGCCGCCTAGAAGCGTCGCATCGAGGACTCCCCGGCGCTTCGCGTCACACAGGTCGAGGTCATGGCGCGGTTCCAGCGCACGCTTACCGAAGCCTTCGGGGAAGAGCTTGGACCGAGCGACGTCGAAGGCCCAGGTGGCCGCGACGCTGCTGATAGTTCCGGGCGAGGACGCCCGCTACGGGACCCTCCAGCTGCCTGGGTTGCGCTCCGGCAGCGAGAGGCTCGCGTGCTCCAGCTCGAGCCCGAGATCGCGGATGCGCGCGAGCACTCCGTGGAGCTGCGCCTGGTCAGCGATCTCGCCGATGAGCTCGGTCCGACCGCGGTGGCGTACAAGCGTCATTCCCTCAAAGGCCGACGCGAGGCGATTGCTGAGCCTGCCGCGCACAACAATTCGGACCCGGGCCGGTCCCACCGAGCTAGTCCGCCTTCCGCGTTGCATGCATGAAGAGCCGAGTGTCCGATGGGTTTGGGTGATGCCGCATCACCCAGCTTGCAACTCACCCAGGGCGATCGTCTCCGCGGCTCGGAGCTAGAGTCTCTCTTCAGCACACGTCAGCGAGCGCGAGGTGAGCGTAGCGACGACGCAGACCGACCCGGATTCAGTTCGTCGTCCCGGCCCGTCCGTGCCGGTCATCGTCGAGACGAAGCTCGCACGACCGCCGGTCCGGGCCACGCACGTTACTCGTGGCGGGCTGCTCGCGTTTCTGGCCCAGGGTGTCGCAGGCAAGCTGACGCTTCTGACCGCGCCGCCCGGTTTCGGGAAGACGACGCTGTTGGCGGAATGGGCGTCGGTCGAGGAAGGTCGTGCGACCGCCTGGGTGTCACTCGACGACGACGACAACGACCCGGCGCGTTTCTTTGCCTATGTGGTCGCGGCCGTGCGCACAGTCGAGCCGGAGTTCGGGGCGCGGACGCTTGCGGCGCACGCGACCCCCGGCGTAGGACTCGTCGATGTCGTGCTGCCCCTCTTCTTGAACGAAGTAGCCGGTCTCGACAAGGCGCTCGTCCTCGTTCTCGACGACTACCACATGATCACGAACACCGACATCCACGAGGGGCTTACCTACCTGGTGGAGCGCCTCCCCGACTCGCTTCACGTTGTCGTTGCGACACGTCAGGATCCGCCGCTGCCGCTCGGTCGCCTACGCGCCCGCGGCGAGCTCGCCGAGCTGCGCGCCGGAGAGCTTCGCTTCAGCGACGAGGAGGCGACGACGTTTCTCAACGGCGTGCTCGAACTCGATCTAACCGAGGAGGACGTCGAACGGCTGCAGGCGCGAACGGAGGGATGGCCGGCCGCGCTCTACCTGGCCGCGCTCTCGCTGCGCGGCGAGGCCGACCCAAGCGGCTCGATCGACGAATTCGCCGGGGACGACCGGCACCTGGTCGACTACCTGACGGGCGAGTTGCTCGCCCGCCAGTCGCCCGAGCTCCGCGCGTTCCTCCTCCACACGTCGATCCTCAAACGGCTGTGCGGGCCGCTATGCGATGCCGTCGCAAACCGCGACGACTCCACAGAAGTGCTCGAGGAGCTCGAGCGTTCGAACCTGCTCCTCATCCCGCTCGACCTTAAGCGCGAGTGGTACCGCTACCACCCACTCTTCGCGGACCTTCTCCAGCACGAACTGGCGCGAACGGAAGCCGACGTCATCCCACAGCTCCACGGCCGCGCGAGCCGTTGGTACCGGCAGGCCGGCCTGATCGTCGAAGCAGCGAATCACGCCACCGCCGCCGGCGATGTCGATGCCGCGGTCGAGCTGGTGGGGCGTTACTACTCCCTCTTCCTCGGCCAGGGACAGCTCGCGACCGTGGCTCGCTGGCTGGACGCGCTGCCCGAGAGCGTCATCGCCGACGACTGGCTGCTCTGCTTCGCCGCCGCCATGGTCACCTCACACATGGGCAGGCTCGACGAGGCGGAGCACTGGCTCGCGCTGGCGGAGCAAGCGCCGCCACTCGTGCGCAACGGCCAAGAGCCAGCCGGTCCCCTGGCCGCGTTGCAAGCGTGGCTGCGGCTGCTGCGAGGCGACACCGGTGCAACGATCGCAGCCGCCCGCCGCGCCCTCTCGGCTTCAGCGACGGCCGAGCCCGGCTGGACGCTCGGGCCGCAGATCTTGCTGGCCCAGGCGCTGTGGTGGTCGGAGCAATCGACCGAGGCGAAGGCGGTCCTCGAGGAGGTGACCCGGACGGCGCAGAGGGCGGAGCTCTATGCCATGACGGTTTTCGCACTCGGCTGTCGTGCCGCGATCGAGCTCGAAGAGGAAGATGCCGCGCAGGCCGAGACGCTCGCCTGCGAGGCGATCGAGCTGATGCAGGGAGCGAAGCTGGATGAAAACCCCCTCTCGGCGATCGTGCGCATCCTCCTCGGCAGGATTCAGACGCGGCGCGGCGAGCTGAGCGAGGCGAGCGACACGGTCGAGCGAGGGATCCGGCTGGCAGAGCGAGTGGGAGCGTGGCACATCACGACCTACGGCCTGCTCGCGCTTGCCGAGATCCGCCAGCGCGAACACCAGCCAGCGGCAGCCCGCCGCCTGCTCACACGCGCCCGCGACATGCTCGAGCCGCTTCCCGATCCCGGTGCGGGCCTCGAGCGTATCGTGCAGACCGAGAAAACGCTTCGCCTGCGAGCCGCCCGCCGCGACGCTGCTCGCGCATCGTTCTGGGAGCTCTCCGAGCGCGAGCTCGCCGTCCTCCGCCTCCTCCCGAGCAGGCTCTCCCAGCGCGAGATCGCCGCCGAGCTCTACGTCTCCTTCAACACCGTCAAGACGCACACACGTGCGATCTTCCGCAAGCTCAGCGTCGCCTCCCGGGCAGAGGCGGTGGCCCGCGCGCGCGAACTCGGTCTTCTCTAGCGGGGCACCGCACGCCGGCGGGCGCCCATGGCCCCGACGGCGGCCACACTCGGGCCGGCTCTCGGTCCGAAAGGGTATCGCTGATCAGCGCGCGACTTCCGCAGCGGGCTGGAGTCGCAGCGCCCGCGCAGCCCACTTGGGGAGCCACCAGTTCCAGCGCCCCACGAGCGCGACGAGGGCAGGCACGAGCACCATGCGGATGATGGTCGCGTCGATCAGGATCCCGAAGGCGAGCCCGCTCGCGAACATGTTCACGTTCGTGTCGTTGCTGGTGGCGAGCGACGCGAACGCGAAGACCAGGATCAGCCCGGCCAGAGTGACCAGACGGCCGGTACGGCGCATGCCTTCGACGACCGCCTGTGTGGTCGTGCCGTGGCGGTCGTACTCCTCGCGCATGCGAGCGAGGATGAAGACCTCGTAGTCCATCGAGATCCCGAACAGGAACGCGAACGTCATCAAGGGGACGAATTCCGTGATCGACGCCGTCGCGGGAACGTCCCACAGCTGGCCGGAGCCGTAGCCGTCCTGCCAGACGAGCACCATCGCCCCGAGAGCCGCCGTGACCGAGAGGATGTTCAGCGCGATCGCCTTGAGTGGGAGCACCAGCGAGCGGAACGCGCGCGCGAGCGCGAAGAAGGTCACGATGAAGATCAGCGCGAGCATCAGCGGGAAGGAGCCGTAGACCGCCGAGACGAAGTCGGACTGCGACGCCGATGTGCCGCCGACGAGCGCGCCCGGCGTCGAGTGAGTCACCTTTCGCACGTCCTTGATCAGCTCGCGGCCGGCGTTGGTGTTGGTGTCGGTCTTCGGTACGACTGCAATGGCGGCCAGGCCTCTGCGCCGCCAGCTCGGCGTGTTGGGCGCGACTGCAGTGCGAACGCCGGGCACATCGCGTAGGCGCGACGCGAGCGCGTCGGCTTGCGCACGCGGCGCAACGATTTCGATCGGCGTGAGCGCGCCGGCGCCGAGGCCGGAGCGTTCGAGCTGTGCGAGCCCGTCACGCGCGCTGCCCTGGTAGGCGAGCGACTCCGCCCGGGGCGTACGCACGTTGAGCGACAGCGCGGGCACGATCAGCGCCACGAGCACGGCAACGGCGGCGATCGTCGCCGGCAGCGGCCGCCGTGCGACCGCGGCTGCCCAGCGCGCCCAGCGATCGCCCGAGGGGCTCCGCGGCCGGCTCTCTGAGAGTCCGAGGCGCTCGAGGGCGGGACCCACGCTTGCGAGCACGACGGGGACGAGGGTTAGCGAGACGACGATCGCGACCAGCGGGATCAGGACGCCTGCGTACCCGATCGAACGCAAGAAGGAGACGGGGAGCGACACGAGCGCCAAGAGGCCGACCGCAACGGTCAGGCCGCTCACGATGACGGCGCGGCCGGCGGTCTCTACCGAGCGCAGTGCTGCCTGTTCGGCGTCGAGCCCACGATCGCGTTCCTCACGCCACCGGGTGACGAGCAAGAGCGAGTAGTCGACTGAGACTCCGAGGCCGATCAGCACCATCAGGAAGGTGACGAAGCTCGGCGTCGTCGTCAGGTGCGTTACCGGCCAGAGCAGCGCGATCGAGGTGACGATCGAAACGACAGCGGTCACGATCGGAACGAAGGCGAGCGCCGAGCGGAACGCGAGTAGAAGGATGAGGAACGCGACGAGGCCGCCGACCATGCCCTCGACTCTCGCGCTCAAGGTCTCGCGATCGGGCTTCTCCTTCCCGACCTCGAGCCCGCCGACAGTGAAGGAAGCGTCGCCCACGCGTTCCCCGGCGAGCGCGCGCCGCACGGCGTCGGTCGCGGCCGGGGGTGCGTGCATGTCCTTGGGCGGAGGTGAGAACACGAGCGCGTAGGTTGTGCGGCCGTCGGCAGAGACGAAGCCACGGTCCCCGGTCGAGGCGTAGGAGGCGATGCGCACCGTCGGCACCCTGCGCTGGAGTTGGGCGAACGCGCGCGCGAGCTCCTGCCGGACACCCGGCGAGTCGACCGTCTTCCCCTCCGGGAGTGTGAGGACGGGCACGATCGGCGTGCTGGTGCCGCCGTTGCCGTAGGTCTCGAGGATGCGTGCGTTCGCAGTGAAGCTCTCACGGCCGGAGGCGAACACCGAAGGCTTGGTGGCACCGAGAGTCGAGCCGACCAGCAGGGCCCCGCCGGCGAAGATCGCGACCCACAGGCCGGCGATCCACGCCTTGCGCCGGAGCAGGGTCGAGCCGAGCCTGTACAGGATCGGGGAGCCCGCCCCGCCGGGGCTGCCGGCGGGGACGGGCTCCGCGGGAGAGGAGAGCCCGATCACGACCGGGCTCCTAGCCGCCGTGCGGGTTGAAGGCCATCATCACGGCCACCACTGCGATGAACGCCACCACCACGGTGACGAAGGCGATACGTGCGCGAGACATGGGATACCTCCATTTCGATTGCTGTGACCCCAGGAGGATCCGCAGCGCCTGGGTGACGCCACATCGCCCAGCTCGCACTTCACCCAGGGCGATCGGCCGGACGCGGCTCCGACCAACAGCGCGAAACGAAGCGATGGAGACGGGGGCGGTTAGGTCCGGCTTGGAGCCCTACTTGCGCGGTGGCAGGAAGGTGCTCGCGTCGTAGCTTTAGAGACCTGCGGCCACGTCAAGCTGCGGTGCGATCGGCGCTCGGACACGGCAGTTGGTGACAGGTTTCGGCGCGGGCTACCTGCGGGAATCCGATGTGACCTTCGGGCTAATCCAGCGACGCGTAGGGTTCGCAAACTCGTCCGCGGCTCTCGAGGCGTCGGGCTCGCTGGGTTCGGCGCTCTGTCGTGGTCGAGGGAGGGCTGCTTGTTCTGGTCGTTTGTGTATCTCGTCGTGCGGAACCTGTTCGCACTCGTGTGGCCGCTTGGGCGGCCGCGTCGCTCGAAGGAGCTGGAGATCCTCGTCCTCCGCCACGAGCTGGCGATCCTGCGCAGGCAGGCTGCGCGGCCGAAGCTGACCCGGGCGGATCGGGCGCTGCTGGCAGCACTCAGCCGCTCACTCCCACGGGCCGCCTGGACGAGCTTCCCGACACACTGCTTCGCTTGCACCGCCAACTCGTCGCCCACCGCTGGACGTATGCGCATACGAGGCCCGGCCGGCCGCCCGCTCGCCCCGTCGCTACGGACCCTGATCCTCCGGCTCGCCCGCGAGAACCCGCACTGTGGACATCGGCGCATCGTTGGCGAACTCAAAGGAGTCGGCGCCAGCGTCTCTGCGACCTCAGTGCGCAAGGTGCTGCTCGAAGCAGGCGTAGGGTGCGCAAAACCCGGTCACGCTGCTCGTTGATACTCCTGGATCAATCCGCCGAGAAGGTCATGACGGCGGACGGCAGTCGCTGCGCATGTGTAGTCGTTGTCGGCGAGCATGCCGCCGTCTGGAGGGGCGAGCCGGAGAGCACGGTGCGGCCGGTGCCCGTTGTAGTGCGTTGTGTACACGCGCAGAACGCTTTCGAGATGTCGGCGTCCGAGGATGAGGATGCGATCGAGGCAGTCGCTGCGGACGGTGCGCACCCAGCGCTCTGCGTTCGCGTTTGCGTTTGGCGCTTGAACGGGTGTCTGGATCATTTGGATCTACTCGGAGCGGAAGACCTCGTCGAAGGGAGGGCTGAACTTCGTATCGCGGTCATGGATCAGCAGCCGCAACCGCCGCTCGTCGTCGCCGAGTTGGATCACGAGGTTGCGGGCTTGTTGGGCCACCCAGGCGCCGTCGGGATTGGGCGCGCAGGCGAGATCCGCTGCAGCGCGAGTGTCTCGACGGTGAAGAAGTCACAGGCGAGCGTGCTCGCGGCCTGTTGGCGCAGGAACGAGCGCCACGACTGGCGTGCGCGCTCAGGTGCGGGCGGAACACCTTGGCGGCTGAGAATCTTGCGGATCGTGGTCGGGGAAGCCGCGAGCCCCAGATGCCTGAGTTCACCCGCGATCCGCGGCTAGCCCCAATGTGGGTTCTCGCGCGCAAGCCGCAGAATCAACTCACGCGGCGACGATGCCAATGGCGGCCGGAGCGAACCGGTTGCGAAGCCCGGCACGATCTGGTATTTGCGCGCGCGCGTGAAACTAGGTAGTGGCGGCGCTGCCTAGGAAGTGGCGGCGCTGCCGGAATTGAGGGCGCTACCTAAAGAGAGGCGGCGCAAACCACAATGGCGCTACTGCCGAGCGGTACTCACCGCACCCGCATTTGGAACCCCTCACGCCCTTCCCCGAGCAGCAACAGGCCGGCGAAGGTTACGGCGTAGGCGCTGATCGCCCACTGCAGCCCGGCTCGGAGAAGCCGGGGTCGGGTCCGATCGAGGGGAGCGCGACGATCACGTTCGCGGCGTCGAGAATCACAATGAAGAACGAGCCGCGGAGGAGCGCCAACGCCCACCGGCGGCGAGTATCGGGTGCGGATACCTGCATCACGTCTCCTTCTCGGTTGTCGATCGGGATGTGCAACCATGAGTTGCCTAAAGTACTGCGAGCAACTGCTGGTTATGTATTCCCGAAGGAGGAAACGGTGGTTCCTGAGCGCATCGAGCGAGAGACCCTGATCAAGGCCCCGATCGACGTCGTTTGGGCCGTGCTGACGGAACCCGAGCACGTCGCCGGCTGGTTCAGTGACTCGGCCGAGATCGACCTGCACCCCGGCGGCGACGCGACGTTCACCTGGGAGGACGGCCCGGCCCGTGCCTGGGTCGAGCGGGTCGAGCCGCCACGCGCACTCGCCTATCGCTGGGTTCGCTCCGTCGGCGAGGAGCAGCGCAGGGACAACTCAACGCTCGTCGAGTTCACCCTCACCGAGGAGGGTGACCACACGCGCCTGCGAGTCGTCGAAAGCGGCTTTCCAGAGCTCGACTGGCCCGAGGACAAGAAGGCGAGGTACGCGGACGAGAACACCCAGGGCTGGCGGCTCGAGCTGGACGAGCTGCGCGAGTACATCTCGAAGCATGTCCAGCGATGAAACGAGACGACGAGGTCGACCAGCTTTGGGCCGCGGTCGCCGACCCCACCCGTCGCCGGCTCCTCGACGCGCTGCTCGCCCGCGGTGAGGCGACGGCCACGACGCTCGCCGAGGATCTGCCAGTCACGCGGCAGGCGGTCGCGAAGCACCTTTCCGTTCTCGAGCGCGCTGGTCTCGTCGACTCGCGCCGGCTCGGGCGTGAGGTCCGCTACGCCGTCCGGCCCGAACGGCTCGACGCAGCAACCGGGTGGCTCGCGCGAGTCGCCGCCGAGTGGGACGAGCGACTCGCCGCGATCAAGCGGCTCGCGGAGGCCTCGGCCCACGAGCGAAGAACGATCGGCAAGAGACGAAGCTGAGATGCTGACCGGTCCAACGAAGACGATCTAAGGGCAATCTCCTCGTCGAAGGCGCGCATCGCTGGCTTCCTCGTTGTCGAGCCGCCTGGGATGACAATGCGGCGCAGGCCGATCCTTTGCAACCCCTGGTTGCTCGTTCTGCTATGGTGGAGCAACCAATGGTTGCACGAACAACGGAAGGAAGAAGGAACGAAGCGATGACAGACCACAAGCCCGTGGCCGTGGCGCAGAAACCGGAGGACTCGACGGTCGTGGATCCTGCCGCGCACCAGGTCATCTTCGAGAACGAACACGTACGGGTGATCGACGCCCGCGCCGCGCACGGATGGAAGAGCGCGATGCACTCCCACCCGCCGATGCTCGTCATCGTCCTCGGCTCGGGCCGCCAAAAGGTGACCTTGCCGGATGGGAGCACGCAGATCGTGGATCTGAACCCCGGCACAGTCGTTTGGCAGGACGATGCGTTTGATCACAGCTGGGAGCTGCTGGCCGGCGAAGTCCACGTCATGTTGGTCGAAGTCAAGTCGGCCGACGCCAGCGCGGCGTAAGCGATCGCCGCGACGTTCCGGACAGAGGCAGGCCGATGAACGGCCTGCCTCTGCCGGCAAGGAGAGCGCGGCCCCGCCTGCAGGAGCTGGCGGAGTCGGCGGAGGCAGCCCGTCGCGTGCCTGACTGAGTGCGAGAGCGAGTGCCTCGGTCGTCCGTAGTCAGACCAGCCAACAAACGATGTAGCATTTATGGAGCCCAGCGGTTGCAAACGATGCAATCGGTGGCAAACGGAACCGCCGCCGAAAGGGCACAGACGGCCAAAAAAAACCGTTGCCGTCGGTTGTGACCCGTTGCCTGAGACGATGGTAAGGAGGGGGTCGACAGTTCGAGTCCGTCAGAGGGCTCTCGCAGAATTCCCGCAAATGCGGGCTTCTGTCTTCTAGCGGGCCAACGCGTCGTACGGCGTGGGTACGACAGGGGTACATGAGCCTGGCGAAGCCCGCCAGAATCCCTTCGCTTTCGTGGCTATTCCTTTCATCGGGACGGCAGCGTTACCGGCTCACAGTCCACTACATGTAATTCGCGTAGCGCGGCTCGACCGGATCGTGCGGGCCGACCTACTTGAGGATGTTCCCGACCTGGCGTGGGGCGCGAATCGTGATCGGCGCATGATCGAACTGCGTATTGTTTTGCCGTAGCGCGAGCGGCTGCGGCACGTACATGCCGGGGTAGGTCGACGAGAACTCGACGCTACCGCGCTCGACGTTCTCCGCCACGCGCTCGGGCTTGACCGTGTATCGAGCCATGACGCGCTTCACCGTTTGCCTCCCTTGGTCGTCTGTCGCATCAATCGCCAGCGGCGGCTGGGGAAGGCTCGGCCTCGGGACATGGAGCCAAGGACGAGACCGTGAGCACCGCGAGTTGCTCCTGCGGCACGCCGCGCGGCCGCCGGAGGAGCAGAAGGGCGAGCGCGACGCCGATCGCGGAAAGGATCGCGACGGCGAGGAAGGCGGACTGGAAGCCCTCGGTGAGCGCGACCAGGCGGTTGGCGCCCGTGTTCGTGGCCAGGTAATCGTCGGTGCGTGTGACCGCGACGGTGGTGACGATCGCGACCCCGAGTGCGGCTCCGACCTGGAAGCTCGTGTTGCTGAGCCCCGAGGCGAGCCCGGACTCGCGCTCGGGGACGCCGGCGAGGGCGGCGATCGAGGCGGTGACGAAGGCGAGGCCGACGCCGGGGCCGAACACGAGCAGGCCAAAGAAGATGTCGCCGAAGTAGCTGCCGCCGACCGAGACCTGGGTGAGAAGCAGGGCGCCGCCGCCCATCAGCGCCATCCCGACGGCGGCGACCGGCCGGAAGCCGACCCGGAGCACGATCGACTGCCCGACGATCGAGCCAGCGGCCGCCATGACGGGGAAGACGAGCGAGGTGAGCCCGAACTTGACCGCGGAGTAGCCGAGCACCTGCTGGGCGTAGAGGGTGAGCACGAACCCGAGCCCGTAGGGGAGGGTCCCGAAGACGAGCATGACCGCGTTGGCGCCGACAATCGTTCGCGAGCGGAAGATGCGGAGCGGCACGAGCGGCGCCCGCTGGCGCGATTCGATCAGCGCGAACGCTCCCAGCAGGGCGGCCGAGCCGGCGAGCAGGGCGATCGTCTGTGGGTCTCCCCAGCCGGTGTTGGGCGCCTCGACGATCGCGTAGACGAGCAGGGCGAGGGAGCCGGTGATCGTGATCGCCCCGGCGGGGTCGTAGCTTCGCTCCGCCGTCGCAGCCCGACTTTCGCGCAGGAGGAGAGGCGAGAGCGCGAGCGCGGCGAGGCCGACGGGGATGTTGATGAAGAAGACCCACTCCCAGCCGAGGCCGTCCACGATCGGACCGCCGATCAGCCAGGCCGTGGTCGCCCCGATCCCGCCGAGCGCCCCCCAGATCCCGAGCGCCTTGTTGCGCTCGGCCCCCTCCTCGAAGGTGGTCGTGATGATCGAGAGCGCGCTCGGGGTCATGACCGCGGCCCCGATGCCCTGGAACGCGCGGGCGCCGATCAGCGCCTCGTCCGACCAGGCGAGCCCGCAGAGGAGCGATGCGGCAGTGAAGAGGACGAGCCCCACCATGAACACCCGCCGGCGGCCGAGCAGGTCGGCCGCCCGCCCGCCGAGCAGGAGCAGACCGGCGAAGGTGAGGGCGTAGGCGCTCACCACCCACTGCAGGCCCTGCGCCGAGAAGCCGAGCTCGTCCTCGATCGAGGGGAGCGCGACGGTGACGATCGCAGCATCGAGGATGACCATGAAGAAGGCGCCGCAGAGGAGCGCCAGCGCCCACCAACGGCGAGGATCGGGACCGGTTCGAGTCGGGGTCGCCTCCATATCTCCTCCTCAGTTGTAGTGCCGCGCGGCGAGCCGCCGGGCGACCAGGTCGATTCGGTCCGGCTGCGAAAGGTCCGCCGCGACGAAGTCGCGGCCCGCTCCCGGGAGCTGGGCGACCGCCTCCCGGAGCTTGGCCTCGTTGCGCGCGACGAGCGTCACGCGTGCGTCGCCCTCGGCGGCGAGCAGCTTCGCGACCGCGAGGCCGATCCCGTCGCTCCCTCCGGTGAGCAGGATGTCCGGCACGACGGTGTTGCCCGGCCAAGTTTCCGTGTGCGCAGTGTTGGCCAAAGCTCCTCCCAACATCAAGGCCTTACCTCGATCCACCGGGGCAGGATGGTCATGAAGGATCCTGCCTACGCTGGATGCGCACGTCGATTACCTGTGAGGTAGGCGCGGAGCGGTTAGTGTCCTCGTATGGCTCTGGACGAGGGCGCACCGTCTGCGGGGGCGCTCCTCCGGGAGTGGCGAGAACGGCGCAAGCTCACGCAGCGCGAGCTCGCGTCGCAGTCGGCGGTCTCGGCGCGGCATCTCAGCTTTATCGAGACCGGGCGTGCACGGCCGAGCCGCGAGATGCTCCTCCATCTCGCCGAGCGACTCGAGGTTCCTCTGCGTGAGCGGAACCGCCTCCTCCTCGCGGCCGGCTTCGCGCCCGTCTTCGGCGAGCGCTCGCTCGAGGCGCGCGAGATGGCGCCCGTCCGGGAGGCGCTCGAGCGGTTCCTGACCGCTCACGAGCCCTACCCGGCGCTCGTCGTCGATCGCCATTGGAACATCGTCGCCTCGAACAAAGGCGTCGCCTACATCACCCGCGGTGTCGCGGCCGAATTGCTGGCGCCGCCGAGGAACATGCTCCGGATCGCCCTGCATCCGGAGGGTCTTGCACCGCGGACTCGCAATCTGGCCGACTGGAGCGGCTCCCTGGTCGCGCAGCTGCGCCGCGAGATCCAAACGACG
>JBKPGE010000039.1:0-2711 GCA_046729215.1 Actinomycetota bacterium | reverse complement strand
TCCGTTCCACGGAGGTGCTCCGTTAGATCGGACAAGAGGGCGATTTGCGGGGAGTTTTCGGGCGTGTGGCCGACTCCGTCCGCGATCCCCTCCTTAATCGGGAGGGGCTCCGTAGTCTTCAAAAAGGGCCGTTTTGCAGGTGTTTAAGCCCTCTCCCGGACTCGAACCGGGGACCGCCTCCTTACCATGGAGGCTGGGGATCGGCGCCGGGATCAGAGGAGAAGCGTGTTTCCTGTCTGGGATTGCTGTATTCATCGGCTGTTGCGCCTTGTTCCCTCCTCTTCCTTGAAGCGCCTCGCGCGGCCCTGAGACACCTCTCAGTTGTCCCCAAGACCTGTCCCCAGATCGTGGTTGGGAGGCGGATCCCCGCTCGTGTGGGAAGGAGTCCGTAGACGAGCAGCGAGGGGCAGGGCAGGCGGGAAACGGAGATGCCGCGCTTGCGTTCGCTGCGGGCGCGCAACGACTCGGGGGCGCCGCCACCCCGGCGCGCGTCGCTCTGTATTTCGCAGAAATACGGCGCGGAGCATCGCTTGGTCTCGGCGGGTCGCGGATTGCGTGTCGACGTTTGGGGTCAAGGACCGGCTGCGTCGCCGAGCTCTTCCAACCTACTCCGCAGGTACCGTCGCTCAACGTCAGACGGCGCCAGCTGCAATGCACGCTCGTACGCGGCCGCGGCGGCGCTCTCATCGCCGCGGCGACGCAGCAGGTCGGCCCGGGTGGCCTCGAGCAGGTGGTACCGATCCAGGCGAGGGTCGTTCGTCAGCTCGTCGATGATCGCCAAGCCGGCGTCGATGTCGCAGGCCATCGCCACCGCAACTGCTCGGTTGAGCTTGACGACGGGCGACGGCATCTGTTGTTCGAGCAGGGCGTAGAGCCGGGCGATTTCGCTCCAGTCGGTTTCGGCAGCGCAGGCGGCGCGGGCATGGCACGCGGCGATCGCCGCCTGGAGCTGGTAGGTCCCGATCTGCCGTCGACGTAGCGCAGCCTCGAGGAGTCGCAATCCCTCCTCTAGCTCGGCCTTCTCCCAACGGCTGCGGTCCTGCGCCTCGAGCGTGAGGAGCTCGCCGTCATTTCCCACACGTGCATGGCGACGTGAGTGCTGCAGGAGCATCAGCGCCAGCGTGCCGGTCACTTCGGGTTCATCCGGCATCAGCTGCTGCAAGGCCCGCGTCAAACGGATCGCCTCGTCACAGAGCTCAGGGCGGATGAGACTCGTGCCGGATGACGCCGAGTAGCCCTCGTTGAACAACAGATAGAGCACCGCAAGCACTCCGGCGGTGCGCTCCGACAGCAGGTGCGCGGGCGGCACCCGGTAGGGGATGCCGGCTGCCGCGATCTTCGCCTTGGCGCGGGTCAGGCGCTTGGCCATCGTCGCTTCGGGCACCAGGAACGCTTTGGCGATCTCGGCGGTGGTGCGCCCCGTCAGGGCTCGCAGCGTCAGGGCCACCCGGCCCTCCAACGGCAGGGCCGGGTGGCAGCAGGTGAAGATGAGCCGGAGACGGTCGTCTTCGATCTCATCGGTCTCCGCGAATAGCTCAGGCATCGCATCCTCATCCGTCTCGAACTGTGGGGGCGCCTCGCGGCCCGCCTGCTCCAGCAGGTCCGTTCCGCGAGCACCGCGTCGCAGACGGTCGATCGCGCGATTGCCCGCGACCGTCGTCAACCAGGCGCCGACGCTCTGCGGCACGCCGTCAGTCGGCCATCGCCGCAGCGCCTCCGCGAACGCCTCTTGCGTGCACTCCTCGGCCAGGTCCCAGTCACCGGTCCGCCGGATCAACGTGGCGACGACGCGGCTCCACTCTTCGCGGAAGGCGCCGTCAACCGCACGTTGGACCGCGCCCGAGCTCACTCGGTCGGCCCGTCCTGGGTTGCCTCGCTGTAGAACGGTCGGGCCTCGATCGCGTGGTAGCGGGCGAACGGGTGGGTCGCCGCAAGCTCGATCGCCCGCTGCAGATCCGTGGCGCGGACGATCTCGATGCCGGCGATGTACGCGTCGATCTCGATGAATGGCCCGTCGCTGACCCGCACCTCCCCCTCACGGAACCGCAGGGTCGTGGCTGTCTCGGGGCCGCCGAGTGAGGCCCCCAACACGAAGACGTCGGAAGCCTCCAGCCCCCGCCGCCACGCATCGCACTCTTCCAGCACCGCCCGCTCATCAAACGACTCCGACGGCGCGTCGCCTGCCCACACCATCAGCATGTACGGGACGCCGGCCGAGTCGTCGTCCGACCCGAACGCGGGCGTCTGTGGACCCAGCTGCAGCTCCTCGCGGAACGGCCGGATCTCAAGCGGAAGAAACCGGGCAACAGGGCTCTTCGACTCCACCTCGATCGCCTCGTCCAGGTCCGCACACTCGAGCAGGTTGAACCCGCCCACGAACTCCTTGGTCTCCGCGAACGGACCGTCGGTGACCAACCTGTCGCCGCCGCGCACCCGCACCGTCGCCCCGGCGTCAGGCAAGCGCAGCTCCCGACCGAGCAGGCGCACACCACGGCGATTCATCTCCTCGAAATATGCAGGGAAGCCGCGATTCATCTCCGCTACGGCCTCCTTGGGCTGCGGACCGTCGGTGCCAACGAACGCCACGTACTTCATCTCATCCTCGCTTTCCATAGATGTTGGATTCGACGCTTACAACCAGACGACGAACGAGAAACACTCAGAAGGACACCGCGAACAGCGATCTGTTCTAAGGAAAGCCGTGCGCCTCT
>JBKPGE010000038.1:0-9874 GCA_046729215.1 Actinomycetota bacterium | reverse complement strand
CACATCGAGGCCCTGCTGAAGGAGAGCTTCGAGCGGATCACCGCGCTCTACGAGGCCGGCGAGGAGATCACCGGCGTGCCATCCGGCTTCCGCGATCTCGATCGACTTACCTCCGGCTTCCAGCCGGGCAACCTGATCATCCTCGCGGCCCGTCCGAGCATGGGGAAGTCAGGCCTCGCGCTCTGCATGGCGGCCAACATCGCCGTCCGGCGGGAGCTGCCGGTGGCGCTCTTCACGCTCGAGATGTCGAAGTCCGAGGTGACGCAGCGCCTGATGTGCAGCGAGGCGAAGGTCGAGTCGCAGCGGCTGCGCACCGGCAAGCTCGCGGCGGATGACTGGCCGCGCCTCACGGCGGCGTGCGACAAGCTCTCGAAGGCGCCGGTCTACGTAGACGACACCGGCTCGATCACGATGATGGAGATCCGCTCGAAGGCCCGGCGCCTGAAGTCGAAGGAGCCGAACCTTGCGCTGATCATCGTCGACTACCTGCAGCTGATGACGTCCGGATCGAATCCGGAAAACCGGGTCCAAGAGGTGTCCCAGATCTCGCGGAACCTGAAGGTCCTGGCGCGCGACCTCGAGGTTCCGGTGCTCGCGCTGTCTCAGCTTTCGCGCGCCGTGGAGCAGCGCCACGACAAGAGACCGATCCTTTCGGACCTGCGCGAATCGGGCAGTCTCGAGCAGGACTCGGACCTCGTCTTCTTCATCTACCGCGACGAGTACTACAACGACGAGACCGAGGCACAGGGGATCGCCGAGGTCCACCTCGCCAAGCATCGAAACGGCCCGACTGGGACCGAGAAGCTCGCCTGGTTGAACCGGTACGCGAAGTTCGCGGACCTCGCGCCGAGCGCGTAGCCGACCAATACGGCAGACTGACTCGACGTGCCAGCGACTGTGATCGTCGGGGCCCAGTGGGGGGACGAGGGCAAAGGAAAGATCGTCGACCTGCTGGCCCAGCACTCCGATGTGGTGTGCCGCTACCAGGGCGGGCCGAACGCGGGCCACACGATCGTCGCGAACGGCGAGACCTACAAGTTCCGCCACATGCCTTCAGGGATCCTCTGGGGCAAGGAGTGCGTGCTCGGCGCGGGCTGCGTCATCGACCCGCAGGTGTTCATCGAAGAGCTCGACGACCTCGAGGCCCGCGGCCTCCAGACCGACGGCGTCCGGGTCTCAGGGAACGCGCACCTGATCATGCCGTGGCACGTGGCGCTCGACCAGGCGAGCGAGCGGCGCCTTGGAAGGCTCCAGATCGGCACCACGAGGCGCGGGATCGGCCCGGCCTACGGCGACAAGGCAGCGCGACTCGGCATCCGGGTCCAGGACCTCTTCGACCCGAAGATCCTTCGCCAGAAGATCGAAGTCGCGCTCGCGGAGAAGAATCACTGGCTCGAGCGGGTCTACGGGGCCGAGCCGATCGACCTCGAAGAAGTCTCCAGCCGGTACGAGGGTTGCGCCCAGCGCCTGCGCCCATACATCGCGGACACGTCCCTGCTCGTCGACCAGGCCCTTTGTGAGGGACGGTTCGTGCTGTTCGAGGGTGCCCAGGGGACGCTGCTCGATCTCGATCACGGCACGTATCCGTTCGTGACGTCTTCCAGCCCGATCGCTGCCGCCGCGGCGGTTGGGATCGGCATCGGCCCGAAGCGGATCGACGCTGTGCTCGGGGTCGCGAAGGCCTACGTGACTCGCGTCGGCGAAGGGCCGTTTCCGACGGAGATCGAGGGCCCCGACCAGGAGCGAGTCCGCGACCTGGGTCGTGAGTACGGGACTGTGACGGGCCGCACACGGCGCTGCGGGTGGCTCGACCTGGTCGGCCTCCGCTACGCGTCCCGGCTCAACGGCTTCACCTCTCTGGCGCTGACGAAGCTCGACGTGCTCTCGACGTTCGCGGAACTGCCCGTGTGCGTCGCCTACCGCCTCCCCGATGGAACCGAGAGCAGGGAGTTTCCGTCGCACCAGAGCGACTTCCATCACGCCGAGCCCGTCTACGAGGTGCTGCGTGGCTGGGAGCAGTCGCTGGACGGCATCGACGAGGTTTCCCGCCTCCCGGACGAGGCGAGGGCGTACGTCGGGTACATCGAGCGGGCGCTCGATGTCGAGGTCTCGCTGATCGGCACCGGAGCGGCTCGCGAAGACGTGCTTGCACAGCGCGGACTGGAGGCGATCGCGCGGCCGTGAAGGTCCTGCTGGTCGGAGCGGGCGGCCGAGAGCATGCGCTCGCGTGGAAGTTGAGCCAGAGCCCGCAACTCGGCGAGCTGCACGCGGCGCCGGGCAATCCGGGAATCGCGCGCATTGGCGAATGTCACCCGGTCCGCGCCGAGGACGCCGAAGGGCTTCTCGACCTCGCGAGCTCGCTGCCGGCCGACCTCGTCGTCGTCGGGCCGGAAGCGCCGCTTGTCGCAGGCGTCGCCGACGAGTTGCGGCACAGCGGCGTCGCGGTCTTCGGCCCCGGGCGGGAGGCTGCAAGGATCGAGGGCTCGAAGCGGTTCGCGAAGGAAGTCATGCAGGCCGCCGGTGTGCCCACGGCCGCCACGATGTCGATGGCCCGGCCGCCATGCGTGGTCAAGGTCGACGGCCTCGCCGCGGGCAAGGGAGTGTTCGTCTGCCCCGATCAAGAGTCACTTGATGCGGCGCTACGTGAGATCGCTCGGCTCGGGCAAGCGCTCGTGATCGAGGAACTGCTCGAAGGGGAAGAGATCTCGCTCTTCTGCCTTGCCGACGGAAGAAACCTGCTGCCACTGGCACCCGCGCGCGACTACAAGCGGATCGGCGACGCCGACACCGGCCCGAATACGGGCGGAATGGGCTCCTACTCGCCAGTGCCCGGGCTGGGAGCGAGTGACGTCGAAGAGCTCGTTGCAATCGTGCACGAGCCGGTCCTGGCCGAGCTTGCCCGACGGGGCTCGCCGTTTGTGGGGCTGCTCTACGCCGGCCTGATGCTGACCGACTCGGGGCCGAAGGTGCTCGAGTTCAACTGCCGCTTCGGCGATCCCGAAACGCAGTCGATCCTTCCGCGACTCCAGGGCGACCTGCTCGAGACGCTGACCGCCGCTGCGCACGGAGACTTGCGCTCGGCCGACGTGGCGACCGACGAGCAGACCGCGGTGACGGTCGTGCTGGCCGGTCGCGACTATCCGCGCCAAGGCGACTCCGGTACGCCGATCACAGGGGTCGACGACGCCGAGGCCGAAGGAGCGCTCGTCTTCCATGCTGGGACGGCGACGCGCGGAGATCAGCTGCTCACCAACGGAGGACGGGTGCTCAACGTCACTGCTCTGGGGCCGTCGCTCGACGCGGCGCGCGAACGGGCGTACAACGCTTGCGCTGCGATCTCCTTCGACGGAATGCAGTTCCGCCGCGACATCGCCGGTGGGGCGGTGAAGGTTGCAACCTGAGACGCAAACCGAACCGTTCGCGGTCCTCGAGGAGTTCGCGGAGGGCGGGCCGCTCGTCGGCGTGCTCGTCGGCTCCGAGTCCGATCGTGAGGCGATGGAGCCCGCCCTGCAGGAATTGGACGATCGGGGGATCTCGCACGAGTTCAACGTCCTCTCTGCGCACCGCGATCCGAGGGCGGTCGCCGAGTACGCGTCGATTGCGGCCCTCCGCGGCGTGCGAGTGATCATTGCGGGCGCCGGCATGGCCGCGGCGCTTCCCGGCGTCATCGCCTCCTACAGCGAGCTCCCGGTGATCGGCGTTCCTCTGCGCTCTAGTAAAAGCGTGGCCGACGGCCTCGATGCGCTGCTCGCGATCGCACAGATGCCGCCCGGCGTGCCCGTCGCGTGCGTCTCGATCGACGGCGCGCGAAACGCTGCGATCCTCGCAGCGCGGATCCTCGCGCAGGGCGGCGGCCTTCGGCCGCCGGGCAGCTGACGGAAGCGGACCTCCTGCCTCGATGTGCCTTCATGAGCCACCTCTAGAATCGAACCGGTGATCACCCGGTACTCGCGGCCGGCCATGGCCAGCATCTGGTCGGACGAGGGAAGGCTCGCCCGCTGGCTCGAGGTCGAGCTCGCCGCGCTGGAGGCATGGGCCACAGTCGGGGTGGTTCCGGCCGAGGCGGCGGCGGAGATCCGGGAGCGCGTAGTTCCCCCGACCCCCCAGCGGGTCGCGGAGATCGAGGCCGTGACGCAGCACGACGTCGCCGCGTTTGTCGATGCGGTCGGAGAGCAGCTCGGTCCCGTCGGACGCTGGTTCCACTACGGGTTGACCTCCTCGGATGTCCTCGACACGGCGTTGTCCCTCCAGCTTCAAGCCGCCGGGCGGCTGCTGCTCGACGAGCTCGAGCGCGCGTTGGCCGTCGTCATCGCGCGCGCCGAGGAGCACCGTGACACGCTGACGATCGGACGCACGCACGGAGTCCACGCCGAGCCGACCACGCTCGGGTTGAAGCTCGCCGTCTGGGCCTTCGAGCTCGATCGAGCGGGAGGTCGCCTGCAGCGCGCGCTCGAGGGCGTGCGGGTCGGAAAGCTCTCCGGCGCCGTCGGGACGTACTCGGCGACGGATCCGGAAGTCGAGCGCCTGGCCTGCGAGCGCCTCGGCCTTGAGCCGGCGCCGGCGGCGACCCAGATCATCCAGCGCGACCGTCATGCTGAGGTGCTTTCAGCCTTGGCTATCACAGCCGCTTCGCTCGAGAAGTTCGCACTCGAGATCCGGCATCTCGCCCGGACCGAAGTGCGTGAGGTCGAGGAGCCGTTCCGCCGCGGCCAGAAGGGCTCGTCGGCGATGCCGCACAAGAAGAACCCCGTCGTCGCCGAGCGGATCTGCGGGCTGGCGCGAGTCGTCCGCGGCGCAGCGGTGGTCGGACTGGAAAACATCGCGCTCTGGCATGAGCGCGACATCTCCCACTCCTCTGCTGAGCGCGTCGTCATCCCCGACGCGTTTCTGGCGGTCGACTACATGCTCGACCGCTTCTCTTGGCTCGTCGAAGGGCTCGTGATCCGGCCGGAGCGGATGCGCCGCAAC
The DNA here is from genome assembly GCA_046729215.1 of Actinomycetota bacterium. Lineage (GTDB taxonomy): Bacteria > Actinomycetota > Thermoleophilia > Gaiellales > Gaiellaceae > JACDAN01. The sequence continues at coordinate 4,906 of JBKPGE010000038.1, read as the reverse complement.
CTCGAAGCGAGCCACGGGCTCTTCTTCAGCCAGCGACTGCTGCTCGCGCTGATCGACAGCGGGCTCGAGCGCGCTCGGGCGTACGAGCTCGTGCAGCGGGCGGCGATGCGGGCGTGGGAGGAAGAGCAGGATTTCACCGACCTCGTCCGCCGCGATGGCGAGATCACTTCCAGGCTCGACGCGAGCTCCCTGGACGAGGTTTTCGACCTCGGCGCCTACACGCGCCACGCAGACGTCGTGTTCGATCGACTCCACGCCCTGACCCGAAGAGAGGAGCCCGTTCATGCCTGAAACCGCGACCCACGTCGGCAGTGGGAAGGTCCGCGAGCTCTACGCGCTCGACGATGAGCGCCTGCTGCTCGTTGCGAGCGATCGGATCTCGACCTTCGACGTCGTCCTCCCCACCGAGATCCCAGACAAGGGTCGGGTGCTGACCGGGCTCTCGGCCTTCTGGTTCGCGCGCACGCAGCATTTGTGCCCGAACCACCTGCTCGCCGTGCGACCGGACGGCCGCTCGCTCGAGTGCCGACGCCTCGAGATGCTGCCGATCGAGTGCGTCGTACGGGGCTATCTCACCGGGTCCGGTTGGAAGGACTACCAGGCGACCGGCGCGGTGTCCGGCCATGTCCTGCCGGAGGGCCTGCGCGATTCCGACCGGCTCGCCGAGCCGATCTTCACGCCCGCAACGAAGGCCCACACCGGCCATGACGAGAACATCACGCGGAACGCCGCAGCGGACCTCGTCGGCGCCGAGCGATTCGCCGAAGCGGAAGCAACCTCGCTCGCCCTGTATCGCTTCGCATCCGAATACGCGGCCGACCGCGGGATCCTGCTCGCAGACACGAAGTTCGAGTTCGGCGTCGACGACGAGGAGCGGCTCGTCCTGGCCGACGAGGCCTTCACGCCCGACTCGTCCCGCTTCTGGCCGGCCGATTCGTACGAGCCGGGACGGCCGCAGGCGTCGTTCGACAAGCAGTTTGTCCGCGACTACTGCGAGACGCTCGGTTGGGACAAGACCGACCCCGGTCCGCAGCTGCCCGACGACGTCGTCGCCGGCACGCGCGCACGCTACGTCGAGGCATTCGAGCGGCTGACCGGGCGCTCCTTCGAAGGCTACGTCGACGAGCCGGAGGCCGTGCTGCGATGAAAGCGACGATCCTCGTTCGCCCCAAGCCCGGGATTCTCGATCCGCAGGGCGAGGCCGTCGAGAGCTCGCTGAGGCAGCTCGGCTTCGCCGTCGCCGAGGCCCGCATCGGACGCGTAGTCGACCTGGAGGTCGAGGCCAACGACACAGTCGCGGCGCGCGCCGAGGTCGAGCGGATGTGCCAGCAGCTCCTCGCCAACCCGCTGATCGAGAGTTACGAGATCGAGCTCCAGTGAGCGCATCCGCCCCGCGTATCGCCGTCGTCACGTTTCCGGGCTCAAACGACGACCAGGACGCCCTCCGCGCGCTCGAACTACTCGGCGCTTCCGGCGTTCCGGTGTGGCACGCCGAGAAGCGGGTGCCCGACGTCGCAGGCGTCGTGCTGCCGGGCGGCTTCGCCTACGGCGACTACCTTCGCTGCGGCGCGATCGCCCGCTTCTCGCCGGCGATGCAGGCCGTCGCCGAGTTCGCAGCCGGCGGAGGGCTGGTACTCGGGATCTGCAACGGCTTCCAGGTCCTGTGCGAGGCGGGACTCCTCCCCGGCACGCTCAGGCCGAACGAGTCGCTTTCATTTCTCTGTCGAGATGTCGTTCTGAGGGTCGAGGGCGCCGACACCCCATTCACGTCGAGGTGTTCTCCGGGGCAGCGCCTGACGATTCCGATCAAGCACGGCGAAGGCTGCTGGTTCGCCGATGCCGAGCTCCTGGCCGAGCTGGAGGCGAAGCGACAGATCGTGCTCCGGTACGAGCAGAACCCGAACGGCTCAATCGGTGACGTCGCGGCCGTCTGCAACGAATACGGCAACGTGATGGGGCTGATGCCGCATCCCGAGCATGCCGTCGATGCACTCCTGGGGTCGACGGACGGCGCGCTCATCCTCGAAAGTCTCGTTGAGGCGGCCCGTGCGGCCTCACCTCCGCTCGCAACCGCAGCGGCGCAGGTCTAACCACTGTCGAAGCGGAGCGCGGCCGCGAGCGCCTCGTGCTCGGCGAGTGCCTTGCGAAGCCGGTCCAGGTCGGCATCGCGAAAGGTCACGGGCCCGCGCCGGGCGACCCCGTCGGTCGTGTAGGCGAAGCGCACGAGCCGTTTCCCCTTCTCGTCCTCGAGGAGCTGCACCAGCGAAGCGAACTGCTTGTCGCCGGCTTTCTGCTGCAGCTTCACCTCATCGACGAGCGTGGCCTTGCCCCAGGCTGTCGTGATGTCTGGCACGGCAACGAAGCTACCCGGAAAACAGTCACGTGTCTGTGACGGGAGTGCAACGAATGTGTGCCCGGCTATCCCCAGCGAAAGCCGGTCGGCTCGGCCGCCGGCTCGAGCGGGCTCGCCGCTAGCCCTGGCTCGGGCGGCGCGAAGTTGTAGCCGCCGGGAGCGACGTCGTTCGGCGTGTCCGGATGGAAGAGCGACGCCAGGTACTGGATCTGTCCGCGGCCGACGCCGAGCTCGAATTGGCCACCGCCGTACATCCCGATGCCTCGCTCGGCGCAGTAGTCGTACGCGTCGAAGAGACGGCGCAGCGATCCGAACCGCGAGGGCTTGATATTCGTCATCTTCGGCGCCCTGGACTCGATGTCCTCGATCGAGTGGATCGGAGCGTCCCACGTGATCCGGTTCCGATGGGGACGAAGCACGGGCTCGGTCTCGTCGGTCAGGGCCGGGTCTTCGAGCCACGCATCCGGAAACCCCTCCGCGACCAACCTGTAGAGCTCGGGGCTCGGCGGGTTGTCGACGACGGTCCCGCTGTACTGGCCCTTAAGGTCGATCGAGTCGACCGCGCCGAGGTCGGCCAGCTCCCCGACCAGGTCTGACGTCCAGTCGGCGACCGCGTCCAGCTTGAACATCGTTCCCGGATAGAGCTCGAGCAGCTGCCTGACCGGCGTGATCCTCGAGGGCTTGCCGAGGCGCATGGAGACAACAAAGCGCACGGGCCGGGCCTCCCGGGCAAGCGCCTCTGACAACGATGTCCCGGACTGGCGTAAGGCGAGGTCCAAAGCCGCGCTCTCGAACGCCCAGCGGCGGTAGTCGTGGAACGCCTCCATCTGCGGCGGCTCAGGCCAGAACTCCAGGCTGTCGAGGTGGCGCGAGAACGAGTCGAGCGTCCATTCGCCGGCTAGTGGGAGCTCCGCACCGGGGCCGGCGAAGCGGTCGTGGTCTTCCGGGGTGTAGGTGACGTCCTCGCCGAGCCCCTCCTCCCCGCCGCTGCGAAGATGGACGGTCGTCGTCACGCGCGTGAACTCACTCGACACCTCGCGCTCCCGCCGCTCGAGCTCGTGGCCCTCGATCGTCAGCGGCAGATCGGAAACGAGCTCATAGGTCGACACAATGGTCGGGAGTATGGGCAAGCGAGCCCTCATCGCGACAGCACTACTCGCCCTCGCCGGCTGCGGCGGGAGTGAGGACCGGCGCGAGGTCAGGCTTCTGGCCCCTGCAGGTCTCGTCCGCAACGTGACACCGTTCGAGCGCGAGACCGGCTGCCGTGTCGACCTTCGCGTCTACGACGAAGGAGAGGATCTCGACGCGATCGCCCGACGCAGGGACGTCGACGTCATCGCCGCACCGACCCCGCCGGGAAAACGCGCAGACGACTCGGTCGAGCTCGTTCGCGTCTCGCTCTCGAGCGGCATCGAGATCACAGTTCCGAAGACGCTTGCGTCTGCCTTCCACGGGACGGTGCGACCGGCCGGACGCCGAACAACCGCGTGGGTGATCCGTGAGGACGGCGACAACCCGGACTGCGCCGAGCGGTGGCTCGACTACGCGACGTCCCGGGACGCGAAAGCTAAGTAACAAGTTGTTACAAGGCGCGTTCGAAGTATGTGGTGCCATGGATGGGGTTGTGGCGATAGGCCTCGATCTCCACGAAGCCGAGGGCGCTGTAAAGGCCACGCGCGGCCGCCATCGACGGCAGCGTGTCGAGCCGCATGCGGTCGTAACCGGCGGCGCGCCCAGCCTCGACGATCGCCTCCGCTAGTAGACGCCCGAGCCCAGAACCGCGATGGGCCGGTCGGACGTAGAGCCGCTTCATCTCGCAGACGCCCTGCTCGAACGGCCGGAGCGCGACGCAGCCGGCCGGCTGAGGGCCGAGGGCGAGCAGGAGGCGTCCGCCGGGCGGGACGTACTCCCCGGGTAGGCCCGCGAGTTCCCGCTCGAAATCCTGGAAGGAGAGGTCGACGCCGATCGAGGCCGCGTATTCCTCGAAGAGGCCTCGCACGGCAGGCACGTGCTCGTCCACATGGCCGTCGACGATCTGCATTGAGCGAAGCTTGCCGACTCAGCGCAAGGAGGCAGCGACGCGCGAGAGCGTGCCCGAACGCCGTGATGCCGTTCGTCCGAGCGTTGATGCGGATGAGCCTGCCGGTCGAGTTGGTCACGACTCAGACCGTGGAACGGTGCACCCCAACGCCCTGTGGGCCGGCCAGGATCCCGAGCCTGATCGTCTTCACGACGCGGTTCGTGGCCGGATCGATGCGCTGGACGGTCCCCAGGTCGAAGCTCGTGACCCAGACCGCCCGGGCACCGACGGCGAGGTAGCGGGCCTCACGGTCGACCGGGATCCGCGCCACGATCGAGTTCGACTCCGGATCGATGCGAGTGACCGCGCCCTCCTTGTGCGAGATCCAGACGGCGCCGGCTCCGAAGGAAATGCCTTCAGGACCTTCAGACGGGCCAACGTGGATCGTCGCGATCGCCCGGTTCGTCGCGGGATCGATTCGTACGCGACGCCGATCGGCTGACCGGGAGTCGCGATCCGCGCCTGCACCCGGG
>JBKPGE010000037.1:0-9183 GCA_046729215.1 Actinomycetota bacterium | reverse complement strand
CAGGACGCAGCCCGCCGCGGGTTGATTGCGCCGCTTCGCTCGCTTCGCGTTCCTCCGGCCGCCGCGATCAACTCGGTTCCGATCGTCGGCGGCGACTTCGAGGAGCGCGCCCTGGCCGAGGTGCTCGACCACCAGGCGCTGAACCAGGCGGCGGCGAGCCTCTACCGAGACCGCTTCGACGCGACGCCGGGGATCGTCTACGCCGCTGGAGTCGACCACGCGTACAACCTTGCGCGCGAGTTCCGCGCAGCAGGGCTGAAGGCGGAGGCGGTCAGCGGCCGCACGCCGCCGGTCAAGCTGGCGGAGATCCTGGCCGCCTACGAGCGCGGCGACATCGACATCCTGATCAACGCCATGCTGCTCGCGGAGGGGTGGAACTCGCCGCGCGCGACCGTCGTCATGCACCTGGCGCCGACGGCCAGCCGCCGCGTCTACCAGCAGCGCATCGGCCGAATCATGCGGCTCCACCCACGCAAGGAAGCTGGCGTGGTCGTCGACTTCGTCCCCAAAGGTGCGACGCACAACGAGCGCGTGATCTCGCTGCACAGCCTGCTCGACGCGGACTTCTATCGCGAGGGCGCGCGAGTGACGCCGGCCCCGCGACGGCGTGCGCAGCGACGGGCTCGCCGCAAGCTCTCGCCGGCGCCGTGGCTCGTGCCGGTGACGCCGGACGTCCGGCGGAGGCTCTCCGTCATCGCGCGTGAGTGGCAGCGCATCGATCCGCGGTACCTCGACGAGGAGGAGCAGCGCTTCTGGGCGACGATCGCCGGCCGGCAGGTCCGGTTCGAGGAGCGCGTCGAGTTCGCGAAGAAGCTCGCCGAGGGTCACACGACTCGCGAGGCGCTCGAGCAGTTCCTGTTCACCTGCGCCGCCGAGAACCCCAACCGGCGACTGCGGATGACGGCGCTGGCCGACCGAGTTTCGATGGGCGTCGACAGGGCCAGCTTCGACGACCTCGTCACGCTCGTGACCCAGGCGCCGACGTGGGAGAAGGATCGCGCCCAGGGGGTCCGGATCCTGCTCCGTGGCCTGGCCGAGGGCAAGGCCGACGCACCGGAGCAGATCCTCTGGCGCTGGACGTGGCGCCTCGCGCGCGCAACCCGGAAAATCCAGGACCGGCGGGCGAGCGCCGAGTATCCGGAGGCGAAGCGCCTGCTCGGCGCCCTCGCGAACTCGCGCGGGCACAGGCATGAGGAGAACGCTCAGAAGCTGATCGCGACGGCGCAGGAGCTGCCGCTCGAGGTCGGCGCCGCGCTGCTGGCCTCGGCCGAGGGCTACACGCCCAAGGCGACACGGCTGATCGAGGCTGCGCGGGAGGAGCTCGGAACGGTCGAGGAGGTCGCTGCCGCCCTGGCCGAGAACCTTCCGCAGCCCAAGCTGCAGTCGCGCTCGAGGCGGCGCCGGCGCCGGAAGAAGCGCGGCAGGAAGCCGCAGGAGCAGGCGGCGCAGAACGGCGCGCAGCCGAAGGCTCAGCCGCAAGCGGCGGAGGAGCAGCCGGGCGAGGCCGAGCAGCAGCCGGAGCCGGCAGCCGGGGCCTCTTAGCGACTAGGTTCGCGCCGAAGATCTAGTCGCGCCCTATCAGGCATCTGACCCCACGCGGCCCCGCTACTGCTCGGTCGCGGCGTCCGGTGGGCCGTTCTTGCGGTCCCGCTCGCGGAGGAAGCGGGTCAGCTCGGCGGCCAGCGCGTCGCCCGACGGCAGGTCGGACTCGTCGATCTCGTCGGCCCGCTCCTCGAGATCGTCGACATAGGCCTGAGTGTCGGCGTCCGTGGCCACTGCGCGGCTGACCTGCTCGACATATCCGTCCGAGGCTTCCTTCAGCTCGGCCACATCGATCTCGGTGTCCAGAAGCGACGCCAACCGCTCGCAGAGAGCCAGTGCCGCGCGCGGGCTCGGGGTCAAGGAGACGTAGTGCGGGACGGCGGCCCACAGGCTGACCGACGGCAGACTTTCCTGCCGGCAGGCGTCATGGAGCACGCCGACGATACCCGTCGGCCCTTCGTAACGTGAAGCCTGAAGGCCCAGCTGCTCGACGAGCTCGGGATCGCTTGCGCTCCCCGTCACCGGGCACGGCCTCGTGTGCGGAACATCCGCGAGCAGCGAACCGAGTGACACCACCAGCTCAGTACCGAGCTCCTTCGCAAACCCCACGATCAGACTCGTGAACGTCTGCCAGCGGAGGTTCGGCTCGACGCCGAGCAACAGGACCACGTCGCGATCGAAGCCGTCAGCTCGAGCGTGGTAGAAGGCCGTCTCGGGCCAGTCGATCTGCCTCGTCAGCCCATCGACGAGCTTGACCTGCGGACGGACCGCCTGAAAGTCGAAGAACGCCTCGGGATCGACGTCGGCGATTCGCTCTGCGTCCCACAGACGGGCGAGATAACCGGCTGCGAGGGACGCGCCCTGGCCGCCGTCGTTCCACCCGCGAAACGCCGAAATCACGATCGGACGATCCAGGTCGGGCCGGTCGTAGATCCGTAGCTCGTCTGCCATGGGTCCAGCTTATCCGCGTACCGGGGCCAGCCAAGCAGGCGGCCGCCAGAGCATCGAGACGAGTGCCACCGTCAGCGCCCAGACGGCGGCGGCCAGGGCGACATGGAGGGCGACGATGCCCCATGGAAGCTCCAGGCGGTACTGGATCTCGCCTACCACCATTTGGACGATGAGGACGGCGAGCACGCCGAGCGCGAAGCGGAAGAGCCACGGCGCAAGCTCCCGCCGGGCTCCTAGGTAGCCGAGCACGAAGAGGAAGGCAGCACCGAAAATCGCCGTCACGCGGACGTGCACCCAGAGGGCATCCGGAAGGCTCCCAAGCCGGTGGATCACGTCCGGGTCGCCGGAATGCGGTCCCGCGGCCGTCGAGAATGTGCCGCTGAGAACCAAGCCGAGGCACGCCGTGACGAGGACAAGGCCCGCCCAGCGCAGCTCGCGCGGAAACGCGATCGTCGCCGTCCCGCGCTCCTCTCTGAGCGCGGCGAATGCGATTACGACGGCGCCGCCCAGCGCGAGCAGTGCGACGAGGAAGTGCACGATCACCATTTCGGGCGGCAGCTCGTAGCGGATCGTCGCCAGGCCGAGGGGCGCCTCGGCGACGGTCAACACGGCGACGGCGACGGCCGTACGGAAAAGCCAGGGCGGTCGACTGCGCGCCGCCCACGCCACGAGGATCGAGAGCGTGATCGGGAAGATCCCGACGACTCGGTTGCCGAACTCGACGAAGGCGTGGTAGTCCGCCGCCGGGAGGAACTGACCTTCTTCGCAGCCCGGCCAGCTTTCGCAGCCCAATCCCGACCCCGTCAGCCGGACGAGCGAGCCCGTGATCACGATGACGTAGAGCGCGGCAACCGAGGCAACCGCAAGCCGGCGAAAGCGCGTGTGGCTCAGGCCGCCTCCGCCCGATCGAGGAAGTCGGTGAGGACCGAGCGGAAGCGCTCGGGCTCTTCGACGAAGGCCGAGTGCGAGCTCTCTTCGAAGAGCACCCACTCCGCCCCGGGAATCCGCCGCTGGGCCTCCTCCGCGAGCATCGGCGTGCACTCGTCGTAGCGACCGGAGGTGACGAGCGTGGGCATGCCGATCTCGCCGAGCCGTGGACGGACGTCCCAGTCACGCAATCGCCCGTCGGCGTTCCACTCGCTCTCTCCCCAAAGCGTTTCGTAGACCTGTCGGTTCCGGCCCGCCAGTCCGCGTTCCACACATGTAGGCAGCGGGTCCAGGCGACAGATGTGCCGGCGCCTGAACTCGGCATCGGCCGCCTCGCGCTCGCGGGCGCCCGCGGGGAGCTCGAGCCCGTGCTTGACCTCGTCAGGGAGCTGATCACGAAGGCGGCGCGCCTCGGCGGTCCACGTCGCGGCGGCGGTCGGCGGAGAGTTGAGCGTCAGGCTGACGAGGCCCGCCGGCCGACGAAGCGCGTACTCGATTCCGAGCATCGAGCCCCACGATGAACCGAGAAGATGCACCCGCTCGAGCCCGAGAGCATCGCGCACAGTTCCGACCTCGTCGAGGAAGAGCTCGAGCGTCCAGAGCTCCGCATCGTCGGGGCGATCCGACTTTCCGCACCCCAGCTGGTCGTACAAGACGACGCGCCGGCCGTTCGAGGCCAGCTGCTCCAGCGGCTCGAAGTAGTTGTGCGTCGAGCCCGGGCCGCCGTGGAGGCAGAGGAGCGCCACGCCGTCCTCCGGGCCGAGGTCGCGGTACCAGGTGCGGTAGCCGCAGAAGGGGATGCGCCCCTCGGTCTCCCTCACAAGTCGAGCGGCTCGAGCTTCGCGGGATACCCGTCGGCGCCAGAGAACGGCGTCGGCCGCGACCCCAGATAAAGCGGCCGATCGGCGGCGTTGAGCAGCACAGGCATCAGGTCGGGTCCCCGGAGATGACCCAGGATCCCACGCGCACAGTCGAGCTCGCCGAACGACTCGACCGAATCGACCCGAACGCCTGGACCGGCGACGAGCAGCGGCACAGGGTCGCCAGAGTGGATGACCTCCGGAGACGCCGGTGTCGCGTGGTCACCCGTCACGCAGACGACCGCCCTGTCCGTCGGTAGTTCCACGAGCTCCGAGTCGAGGAGCTCGATCGTCCGCTGCTTGACCGCAGGATCCTTCGTGTGGCCGGCGGTGTCGGTCGCCTTGAGATGCGAGAACACGAACGTGTCCCCAGCGCCGAGCCGCTGGCCGACGAGCTCGAGCCGCCGGTGCAGATCGGCCCCGGGATCATCGCTCTCGGGAGCATGCACCGGCTCGAGCCCGACAGACCGCGCCAGCCCGTGCAGGAAGCGCGAGTCCGCGATGAAGGACCCATCGACACCATGGCGCTCGACGAAGGCCGGCGCAGGACGGCGGCGGCCCCACCACTTCAGCGTGATCACGTTGAACCGCTCGCCGGCGAGGCGGTCGATCACGACCCGGGTCCATTCCTCCGCCGCGCGGGCCGTGCGTTCGGCTCCCGAGTCCGCGGCTTGTGGCCGCAGAACCGGATAGCGGTCACGGAAGAACGCGTCCGAATCGGTCACACGGTCGTCGGCGCCGCCCGCGACGCGCAGGATGGCCTCACCCCGTCGCAGGTGCGTGAGCGTGAAGTGCAGACCGTCGACCTCGATGTCGGCGCAGCGCTCGACGAGCGCGCGTGCCTCCTCTTCGTCCTCCCCGTACCGCGGCCGGCCCGTCAGCCAGAGCCGGCCGTCTCGCCGCTCAGCCGGCCTGAGCGCGGCAAACGCCAGGACGTCGTCCTCGCCAACCCGCTGCTCGGCCCCGAGCGCCTCGAGCACGGCCCGGTTCGGAAACTCGTCGGGCTGGTACCCGAGCAGCGACCAATGTGCGACCTCGCTGGAGGGCGCGCGGCCGGGACCGACGGAATAGAAGAGCCCCGTGGAGCCGCGGGCAGCGAGCGCATCGAGGTTCGGCGTCCGGGCGGCCTCGTTCGCCGTCCGCCCGCCGAGGCTCTCGTGCGCGCGATCCCCGAGCCCGTCGAGGAGCAGGACGACGATCGGATGCACGTCGGAAAGCTAGTGCCTAGACCGGCACGCGCTCGAGCTCGCGGAGGACCCGCGCAACACCGGCCGGAACGAGCGACTCCCAGTCGCCGCCTTCGCGGAGCGCCTCGCGGACGTCTGCCCCCGAGATCCTCTTCTCGATGCCCTCGTCGAGGATCACGACCTCGTAGCCGGCCTCGCGGAAGCGCTCGAGCTTCGTCCCGCCCCACTCGGAGAAGAGCCGCAGGTACTGCGTGACTCCCTCGGGGACGTACGCCGGCCAGAGCTCCGGCTCGTTCACCGGGAACGGGATCACGTGCACTCGGGCCAGGTCGAGCCCGAGGTCCCCCGCCGCCGCCTTCACCATCAGCAGGCGCTCGGCGTAGGACCAGGGGTTGGACTCGGGTAAATGGCGAAGCGGATCGCTGGGCTCGGGCTTGATCCGCGTCGGATCGGCGTTCGTGATCCCGACGAAGACCTCATCGGAGGCCGTAGCAGCACCCTGCAGGTACTCGAGGTGGCCGCGATGGAAAGGCTGGAAGCGGCCGTGGATCATCCCGCGCCGAGCGCGGGTCATTGCACGACGACTCCGGAGCCGTTCTCCACGACCCCGATGCGGCGGAGGAAGATGCGGCGCGCGATGAACTCCGCCTCCAGCGTCACGGCGCGCTCGGCGGGAACGGCGGCGAGCAGCCCGCCGGCCGTCTGTGGGTCGTAGGCGAGTACCTCGAGCGCCTCTGGAATCCCTTCGACCTCGACGTGCGGCTCCGCGAACTCGCGGTTCCGCGGATCTCCGCTCGTCCGCACGCCCGACCGAGCGAGGTCGAGTGCACCGTCGATTGCCGGGAACCGCTCCGACTCGAGCCGGATCCGCACTCCACTGCGCTCGGCCATCTCGTGTGCGTGGCCGAAGAGGCCGAACCCGGTCACGTCGGTGACCGCGGTCGGCTCGAACGGCCGAAGAGCGTCGGCCGCATCCTTGTTCAGCGTGCGCATCCAGCGCACTGCGCGCTCGAGCTGCTGCGTCCCGGCGTCCCCGCGTTGATAGCCGGACAGGATCAGACCGGTCCCGAGCGGCTTCGATACGAACAGGAGGTCGCCCGGCGTCGCTCCGCTCTTCGGCCAGAGGCCGCCCGGGTGGACTGTTCCAACGACGGCCAGCCCGTACTTCGGCTCCTCGTCGCGGATCGTGTGCCCGCCGGCGAGCAGGCCTCCGGCGGCACGCACCTGCTCGTCGGCCGCCGCGAAGATCGCGGCCAGCAGCTCCATAGGAAGCGACTCCGGGAACGCCGCGATGGAGAGAGCAAGGAGCGGCGAGCCGCCCATCGCGAACACATCGTTGAGGGCGTTCGTGGCGGCGATCGCGCCGTAGTCCCCGGGCTCATCGACGACGGGCGGGAAGAAGTCGAGCGTGAAGATCAGCGCCCGCTCGTCGTCGAGTCGATAGACCGCGGCGTCGTCGGTCGGAGCGAGGCCGACGAGCAGGTCGTCGGACTCCACCGGGACGAAACCGCGTAGGAGCTCCTCGAGCCGCGCGGCCGAGTACTTCGCCGCGCAGCCTCCGCAGGACGCGAGATCGGTCAGTTTGACGGTCGAAGAGCCGAGATCCATGGGGCTGGGCGGCCTCCCAAGCTCGGGGGACGGGGAATGGTGCCTGGGTCCTCGACAAAGCGCAACGCAAAAGCGAGGCAGGGAATTCCGTGCCGCGCGCGTCTTCCTGAGTGAGTTTCGGCGGCTCTCGCCCGCGGCTCAACACTCTCGCGGACTCCGCCTCCCCGGAACTTGCCGCGCCGCAGAGCAGCTGGTTACGACGTCGACCCTAGTGGATGTACCACTGGTCGAAGAAACCGCCACCGGTCACGGCGACGAGGACGACGAGGACGACGAGAACGAGCAGCTTGATCTGATCCGCACGCACAGCATTCACCTCCTTTCCCTAGAACCTGAAGTCTTGGAGCGCTTCGGCTGCGTGCCGGTAGAGCTGCGCGGCGATCCGGTCCTGACCTCGCCGCGCCGCCAGATCGCCCTTGGCGATCCAGACCGAGGCACGATGGCTGAGGGAGGAGAACTGTTCGAAGGAGCGCTCGGCCTCGTCGAAGGCGGCCTCCGCCTCCTCCAAGCGTCCTTGCTCGAGAAGTGACCGCCCGAGGACGAGCTGCACATTGCCCAGCTCGTCGATCACCTCGACCCCGTCCCCGAGCAGCTTCAGGGCCTGGCGCGCTTGCGTCTCCGCCGACTCGAGCTGCCCGGTCCGGAGGTTGATCTGCGCCAACGATGAGACTGCGCGTGCAGCGTCGACCTCGGTGCCGTACTCCAGGAGCGTCCGGAAGGACTCGTTCAGCTGCTGGACGGCGTCCTCCGGCTTGCCGAGCAGGAAGTTGAGTCCCCCGAGGTTGTTCAGGAGCTTCCCGACCGTCGCCCGGTCGGCGATCTCCTCGAACTGAGCCTTGGCCTGCTCCGCGTAGCTCCGCGCGAGCACCCATTTGCCCTGGCGCTCCGCGACGATCGACGCGTGGAAGTACACGCGCGCGAGCGCCCGCGGATCCTCGAGCGCCTCGGCAAGCTCGAGCGCGCGCTCGAGATCCTCTCGCGCCGCCTCGAAGTCGCGCTGGCGGCGGTAGCACCGTGAGCGCCACCCGAAGATCTCGCCCCGCAGCCGGTCGCAGGGGAGCTCCGAACGGTCGGCGAGGGCCAAGGCCTCGTCGAACAGGGCGATCGCCGTCTGGATGCTCGAGAGCTCGACCCGGCAGGCTCCGAGCCGGTAGAGGACGTCCGCGCGGTCGACGTCGGAGAACATCGGATCCTCGACGATCGCCTTGGCGCGCGTCAGGAGCCCGAGCGCGTCCTGCACCTCGCCCGAGCGCATGAGCGCCCACGCCTCGCCGGTGAGGTGGCGAACCTCGAGCTCGGGCGAGGCGATGCCGAGCACGGTGGGCCCGATCTTCTGGTACTCCGAGAGCGCCTCGGCGTAGTCGTGGTTCTCGTTCAACGCCTCGGCGCGCGCGAGGCTGGTCTCGATCCGGCCACGGTCATCCGCGGAGACGCCGCTCACCAGGAAGCCGGGATCGACGCCCAGTCGCTGAGCCAGCCACTCGATCGTCTCCTGCGTCGGACGCGTCTTCCCGCGCTCGATCTGGCTGACGTACTCCTTGGAGAAGCGCTCGCCGGCCAGGTCTGTCTGGGTCAGGCCCTGGTTGAGGCGAAGCGAGCGGAGCCGCTCGCCGAGGCCTCCATTGGGGAGACGGCCGACGCGGGTCGGCCTAGCTGTCTGATTGGCTCGGCTCAAAAAGGACGTTCCCGCAGTGGCGTTTCGTGACAGGTTGACAATACTCGTCCTTTGGGTCGGCTGGCATCCCCCAAAAGGGGCCACGGCTCCTGGGGAATACGGTCAAGCAACAATATCGCAAAATCACTTGACCGTGGTACTTGACTGAATCGGACAGTGGTCGTATAGTCAACGGACCCAAGCAGCGAGGACCGTAGAGGTTTGCGTTGTGAGGGAGGCGTGCCACACATGGTGAGGGCCGCAGGAGGATTGGCTGGGCCGCAGAGTCAACCTCCGGGTCATCGCCAAGGGAGGTGGGCTCGCCGCAAGGAATGCGAACCCCCGGGGGCCGCAGCCCGGGGGTTCACTTCCTAGCCGGGGGGGCTAAAGCGCCCCCGTCTCGGATTAGCGCCGGACGCGAAAGTCTTCGCCTTCGAGCCCCCCCTATTGATCC
>JBKPGE010000036.1:0-7117 GCA_046729215.1 Actinomycetota bacterium | reverse complement strand
GACGGAGAAGAGGCCGTGCGCATCTGCCGGGCCGAGCACCCCGACGTCGTGCTGATGGACGTACGCATGCCCGGCCTCGACGGCATCGAGGCCACCCGCCAACTCACGAGCGATCGCGACGGACGCCCTCGAGTGCTCATGCTGACCACCTTCGACCTCGACGAGTACGTGTACGACGCTCTCGGCGCAGGTGCGAGCGGCTTCCTGTTCAAAGACGTCACCGCCGAGCAGCTCTTCGAGGCCGTCCGCGTCGTTGCGGCCGGCGAAGCGCTCCTCGCGCCCGCCGTCACACGCAGGCTCATCAGCGAGTTCGCCCGCCTGCGCCCCCAGCTCCCTACTAGGCCCGAGCGCCTGCGCGATCTCACGCCGCGCGAGACCGAGGTGCTGCGACTCGTCGCCGAAGGACTCTCCAACGCCGAGATCGCCGAACGCCTCGTCGTCACCAAGGAAACAGTAAAAACCCACGTCAGCCGCATCCTCGCCAAGCTCGACCTCCGCGACCGCAGCCAAGCCGTCATCCTCGCCTACGAGACCGGGCTCGTCGAACCCCGCGCCGCCCGCTGACCTCATCGAGATCCTCAGAACGCCCAGAAGACCGGAACGAGCAGAACTGCGCCAGCGGCGAAGAGGACGAGCAGCGGCAGGCCGAGCTTCCAGTAGTCGCCAACGCGGTACCCGCCGGGCTCCAACACCATCAGGTTGGCAGGGGTGGCCACCGGCGTCAGGAACGCAGCCGCCGCCGAGACGGCGACCGCCGTCAACAACGGCTTGGGCGAGACGTCCAGCTCGCCGGCGGCAGAGACGGCGATCGGTATCACGATCAGCGCAGTCGCCATGTTCGAGATCAGCTGGCCGAGCACGAACACGAGCACGACCAGCCCCGAGCAGAAGCGCCCGTGGCCCGGCGTCACCGGGATCGTCGAGGCGCTCGTCGAGGGCGCGCCAGCTTCCCCGAAGCAGGAGGGTGTCGCCGACTGCCAGCTTCGTCTCGCCGGCCAGCTCCTGACCCTTGCGCTGAACCCCGAGCACGACGAGATCTCCGCTCTCTGCCACCATCCCCGAGTAAGCGGTCTGGCCGACCAACGCCGAGCGCGGCGGGATCACGACCTCGGCCGCCCCGAGCGTCCGTGTGAGCAACGGATCGTCCTGGTCGAGCCCGTACTGGTGCACGAGCGTCCGCGCGTAACTCGACAAGTCGACCGGCATCGACCGCGGCGACCGGTGCGGAAGCAGGCGCTCGCCGAAGAGGACGATGATCGAGACGGAGCTTCCGCACCCCGATTCGACGGCCGTGGTCAGCTGCTCATCTACCACTTCATGTTCGGCCCGAGCTGCCAGGCCGGCGGAGCACGCGGAGTCGAGTTCGTGATCGGCTGCTACGGGATTCTCGACCGGGCGCCGAAGCGCCGGGACGAGGGCGACGCGTTCCAGACTGGATCCGCCCACACGACGAGTACTAAGGGGTAGTCAGTCGAGTGCGCGCCCGAGCGCCTCGACGAGGAGGTCCCCATGGTCGTCCCGGAAGACGAGCGGCGGGCGGATCTTGAGCACGTTGCCGTCGCGTCCGGTTCGGCCAATGAGGATCCCGTCATCGCGCAGCGCGTTGACGACGCGCTCGGCCGAGGCTGCGTTGGGAAGTTCGACCCCAATCAGAAGTCCACGTCCTCGGACCGCCGTGATCGACGAATGGCCACGCAACTCCTCGAGCGCGATTCGGAGGCGTGCCCCGACGCGACCGGCATTCTCGACGAGCCGCTCGTCTTCGATTACGTCGAGCACCGCGAGGGCCGCGCGGGCGGCGACGGGGTTCCCGCCGAAGGTGCTGAAGACACGCCTTTGAGTGGCGAAGCGGTCGACGATCTCGCTGCGTGCCACGACCGCCGCAACCGGATACCCGTTCCCCATCGGCTTGCCGAGAGTGACCAGGTCGGGCGAGATGCCATAGGAAGCGAACGTCCAGAGGTGCTCGCCGCTGCGACCGTGCCCGGCCTGGAGCTCGTCGGCGACGAAGAGCCCGCCGGCGGCATGCGTGCCTTCGACGACTGCTGCGAGGCTCTCCGGGCTCGGCATGTGGATCCCGTCGCTCGTAAAGCCGCAATCGAGGAAGGTCGCGGTGAGGCCCGCGCCACTCGCCTCGAGCCGTTCGATTGCCCGCGGCATGTCCTCCTCGAGCCGTAGCGGTGCGACAAGCTCCGTCGCCGCGGCCCGGTAGCCGTCTGGCCATTCTTCCGGAGACAGATCCGACACGGCTGCCGTCACGCCGTGGTAGGCGTGTTCGGTGACGATCGCCCCGCTGTTCCCGGTGGTCGCCGTCGCCAGCCGCCAAGCGAGCTCGTTCGCTTCGCTGCCGGAGTTCACGAGCATGACCGTGTCGAGGCCCGTGCCCGGAGGCATTGAGGCGGCGAGGCGTTCGGCGACCTCGATCAGCGGTTCGTAGAGATAGCGCGAGTGGGTGTTGAGCCTGCGCGACTGTCCTACTACCGCCTCGGTGACGCGCGGATGACAGTGACCGACAACCGGAACGTTGTTGTATGCGTCGAGCAGCCGGCGTCCGTTCGCGTCGAAGAGCCAGACGCCTTGGCCGCGGACGACGTGAACCGGGTGCTCGTACGTCAGATCCGTGAGCGCAGCGCCGAGCAGCCGTCGGCGGCGGCGTGTGAGCTCTTCCGTGGGCTCGACCGGCGCGCCGCCGCCGAATGCGCGGGACACGTCGTCCCGCCCTGTCGACGCGAAGAACTCCAGCAGCGGCCACGAGCCTTCATCCCACGCCTGGATGTACTCCGCATTCTCCGGGTAGCGCTCGACCCGCCAGGCGCTGATCGCGACGAGAGCGGCGAGGCGTGCGGCGACGAGATCGCCGAGGACCTCGAGCTCGTGCGGCTCGAGTGGAGCACGGCCGGCGTAGCCGTCGACTGCAATCCGTCCGACACGGAAGACGTCGTCGTTCGGCCGGCCACGAAGCAGCGAAGCAAGTGCGATCGCGAAGTCGGCGACCGCCGCCGTGTGACCTGTGTCCCCGAAATCGACGATGCCTGCGACTCGATCGCGTTCGTCGAGAAACACGTTGTCGAGACTGAAATCGCCGTGCACGACCTGCGAGCGGAGGAGCGGCCAGCGAGGGAGAGCGTGTTGCTCGAAGCGGTCGATGACGTCCGCAACGAGCCGACGACGCTGCTTGTCCGCGATGGAAGCAAGCAACGGCCGCAGTTCCGCGGTGCGCTTGGGATCCCAGAGGAGCTCACGGCCCGCCGCAGGATGGAAGAAGCCGCGCAGGGCGAGATTGAGGCGGGCGTTCGTCGCACCGAAGTCGCGCACGGCGCCGTCGTCGAGCTCCGCGCCGCCGACACGGCCGTGCATGCGGTCGAACAGACGGACGAAATGCATGCCGTCGGACCCCTCCACCGTCGGCCGATAGCTTGCCGCGCCACGCGCTGCGACGGCCGGCCGCGGCTGGGCCACCGGCAGCGCCGGATCGACGCGAGCCACGTGCAGGATGGCCTCCGTCTCGAGGTCGAGCACCGCCGGATCCTCGCCCAGGTTCGAGATCTTGATGACACCGCCGGCTCCCGCTCCATCGTCGATCAGGAACGTCTGGTCGCGCTCGCTGCCGAGATCGACGGCGGTGCCCTCGACGCCGAAGAGCTCGGCAGCCATTGCCGCCACCTCGTCCGGCGCAAAGCGCGGCGCCGGCGCCTCGAGCACGTTCATGGTGCTCCACCGTAAAGGTCGAGACCACCGGCATCTGGCACAGCGGAGCAGGACGCTCCGCGACTTGTGTCCCCGCGGAGTATCGGGATAGGCTCGGTGCGTCCGACGTTGCGCCATCCGCGGCGGTAGGCGTGCTCGGGGGGACGGCTGTCGTCGCCGACCTCGGAGGTTTCCTATGACCCCCAGATCCATCCGGTCACTGCCCGTCCTGGGCGTGATCGTGCTCGTCGTCTTCGTCGCCATTGGCGGCACCGCCTACGCGGTCGCGAGCGGCTCGCCGGCGGCCGGGCCGCAGGAGGCGG
The DNA here is from genome assembly GCA_046729215.1 of Actinomycetota bacterium. Lineage (GTDB taxonomy): Bacteria > Actinomycetota > Thermoleophilia > Gaiellales > Gaiellaceae > JACDAN01. The sequence goes on along the minus strand of JBKPGE010000036.1, from coordinate 3,107 downwards.
TCGCGTTCGCGAACGTGCTCGAGGACGGAACGGTCGACCCGCCGCTGTCCAGCAACAACCTGCCGCAGAGCGCTATCACGCACCCGGCGGCGGGCGTCTACTGCATCAACGATCCGGGCTTCACGATCACGAGCGGCATGGTGAGCGCCGACAACTCGTTTTCGAACAACGACACGCTCGCCTCCGTTGCGCTCGACAACACCGGCGAAGGCCTCTCGGGCTGTCCGGTCACGGCTAGCAGTGCGCGCGTCCGCACCGTTGACCTAGACGGTGTCGCCGGCTCGAACAGCGCAACGTACGACCCGAAGCTGGTGAACCACCGCTTCGTCATCTGGCTGCGGGGCACGAGGTAGCAGCTTCAGTCGCCGCGCAAGCGAGCGTTCGGCACTCGAAACGCGAACGCTCGCTTACGGCTCCCTTCCCCTCGCGCGCAACCCCGTCGCTGAAGCCCCCTTTTGGGTGATGGACGTGAACGTGACCTCGTCCTACTGTCCGCTCGCCCTTTGCCTGAACTCGGCCGGGGTGCCGAAGAGATCGTGAGTCCATGGGGGTACTTCGTGAAATTGTTTCCGCGCCTTGCCGTCGTAAGCGGCCTTTTCGCCGTCGCCTTGTTCGCCGTTGCGCCGGCCTCTGCGCTCGCCGCGCCTCCGCCGAATGACGATCGGGCAAACGCTCGGCCGCTCGGCTCGCTCCCTGTGACAATCACTGGGACGACAGTCGAGGCGACGCGCGAGCTGAGAGACCCGTATCCGTGCCGGTCGTATGACGGCAGCGTCTGGTACCGGTTCGAAGCAAGCTCAGAACGGGCCGTGTCCGTCGCCTTCGACGCCGAGGGCGACCTCGACGCCGTCATTTCCGTTTTTCGCCAGGAACGCTCGCAGCTGCCGAATGTGGCTTGCGCTGCCACCGATCGTAAAGGTCGGGCTGGACTTGCTTTCCGCGCGCAGAAAGGGGCGACGTACTTCATCCTCGTGGGACAGCAGTACAACTCGGATCCGGGCACCTTCCGGCTCGAGGTGTTTGCGCCGGAGGCGCCGGCAAGGCCGCCGGGCGCGCTTCTGCCACGGGAGGGTGTTCGTTCCACGGTCGATCCTCTGCGCGACGCCGACGACGCCTGGTCGGTGGTCATCCCTGCCGGCAAGACGTTTCGGATCAACCTCGTCCCTGCGGCCGGCAAGTGCCTCTCGCTCTCCGTTTTCCGCCCTGGCACGAGCGCCTTCTCCGCAAGCAGCCCGATCCGCCGCCTCGAATGTGGGGGGTATGTCATGTTCACCCCGGGGCCAGACGGTGGCGGGAGATACAGCCTGCTCGTTCGCACGACCAGCGAACGTGGGGGCGCTCACCGCTACCGCCTTCAGGCGGCGGAGGCCGGATCTGACGATACGTCCCCCGGGTTGGCGCTCCAGAACGGCCAAACACGCCGAGGAGGGCTGCTCGCAGGGGCAATCGACGTAGTCGATCTCTATCGATTCACGGTTTCACGCCGCAGCGATGTCAGTCTCAAGCTGCGGGCCGGTTCGCGGGCGCAGTTCGACCTCACTCTGCTGCGCGACGACGGAGACCGCGTCGCGTGCGAATGCGATGAGACGGGGGCACTGCGAGCTCGCCTGCGCCTGAGTCCAGGCCGCTATTACGCCGCAGTCAGGGCCCGCGACTACACGGGTGGTCGTTACGGGCTGTCCCTGCTCGTGCGCGAGATCACATCCACCGTGATGAAGATCTCCGGTTCACGAACGGCCAAGGCGAGACCGGGGCGGTCGGTCGTGCTCGACGCGAGAACCTCGCCGACGCCAGGCGGCGGTCTCGTGAGGCTGCAGATCAACCGCTTCGATCCCTTGGAGGGCTGGCAGTTCTTCCGGCGTATCCGAGTTCGGGTCGCTTCAGGCGGCATTGCAGCAGTGGGCTGGACACCGCCGAGCGTGGGCCGCTGGGAGGTGCGCGCGACCTACCGTGGCACCCGGAAGTCGAGCCCGAGTCGAAGCAACGTCGCGAGGCTCCTGGTCGCCTAGCAACGTCCGATTGGCGGGGGCCCACTCTGCCGGTCCCCCGCCCATCGCCCTTCAGTAGCATCGCGCGGTGCGCCAGTTGGGGCCGGGCCTGTGGCACTGGGAGACACTGCACCCGGATTGGGAGGCGAGTCAGCCGTGGCAGGAGGTTTACGGCGCCGAAGCCCCTCGGGTCTCCTCCTACGCCATTAACGACGGCGATCGTCTGCTGTTGTTCGACCCGCTGTCGGTCCCGAGCGAGATCGAGGAGCTCGCGGCCGACCGCGATCCGGTGGTCGTGCTGACGTGCCCGTGGCACGAGCGCGACACGCAGAGCCTGGTTGAGCGGCTCGGCGCGCCGGTATTCGTGCCCCCACCCGACGAGGGCACGCCCGACGTGGCCTGGCTGCTAGGCGGGGACACGGCCGAGGGCCATCTGTTCTCGGCCGGCGATCGGCTGCCCGTCGCAAAAGCGGCGGTGCGGTCATTGCCGGCGACACGCCTGTCGACTTCGGCAACGGCCTCGAGATCCCGTTCGTGTGGCTCCCCGAGGGCATGACGCGCGATCAGGTCGCCGAGGGGTTGCGCCCGCTGCTCGCGCTGCCGGTCGAGCATGTGCTCGCGACCCACGGCGGGCCCAGCGACCGGGCAGCCCTCGAGCGCGCACTCTCCTAGCGCCGGAACTTGATCCGCTGCGGCCGGAGACGAGTGCATCGTCCGCAGGATCAGCTCAGGGATCTGCACACGACGCTGGTCTCAACTCACGGCGGCGGATCAAACGTGAGCTCATAGACGTGTCCATCCGGCGCACGGAAGTGCTGCCACGCATAGCCGTCAGCCATCACGCGCAACTCGCCGAGCAGCTCGACGTCGGGTGTGCGCGCGAGCTCGTCTCGCGCGGCCTCGATGTCCTCGACTAGGAAGCCGGCGACAACCGGATTGGACTCGAACAGCCAGGGGCTGTCCGCGACAGAGCCAGGCCCGAAGAGTTCCAGCTTCGCCCCGTCACCCATGGCCAACTCGACGAAGTGCTCGGTGTCCTCGCCGACCACCCTCAAGCCGAGCACCTCGATCGCGAAGGACCGCATCGCCGCCACCCGCTCAGTCCCGACGCCGAGCCAA
>JBKPGE010000035.1:0-6837 GCA_046729215.1 Actinomycetota bacterium | reverse complement strand
CCGTTGCGGATACCGCTCTCCCGGACCGCCTCGGCGACCTCGTCGGTGATGTCCCGGACGGAGAGCCCGCCCTCGGTACGCAGGCGCTGTTCCCCCTGGAACACCTTCACGCGGGCCATCCTAGCGTCGTGACTCTCAACTGTTCGGTCGATGGTTACGCTGTCCAGAGCGGGCCCGTAGCTCAGCTGGTTAGAGCAGCCGACTCATAATCGGTTGGTCCCTGGTTCGAGTCCAGGCGGGCCCATTGCAACCCGCTAACCATGCGGGTTTCGCTCAACCATGCGGGCGGGGTGTGTGGAAAACGCGGCGCGAGCGCATTTCCTGCACCCCTCGGTGCACCCCTCGAACATTCGCCACGGCGGGCAACAGGGCACGCGTCCTGTACCGCGCGGGCTTAGTCGGGAAATACGACGCCGCAAAGCGGCGTTGAATCTCATGTGATCGCTCGCACGTGGCGAGGCTGGACGAAGCCTGAGGACGCCGACGCGTATCTCGAGTACGTCGAGGAGACCGGCGGGCGCGCTGCAAGGGAAACGCCCGGCAACCAGGGCTACTACGTCCTGCGGCGCGACGACGGCGATCGAACCGAGTTCTTGACGATGAGCCTCTGGGAGTCGCTGGACGCGATCCGCGCGTTCGCGGGCGACGACCTCGAGGTCGTCTTCTACCCGGACGAAACCGACCGCTTCCTCGTCGACCGCGAGACGTTCGTCACCCACTACGAGATCGCGGGGCCGTAACCATGCCGCTGCGGATCCCACGCGTCGTCCTGCGGCTCGCTCCGGGCCCGACCTGGAAGACCGGCAAGCCGGAGGACCAGCCCGGCTAGGACGAGCACGCGAGGTTCGTCGACGACCTGATCGACCGCGGCACGCGGGTCTGCTCTCGCGTACGCTCGGCTCGAGCAGGTGGCGACGAGCGGCGCCCGCACGCTGCGGCACGTGTCGGCCGAAACGGTCGAGGCGTTCTCCGCGCTCGACCGGTGCGCGCGCGAGTCGGAGCTCGCCGAGCTCGCCGGGCGGATCGGGCAGCCGCTCGCGGTCGTCGAGTTGCTCGTCGCGCAGGAATTCCCGCCGGGCGGATCATCCGGACCCAGGACGGCGCGATCCGGCTTGACGCGGCTCGTGTGCCGCGCGACCTGCGCGACGCGTTACGCGCGCTCTCATTGCCCGAGAACGGCGCCGGCGGCACTGGCGGCGTGCACGTCGTCGACCGGCTCGGGTGAGGTCGCCGCGTGAGCGGCAACCCGACGGCGGCCGAGCTTCTCGAGAGGCCGGGCTCGCTGCTGACGCGCTCGCACCTGCGCGAGCTCGGGCTCGGCCGTAACGCGGTCGACGCCGTGTTTCGCCGCTGCCGGTCGTCGCGCTGCCCGGCTACATCCGCCCGATGATTCGCGTTGCCGACTACCTCGCGTACCTCGACGAACACACCTACAGGGACGACCGCGTGCGGCCGATAGGTCGTGAGAGCGCGTAGACTCGCGCGCCGGCGCCGGCAAAGGCGCCCGGACGGCGCCGCTAGAACGGCGGCCGCCCGGACTCGACCGCACACCCCTGGAGGTGCCCGATCGTGAGCAGCACCCTACTGAGGCCGAACCGTGGCTGCGCGTGGATCGAGCGCCGGCCGACGAAAGACGGCGGCACCCGTTACCGGGTCCGTTACCGGCTCGGCGGCATGGAATCGACACCCCGCTACGGCGGCTCGTTTAAGACGCGCCGCGACGCGCTCGCCCGCCGCTCGTGGATCGTCGGCGAGCGCGCCGCGCACCGAGTGCCCGACCTGCGGCTGCTCGCCGACGGCGGGCCCGCACGCGCGCCAACCATCGCCGAGATGTGCGAGCGGTGGCGCGCGTCGCGCGTCGACGTCGACGGGTCGACCCGGACGCTGCACCGCGTCGCGCTCGCCCGCGTGCTGCCGCACCTCGGCGGCCGCCGCGTCGACGAGCTCGACCCGGCCGACGTTGCCGAGCTCGTCGCGAAGCTTCGCGGCGGCCGGCTACAAGCGCGAAACGATCCGCAAGTCGCGCGGCTACCTCGCGAGCGTGCTCGAGTACGCCGGCGTCGACCCGAACCCTGCCCGCGATAAGCACGTAAGGCTGCCGAAAGAGCGCAAGCCGCACGTACCGCCGCCGCTTGCTGAGCACGTCGAGCGCGTCGCCGAGCGCGTGCCGCGCGACCTCGTGCTGCCGCTGCTCGTCGTCGACGAGTGCGGGCCGCGCGTGCGCGAGCTCGAAACGGCGCAGGTCGGCGACCTCGACGAGCACCGGCGTGCGATCCGCGTGCGCTGGACCGTGGAGAAAAACGAGCGTTACCGGCACCTCGAGCTACCCGACGACCTATTCGCCGCGCTCGTCGCGACGCTGCCGGCGCGCGAGGACCGCGAGCTCGAGGCGCCGCTTTTCGGCGAGCTCACCGACGCGCGGCTGCGCATGGCAATCACGCGGGCGTGCAAAGCGACCGGCACGGGCATTTCTCGCCGCACGGTTTGCGGCGCCGGCGCGGCTCGCTGCACTACAAGCGCACCGGCTCGCTCGCCGAGGTCGCCGAGCTACTCGGCGACAGGAAACGCGTCGCCGCCGACCACTACGTGTACGCGCTGACCGATTACCGGGAGGCCGACCGCACAATCGCGCTCGCCCGGATCCGCTGACGCGCGAGCATCGTCCGGCGCTCCGGCAACACTCCGGCCGGCATTGGTGACGGTCGTTATCGGTCTGGCGCTCGAGGTCGCCGGCGCGGCGCTGCTTGCCGCCGAGCTCTTGACGCTCGACCCGGAAGTGCTCGCCCGGCGCGGCAATGTCTACACGCAATCGGGCGAGCCGCACCTATGGGCGCAGCTGCCGAGCGCCGCACGTTCGCCGGATTCGGGCTGCTGCTCGCCGGATTTGTCGTGCAGATCGGCGGCTACGTCGTCGACGAGCGTTCGGCGTGGCTCGCGCTGTTCGCGGCGGCGGTCGCCGTCGCCGGCGTGGTCGCCGGCCGACTCGTCGCCGACCCGGGTGCTCACCGTCGTGCTGTACCGCCGGGCGCTCGGCTACCGCGAGCGGCACAAGGTCGAGTCGTAATCGCGTGCGGGCGCGCGCAACGTGCACGCTGGCTGCACCCCTCGGTGCACCCCTCGAGCGGCCAGAAGCGCCGTTTTGCAGGGGTGTTCTAGTCCAGGCGGGCCAATAGAACCTTCCCTCCCTGAGCCAAAACCGCGTGGTTGAGCGGGTCAGCCGTGTCGGGGAGCCCCGGAAAACGCGTGAGCTACTCCCCTCGCTACCCCCTCGGAAATCAGCCCCCGGCGCTGGCGACAGACGCTCGCGCAACTCACCGGCTCGCCTCCGAACCCGCTAGAGGCTGCTGGCCGGCGAACGTCTCGATGGCGAGAATGTCGGGGCCGTGGGGGAGCGGCTCCGCAGTCATCATGTTCTCGCGTGGTCGGCAGTCGGCGTCGCCGCCGCCGCGCTCGTCGTTGCGTGCTTCGTCGCTTCGGTGGAGATCGCAATCGCGGCGTCGATTGGCGCGGGCCGTGGCGCTGGCTTTGCTCGTCTTCGACACGGAGGATCAGCGGCTCTCCTGGGCGGGTCCGGGGGGCGTGATCGGCTACGAGTCGCCCCACGGCGGCCCACTCCTGCAGCCGGCGCTCGACGAGCTGCATGCGGAAGCCCGAGCGTCGTCGGAAGCCCGCAACCCCGGCTGGGAGCTGATTGGCGGCGAGGACGGCTTCTCGTCGCGCGGGCTCACCGCGTGGCGGGTCTTCCTCTGGTCCGCGCTCGCGCTCCTCTGGCTGACCGGCTACAGGCTCTCCCGGCTGGCACTCCGGCCGTTGGCGTCGGTCTCCCTCGTGGCCGCCGCCACGGCGGCGATCTTCGTCTGGTTGGTCCTCCGAAGCCTCACCCGATTCGCTTGACCAAAGCTTGTGCCATCAGCGTGTCGTTACGAACGCTCGAGCAGGCGAGGGTCTCACCCTGTCTTCGGTGCGCTGCGGCACTCAGTCGGAACGCCGAAGCGCACCCGCGAGACTACGGCCGTTCAGCCCACGGGAGTTCGTCCCAGTGTTTTGGACGCTGAACCTCCCATCGGCCTCGGCGCTCCGGAGCAGTCGTATCGACATCACCTCCCGCGTCGTAGCGGACCGCGACTTCGGATCGGCGGTCTACCCGCTCAAGATCGTCGCGCCGGTTCCCCGTGGCGAGGATCACGCACGGTCCTGTCTCGGTAGCGACGAAGGCGTGCGCCGTCATCGGCGGGCAATGCACGAAGTCCCAGGCGCGAAGGTGCCGTTCCTGATCTTCGATGATGAGCACGCACTCGCCCATCAGGACGAGGAAGTCCTCCTGGACCGACTCCGCGTGGTAGAGGGTTGCGGGTTTTCCCGGCGGCACGACGCGGATCGTGAACCCGGCGTTCGGTTTGACGTACTCGCTCAGATCGGGCCGACCCCGTAGCACGAACTCGTCGGACTCGAAGATGCAGACGCCCCCGTACGACTCGTTGTTGGTCCAGGCGGCGTCGGCTGTGTTGACGATGAACCATCCGGGCGTGACGGGTGCCAGCCCCGATGCCACACGTTCAAGGCGTGCTTCAGTGACCACGGTTTCCTCCTAGTTGATCTCTCAGCCGCCGATGCACGTCACCACGACTGGTGCGTGTTCAGCAGCGCCGCGGGCCGCACCATTGTGCGCCCGAAAGACGTGGACAGGTGGGATCAACTACGCCGGAGACGCCACGGCTGCGAGTCTAGCCGTTGAATCCTCATGACATTCCGGCAAACGCTGGCCCAGTCGAGCATTGCCCCGCCGTCCATGACTGCGCGCCTTGACCCGGTGCAAGCTCGACTCAGGTATATCGGGTGCGTCACCGACCTGCGCGCTCAAGACCAAGGCGGCGCAGCGAGCGTTCGAACTCGGGTACACGTGCACGGATAAGCTCGAAGTCCTGACCGGCGAGTGAAAGGAGCCGCATCGGTGTGCGCGCCACGACGGTGGCCGTCCGCTGTCCCGTCAGGACGAGTGCGATCTCGCCGAACGCGTCGCCGGGGCGAAGAGCCTGGGTCGCCTCGCCACCGTCGACCAGGACATCGGCCTCTCCTTGCTCGATGAAGTAGATGCCGGTTCCGAAGTCGTCGAGCGTGATGACTGTGGCACCCGCTTCAATCTCGACCTCGCCCATCGCCGCCGCGAGCGCGTCGAGCTCCGCTGCGGGAAGATCGGCAAAGACCTGAAATGCCGCGATCCGACTCGTGTCCACGACCATGGATCGTTTCACAGGGCGAAACCACGCGCCAACCGCTGCCGTTCCCGTGAGTGGATCAGGCGGCGGAGCCCAGACGAACTTCTAGGAGGGCCACAGATGCCCGTATTGAGTGCGCAGAGGCTCGAGACGCTGACGCCATTTGGAAGATATGCCTGGCTCGTTCGACTGATCCCCGAAGGTGACTCTCGCGATGTCTGTGGATGGGTGTGGCGTGGAGAGGAGGCGGGGCGCGCAGACGGCACCGTAATCCAGTTTCGGTTTGACTACGGTTGCCGCTAGTGGCCTAAATGAGTTTGGGTTCGCCTTCCGGTTCCCAGGCGACCAAACGGAAGGAGAACCGCCCGCCCGCCGACGCTCAAAGGCAGCCGTACCGAACTGGCACGCATGCGACACGACCCCGCTGGGCCGAGACGGAACGCTGCGCGTGATCGACGTGCGGCCCAGTAGCGAACCGGACGGCGAGCCCGTGCCGAGTTCGTGTGCCCATCCTACGAGGGCGCACGCATACGAGATTGCGTTGGGAGTTCGCTTGAGGCTCTATCGCTTCTCTTGCTCAAGCGCAGAATCCATGTAACAACTCGTTACAAGGAGTGCGTGAGTCCCTGCCGAGCGGCACTTCCAGCGAAGACCCACCAAGGAACAAGTTGTAACTAGCCCCGGACGCTGGGATCCTCGACCACGCCGGGGATCGGCGGTGGCGCTATCTCAGCGAGCGGAAGGCGTAGAACGAAGGCTTGCGCTTCCCGCGCACTGAGAGCACGCCGGACTGCCAGCCCGACAGTCGCCGCTCGTCGCGGATGAGGAACCAGACGAACATGTCGACCCGCCGCGTCTGTCGCGCGATCGCGACAGCTTGGTGGACGTACTTCGCCTGGAGCGAGTACGGGACGCCGAATCGCAGATCCGGTGGCCTGGTCTGGTAGCCGTACTCCGTGATCCAGAGCCGCTTCCTCGGCCCGTACAAGCTGTTGAGCTTCTGGATCAGCACACGGATGTTCCCGAGCGTGACCGCCTTCTTCGAGGTCGGCACCGTCGTCGGCCGCTCGAAGCGGTTGTTGTAGTACGGGTGATGCGCGTAGGCGTCGAAGTGCTTCAGTCTGGCGCGCTGCAGCCATGTGAGGAAGACGAGAGGCGAAGTGGAGGGGCGCGAGCTGCTCGGCGCGTCGTTTCCGCGCGGCCCGGTGACGCCGCAGGCGACCTTCTCGCCCTTGAGGTGAGTCGAGTGCACGCCGACCCAGATCGCCGAGCAGATCTTGGCGTAGTTATAGGCGCTCTGGGGCCGCCACTTGCGCTTGACCATCTTCCACTGCGGCTTCAGGAAGACCGGGTTGTTGGGCTCGTTCCACGCGAGCCAGTAGCGCACTGCCGGCAGCGCCCGTGCGGGCTCGTTCTCGCTGTCCTTCACTCGGTAGGTGCCGCTGTAACGCCTCGCCGCCGCGTAGGCGAAGAGGCGAAGGTCGGTGATCCGCCGAGGGAGCCTGTTCCTTGCGGGACCGGCCCAGTGGGGGGTGCCGAAGATCGTCGCGAGGACGCGAACCTTGTTCTGCGCCGCCTGATTGACGACGTTGTCGACCGCCGTCCAGTTGTAGGCCTTGTC
>JBKPGE010000034.1:0-3839 GCA_046729215.1 Actinomycetota bacterium | reverse complement strand
TACCGCCGCCAGCGTGCCGCGTTCGATGTCGAATAGACAGACGACGAAAGGCGTCCCGGCGGCCACCCAGATGTAGGACTTCAGACCCGCCAGCCGGAGTTCCTTATCCACGGCGGACATGACCGCGAAGGCGCCCCCGTCGACTCTCTGGCGCACACGAGGCTGGTTGTCGACCTCCCCGCGCGCCAACCGCTGGAAGCAGGCCTCCACGGCGGAGAGCACGTCGGCCGGAGTCAGGAGCTCGGCCACCTCGCCCTCGGTCAGGTACAGCGGCACGGCGCGGAGTGTAGGAGGGCTTGGCGAAACACAGTCTGTGCCGCAGGATCGGCGTTCCGCCAAGCCCTCCTAAGAAGCGCTCTTCGGGATGAAGCTGATGTTGCCGCTCGTCTCGAGCACGGCCCAGTCGATGTCGTCGAGGTGAGCGATCTGCTGCAGGCGGGCCTGGGAGGCGAGCTCCTCGCGCGTGATCCGGTTCATCCGCAGGTTTCGGTCGATCGGCTTGCCCCGATCGACCAGGATCACGGGATCGCCCTCGAGCACCGGCTGGACGCGCGGAAAGCGGAATGCGAGCCAGGAGAAGAGCACCGTCATCGCGCCGACCGTCCCGACCGCAAGCATCGCGCCGGTCACCGAGAAGTCGTTCTGCGTCACGCCCTGCTGGATCAGGTCGCCGATCACGATGAGCAGGATCAGGTCGAACGGCTCCAGTGTCGAGAGCTCGCGCCGCCCGACCGCCCTCGTCACGAGCCAGACGAAGAGGAACATCACGACGGCGCGGATGACGATGTCCATTAGTGCTCCTCCAGGTGATGTTGCCGCGCCTCTGGCGCGCGAAAAGCAAGCCAGAATGCGGACTCGGGACGCGTCCATATCGGTGAGATATGGGCGCGGCTCGAGGCTCCAGACTGGCGCCGCTTTGCAGCCGCCAGAGGTGCGGATGACATTGCCTGGAAGGGCACTGTCAAGGAAAGACCGTCACTGTCCGCTCGACTGTGGCCAGGAGCTCGTTGCCGTCGAAGAGCCGGACGTTTTGAGACCGATGCCCGACGTTGGTGGGATTGACCTGTAGCTGCAGGTAGAGGACGTGTTTCTCACCAGGCGGAATTCGCCCGAGCTCGAAGACGAGACGGCCGTCCCGGCTCGCCTCGCTGACCGGCGACGGCTCGACGGTGTTGATCGTTATTCCCTCGCTCCAGCCCGAGTCGAGCACGAGCGTCGCCTTCTCGAGCTCGCGGAGTGCATCGACCGTGAAGCGCGCTTCGTAGAAGAGGCCTCCTCGAACGCGCTCGGGCGCGTAGACCTTCAGCTTGGCGGCAGACGAGGCCGCGCTCGTCGTCGCAGGACGCTGGCCGAAGACGTTTAGGAGGCCAAGCGCGAGAAGTACAAGAATCGAGCTGAGAGCTATGCGGCGGAAGAGGACGTCGCGCTTCCCCTCACGGTCGCGGTTGACCTTGAGGGTGAGCTGATCGGGAACGTCCGACACGGACCTAGCTTCGGTCACGGGTCGCGCCGTCCTTCCTAGCGTGGCTTGGCGTCATCCTTGACAACGACGCCGCGGCGGTCGGCGCGGACGACTGCGCTCCAGGGGACGAGATCCTGGCCGTGCCGCCGAAACGTGCTGTGCGGCGCTCCGAGGCCGAGGCGCTCGAGTAGCCCGATCCTCCCCACCAGAATGCCCTTGACGTTGGCCGAGCGCGATGTGAGCTCCGCACGGACGTCGTGCACGTGACCGAGCGGCTCGCCCGATTCGGTGCTCACCCGGAGCCCGAGGAGGTCCGAGAGCTTCACTTCGCCCCCGGAATCCAGGCGACGAATCGCCGGACCCTGTCCTCTCCGCGCGTCAGGCCGAGCTCATGAGCCGTCTTTTTGAGATGAACGGCCGCTTCCACGGTCTTGACGTCCTCCCAGGGAATCCGCACGACCCGGCCGCCCCCAAGGCTCGCCGCCAGGCGACCGAGTCGACCGCGGCTACGCCACGCGGGCGTACCGGCAAGGATCGTCTGGACCGTCGGAGAGTCTTCGCGCAGGCTTCCGAGGTCCAGATCGTCGACCTTCCCACAGCGTCGGCCCTCGGCGTCGACGAGCTGATGGTCGAGCAGGCTCAGCCCGAGATCGATGCGCTCGCTCATCCCTGCCCCATGTTGCTGAGGAACATCAGCGGGATCGCCGCGATCGCGACGAGCAGGATGACGACCAGGTAGCCGATGCCGAAGACGTTCGCGAGCCGTCCGTTCACGTAGCCCCTCATGTACGCGCGGTCGTTCGCGACGAGCAGGATCGGAAGGTACGTCAGCGGGAGGGCAACGACCGAGAAGATGACGGAGAACTCGGTGACCTTGATCGGATCCACGCCGGTGAACACGATCAGGAAGCCGAGGACGAGCATCACAATCCACGCGATCGTGTAGCGCGGCGCCTCCGCAGGCTTGCGGTGCTTGCCCCATTCCCAGCCGAAGAACTGGGCGAAGTTGTAGGCCCCGGAGAAGACGGTGTCGATCGCGGCGCCTCCGACGGCGAACAAGATTCCGACGAGGGCCAGGAGCAGTCCGATCTGGCCGAGCGGCACCTGGGCGCCGAGTGCGGCGGTCCCCAGCGTCTCGGGAGTGATTTCGCGGGGGAAGAAGAGCGCGCCGGCCATGATCATGAGCGCGAACGAGAGCAAGCCGCCCAGCGCGTACCCGATGATCGCGTTCGACCGGTTGACCGAAAGGTCCTTGGGCGTCCAACCTTCCTCGATTGCGCCCGAGGAGTAGAAGTAGACCTCGTAGGGCACGGTCGCGGCGCCGATCAGGCCGACGACGAAGTATCCGTAGACGGCCAGGTCGCCCGTGTTGGCGCTTGGGACGAAGCCGGAAGCGACCTGGCCCCAGTCGGGGTGGAGCTTGATCGCGGCCACGGCGAAGACCAGCATCGCGAGGCCGCAGTAGCCGAAGACACGCTCGATCCAGCCGAACGGCAGCGCCCAGACCACGACGGCGACGGCAATCAGCGCGAGGACGAGCAGGATGCGGTACGGGAGCCCGGCGAGGAGTTGGAGCGCGACGGCGATTCCGCCGACCTCGGCCGCGAGGGTCAGCAGGGTGATCAGCTGGGCGGCGACGAGCGCAACGAGCCCGACGCCGAAGCCGAGTCGCTCCCGAACCGCATCGAACACCGCATGTTGCGACACGACGGCCACCCGGCCGCACATCTCCGAGTACGTGATGATCGCGCCCACCCCGATGACCACCACCCACAGCAGCTGGTACTTGAACATCGCGCCGGCAGCGACGTTGAAGACGATGTCCCCGATGTCGACGAAGCCGCCGATCGCCGCGAGGATCCCCAGCGCGATGTCAAAGATCCTCTTCACGAGGCGAGCCGCCCCAGCTCGGCCTCAATACGGCGGGCGAGCTCTTGGTCTGTCGGCGCGGCATGAAGCTGCTCCAGCGCCCGCTCGACACGAGTCGCCCTGACGAGAACCTGCCGACGCTCGCGTTCGAGCCCGGGCGCGGCTTCCGCCTCGCGCATCTTCTTGGCGACGGCCTTCGCCTGATCGGCGAGATCGCCGGAGTGGACACGGGCGAACGGCTCGGTCGTGCGATCCCGGGCGACGTCTGACGCCAGCAGCTTGCCTTCGGCCGCCGCCGAGTGCACCGTCTCGTCCTGTTTCTGCAGGGTCTTCTCAGTGAGCGTCGACGAGCCGCCGCAGCCGGCGATCGCGAGGAGGAGCGCCATGCAGAGCCCTGTGAGCCAGCGCATCCTGTGAGGAGTGCCCTGTTCCGGGCGTGGCTACACTGAGCGACTCAGCGCCCGTAGCTCAGGGGATAGAGCGCTGCCCTGCGGAGGCAGAGGTCGCA
>JBKPGE010000033.1:0-4172 GCA_046729215.1 Actinomycetota bacterium | reverse complement strand
CGCCGCGCGGAGCGAGGCGAACGTGCCGACGACGCCAATGGCTGGCCCGCCTGCGACCTCGCCGATCGCGTCCGCTTGACTGGCGATCGAGTTCACCGTTGCGCGCACGCTCGAGTCCTCGACGTTCTTGTTGAGCCAGGTCGCGTAGAGCGGATCCTTGAGCCGACGGGCGAGGCGGGCGACGAGATAGGCGACCGCGGCCACCGCGAAGCTCGCCGCCAGGCCGAAGACCACCACTGACACTGAGAGGACGATGGTCAGGCCGAGCAGCGTCCTGGCCAGCTTCGAGTTGTCGGCGTACTCGAAGCGGGGGACGAGGAAAGACGTGATCACGATTCCGGCCACCAGCCCGGTGACGTTGAACACCCCGAACCACACGACCGGCTCGAGGCCGAAGAGCTTCGGCAGACCCACGTCGCGAATCAGATGCGCCTCCCACAGCCGGTCGAGACCCTCGGAGGCCGCGCCGGCGAAGAAGGTGATGCCGACGATGAGCAGGAGGATGTTGTGGCCGCGCACCAGCTTTCCGCCGGTGACGGCGGTCGTCGTCATCGCCCTGAGCGGCGAGGTCCGCTCCTCCACTGGCCTGCGGACGAAGCCGTGCTCCGGCATGACGAAGATGCAGGCGATCCCTGTCAAGACGGACACGACGCCGCCGACGACGATCCCGGCGCCGAGGCGCTGCGTCGCGATCGCGACCCCCAGCCCCGAGCCGACGATTGCGCCGAGATACGAGAACTGGGTTCCGCGCAGGAAGACGCGGCCTATTCCATCGACCCCGTGCTCGTCGGTGATCCACGCCTCCCAGGCGCCGCTCATGAACGTGCCGGCGATTCCACGCACGATCGCCGCCACGACGATCACCCAGTAGACCGCGGCGAAGCCGACGAGGATCAGCGACAGCCCGGCCAGGATCATTCCGACGATGATCGAGAGCCGGCGGCTGTAGGTGTCGGCAACGACCCCGGTCGGCACCTCGAACAGGAAGATCGCGATCTCGCTGACGGTGCCCAGCAGGACGAGCTGGAGCGGGTTCACGCCGACTTCCTGGACGAGGTAGACGGCCCAGACGGTGAACGCCGCCTGCATCCCGAGCGTGTCGAAGAACTCCATGCCGTAGAAGACACGGGTGGCGTCGAGCCGCTGGCTCATGCTGGTTTCCTCGCGAGCACCCAAAGAAACGCCACTTCGCCCTGGGGCTCTCGCATCCAGACGAGCTCCTCGAGGACCGGCTCGAACCCTGCCTCGCGAACGAGCCGACGGTTCGTCTCGGCGTCGAACCCCGAGAAGAACATCTCGACCCCGAGCCACTCTCCCGTCCAGTCGTCGCCTCCCACGTGGCTGAGCGACGCGAGGAAGAGGCCTCCCGGCTTCAACCAGCGTGCGATCCGCCCGAACAAGGCGCTGTGCTCCTCCCGGGGGACGTGCATGATCGAGTAGAAGGCGGTGACCGCGTCGAACGTGTCGGCGGCGAAGTCGATCTCGCTGAAATCGCCGCTAAGGAGCTTCGCTGCCGGCAACATCGTGCCGGCGAGTCCGAGTTGTTCCTCCGAGAAATCCACGGCGACGACGTCGAATCTGTCGGCGAGGCGGGCGGTCTTGGCACCGTTTCCGCATCCCAGGTCGAGCACGCGGCCGCCGCTGGGCAGCCGAGCCGCAAGCTCTTCGAGAAGGCGTTGCCAGGGATCACCCTCGATTCGCTCGTCCCATTCGCCGAAGCGCTCGCCGAGCTCGTCGTAGCCGGCCTGAACGATCCACTTGCGCTCGTCGGCGATCATGCTTCGCTCCATCACGGCCGCCTCCGCATCGAGATCCACGGCGGCTGCGGCTCGAAGCCGAGCGCGAGGTTGATCGCCTGCATCCCTTCGTTCCGGTCCTGTGTGAACGTGATCAGCTCGCGGTAGCCGTTCGCTGCGGCCCACGCGATCTCGGTGCGCTTGAGCAGCGTCGCGATGCCTCGGCGACGGTGCGAGCGGCGAGTTGCCGTTAGTCCGTGCTCCAGCAGACCGGGCGCCCGCATCATCAGCGCGGCGAAGCCGACGACCTCCGCGCCGTCGAGCGCAACGAATGCGACCGGGCCCGGCACTTCCTCTTCGAGCCAATCGTCGTACGAGGGCGCTTCGACGTGCACCTCCGTCGGGAGGTCCTCCCACGCCTCCCGGGTCAGGGCGTATGCGTCGTCGTACCGGTCCTCCGTCAGCTCCACGACGCGGATTCCGTCCAGCGGCGCCGGCGGCTCCTCCTCGCCGCTCAGCCGAAGGACGAGCTCGACTTGGCGCCCGTACTCCTGGAAGCCGCGGCGCTCGGCCCACGCGATCGATGCGGGCTCGGCCCCGGACGCCATGGTCGAGATCCAATCGGGCCCGAATCTGCGGGCATGCTCGAGGAGGCGCTCGAAGAGCGCCGACCCGACGCCCTGATCTCGCGCCTCGGGCAAGACGCGGACCGTCACGAACAGCCTTCCAGGCGAGTCAGAAGGCGCCACGAGCCCCGCACCGACGTCGTCGGCGACGAGCTGAAGGCGCTCCGGCTGGCGGGCGAGGCGCCGCACCTGGTCTTCCACTCGCACCGGCTCACGCGGCGTGATCGCATTCCAGACGTCGCACCAGACGCGGAGGTCCTCGTCATGCTCGGCCCGCCGGATCATCCCGACCGCTTCAACTTTCCGTGCTGCTTCGCGTACCGCTCACCGCGGCGGAAGACCCAGAGGCCGAGCGGGATCGAGACGATGCCGATGACGACGAGGGGCCAGAGCTCGTCGCCCATCGCGGACAGGCCGTCGCCGTCGAGGATCGCATCGCGCAGGCCGTCGAGCGCATACGTCGCGGGCGAGATCTTCGAGAAGAACTGCATCCACTCGGGCAGCACGTCGACCGGGTAGTAGACGCCCGAGACGACGAGCAGGATTCCCTGCGCCATGAAGCCGAGCTGCGTTCCCTTCTCGGGTGAGATGAGCGGCAGGACCGCGGTCATCATCCCGATCCCGATGAACGAGAAGGAGGCGATGAGCAGCACGACGAGGGCGGCGAGGAAATCCGCGTGGCTCAGGTCGAGGCTGAAGAACAGGGCCACGACCCCGAAGAGCAGGATCGCGCGGACGATCCCGTAGACGATCGCGAACAGGCCCATTCCGAACAGGTGGACGGGTCGCGAGAGCGGCGCCATGAACGTGTATTCGATCGTCCCTTCCCAGCGCTCCCAGGCGACGGTCTCGGTGAGGATCTCGAAGATCACGCCGAGGTAGGCCCAGACGACGGCGCCCACGAGCAGCGTCGTGGTGAGGCGCTCGACGTCGACGTCGCCGCCGGTCGCCTCCACGCCCTCTCCGATGAAGACGATCGTCAGCGTGTTGGCGACCGTCCAGACGAAGAAGGCGATGTCCCACCAGATGTAACGCTTGACGAGGTAGACGTTGCGCTCGAAGACGCCGGCGAGCCCGATCAGCTCGTGCCGGAGGACGGCTGCTGCTCCTTGCGGCATCAGTCTTCCTCCTGGTCCGGTGGCTCGTCCTCGAACGCCTTGCCGGTCGCGGCGAAGAACGCCTCTTCCAGCGTCTCCGCTTCGTACTTCCGCTTCAGCTCGTCGGCAGGCGCCAGCTCGATCAGGCGGCCGCGGTCGAGGATCCCGACCCGCTCGGCGAGCTGCTCGGCCTCGACGAGGTCGTGTGTGCAGAGCAGGACCGTTGCGTCGTGCAGCTCGCGGATCTCGCGGATGAATGTCTGCACCTCGACCTTCGAGCGCGGGTCGAGGCCGGTCGTCGGCTCGTCGAGCAGCAGCACGATTGGTGCCGTCAGCAGGGCGCGTGCAAGCGCCACTTTCTGCTGCATCCCGCGGGACATGTCTTCCAGCGGCTCGCCGATGCGGTCGCGCGGGAAGCCGACCCGTTCGAGGATCTCGGGGATCTGCTTCCTGGTCGCGCCGGGCGACATCCCGTAGAAGCGGGCTGCGTAGCTCAGGTTCTCGGTCGCGGACATCTTCTTGAAGAAGGAGGCCTCCACGGACACGCGGTTGATCAGCCGGCGGACGGCTCGCGTCTCGGTGAAGACGTCGTGACCGAAGATGCGCGCGCCGCCGCCGTCGTTCAGGAGCAGCGTCGAGAGCAGCCTGATCAGCGTCGACTTCCCGGAGCCGTTCTGGCCGAGGATGGCCACCGTCTCGCCGCGCCCGACCTC
>JBKPGE010000032.1:0-11955 GCA_046729215.1 Actinomycetota bacterium | reverse complement strand
GTGGACGCTGGTGGCGGCCGTAGCGATCGGCTACATGGTCAGCCGCGGCCTGGCGAAGAGCGGTAGCGACCATCGCGAGAGAGACGGCGACCAGACATAGCACCGAGCTAGGCGGGAGCCCATGCGGCCGGGCTCCCGCCTTGGCACGCGCGACCTCGAG
Source organism: Actinomycetota bacterium (assembly GCA_046729215.1). Lineage (GTDB taxonomy): Bacteria > Actinomycetota > Thermoleophilia > Gaiellales > Gaiellaceae > JACDAN01. The sequence continues at coordinate 11,795 of JBKPGE010000032.1, read as the reverse complement.
CGGTTCAACCGGCTGATGGGGAAGCGCGACAAGGAGACTGGTGCCTCGCGGGGCGAGGTGCAGGAGGGCGAGCCTGAATAGGAGCGAGGGACTGAAGGAGCAGGGCAAGAGCGAGCTTGGCGAGACGCTCGACCAGCGCACAAATGAGGGCGTGCAGGCGCGAAAAATGATCGGAGGATCGAAGATGGAAGAACGAACGCCGAATCCCGAAAGTGAGGAGACGCCGGACAGCAAACCCGAAGCCGGCGACGCGACAGGCTCGGCAGCAGAGCAGGCCAAGGAGCGAGAACGCGAGATGGAAGAGAGTGGTGAGGAGAACGCCACATAGTCAACGAAAGCGCTTGCCTTGCCGAAGGCGAGGACGCGTCCTCACCCTGTGTGGGTTACGGAGCGCAGGTTCCGGGAAGGCTCTGAGGACGACATGGACAGGTTGATGGAGGAGCGAATCGCGAAGAACGATGCGACCTTTCGCGATGCGAACGAGCGCACCGCCGCCGCGGCCGGAGCTTACGGCCTGGACATCCCCATCCCGTTCATATGCGAGTGCGCCGACCCCACCTGCTCGGAGATCGTCCCGCTCGACCTCGGGCAGTACGAGGAGATCCGGGCGGATTCTCGCCACTTCTTGAACACCCCCGGTCACGATGCTGCCGCGCAAGGCGCAGCGGTTGTAGTGGCAGAGCGGGACGGTTACGTGATTGTCGAGAAGATCGGCCATGCCGGCGATGTCGTCGAGGCCCTCGATGAGAGAAACGCGGAGGAGGGGCTGCACGAGACCGCCGCTTCCGAGGAGTAGATTGTCAGCTCCGACGATGGACGAACGAGGGCGGCGAATCGGGGCCAACGAAGCGATCTTCCGCGAGGCGAACGAGCGGATTGAGGAGCTCAACCAAACGTTCGCGACGATCACAGACCAGCTCGTCTTGGTGTGCGAGTGTGGCGACGGTCAGTGCGTGGAGAAGATCTCGATGAGCCCGGCGGCCTACGAGGAGCTCCGCGCGGAAGCCACCCACTTCGCGGTCGTTCCCGGCCACGAAATTCCCGACGTGGAGCAGGTCGTAGAGCGGCGCGAGGGCTACCACGTAGTGAAGAAGAATCAGGGAATGGCGCGGCGGATCGCCGAGGTAACGGATCCGCGCTAGGAAGAAACTCAGGCCCGCCGGCGGGGGGAGAACGTTTTTCGCTGGCTCATTAAGTGAACACCGAACGACGCGAGATGCCTATATAGGGCTCGTTCGGCTTAACTTTTTACTGGACTTTGATGGGCCGGCGGCGAAGCCGAACGCCGCGGCGCTAACTCAGGGCAACAGGAAAGCCCCGTTTCCGGGGCTTTCCTGTATCGGGACGGCGGGATTTGAACCCGCGGCCTCCTGCTCCCAAAGCAGGCGCGCTACCAGGCTGCGCTACGTCCCGCCCGACCTAGTGTAGATCTGGCGCTGGTTAGGCTCGGCGTCGTGGCCGAGTCAGACCGCCGCCCCGGGCTCGGCTATGCAATGGTGCTCTCGGCGGCGACTCTGTGGGCCTTCAACGGAGTCGTCTCCAAGGTGATCATCGAGTCCGGCGAAGTGCCTGCCCAACGCTTGACCGAGGTGCGTACGACCGGGGCCTTCCTGCTCCTCTTCGCGTTCCTCGTGCTCGCCCGGCGGCAAACACTAACTGTCCGCCGCACGGAGCTGGCCATGCTCGTCACGTTCGGAGTGCTCGGGCTCGCGCTCGTCCAGTGGTTCTACTTCGAGGCGATCAGCCGGCTGGACATCGGCGTCGCGCTGCTCATCCAGTACCTCGCTCCGGTGCTCGTCGCCCTCTGGGCCCGCTTCGCGTACCACGAGCCGGTCCGCCGTCGGATCTGGGCGGCGCTCGCGCTCTCGGTCCTCGGGATCGCGCTGCTCGTGCAGCTCTGGGACGGCCTCACCCTCGACGGCCTCGGCGTCGCCGCGGCGCTGGGCTCCGCGGTGACCTTCGCCGTCTACATCCTCTCGGCTGAGCGGGCGGTCACCCGCCGTGACCCGATCTCCCTCGTTTGTTATGGGTTCCTGCTGGCGTCGGTCTTCTGGGCGATCGTGCAGCCGCTGACGTCCTTCCCGTTCGGGCTCGTGGACGAGAGCGTGTCGCTGCTCGGACGGCTCGAGGATCTCTCACTCCCGGTGTGGCTGCTCATGTCCTGGATGGTCGTGCTCGGGACGATCGTGCCGTTTGCGCTCCTGGCCGCCTCACTGCGGCACATCACCGCTTCGCGGGCGGCGATCACGGCGATGTTCGAGCCCGTTGCGGCGACGACGTTCGCCTACGCCTGGCTCGGAGAGTCGCTCACGGCGTACCAGCTGGTCGGTGCGCTCGTCGTCCTCGCCGCGATCGCGCTAGCTCAAACGGCCCGTTGATCTGCAACACTCGCCGTCGTGGAGCGCAGGGGCCGCACGCTCGTCGCCCTGGGCGTCGTGGGCGCCGCACTTGCCGGATCGGCACCGAGTGCCTCCTCCCCGGAGACGATCGGCCTTCCGAGCCTGACCCCGCGAGAGCAGAACCTGCTTCGCGCGATCAACGAAGCCCGCGCCGCGCAGGGGGCGGCGCCCCTTCGGGTCGGAATCCGCCTCCAGCAGGCGGCGAGAGCCCATTCTCGGGCAATGGTGCAGAGCGGCAACTTCGCACACGGCGACTGGTATGGCCGACTGCGTCGGCACGGTGTCCGCGGCCCGGTGCTGGGAGAAACGCTCGCCTGGGGCATCGGGTCCAAGGGCACGGCGTCCGCGATCGTGAGCATGTGGCTCGCCAGCCCCGCGCATCGCACGACGATGCTGCGACCGGGTTTCCGGCTCGTCGGGGTCGGAGTCGCAGTCGGCCCGATGGCCGGATTCCGCAACGCGAACGTCGCGACTGCGGACTTCTCCGGTACTTGAACCCCCGCTTATTCGACGAGCAGCTCGCGCAGCTCGGCGATCTTCTCCCGCCGCAGATCGTCCCGCTCCCCACGCCGAACGCGCTCGAGCAGGTGCTCCACGACCGAGGCGAGCTCGGTCGGGTTGAACGGCTTCGTGATGTAGTCGACGCCGCCGAGTTCCAGGCCTCGCGCGCGATCTCGGAGCTCGGCTCGCGCGGTCAAGAAGACGAGCGGGATCTCGTGCGTTGCCTCGTCCTCGACCAGCCGCTCGGCGACCTCCCAGCCGTCCATCCCGGGCATCATCACGTCGAGAAGGATGACGTCCGGGAGCTCGGCGCGGGCCGTCTCCAGCCCCGCCTGCCCGTCCGCGGCCTCCAGCACTTCCATACCCTCAGGCTCGAGGTTGACCCGACAGAGGAGCCGGATCGGCGCTTCGTCGTCGACTACCAGGACCTTTGTCACCGTGTCCTCCCGCAGTTGGTATATCGCACTCGTCGGCCGCTCATTCGGTTTGGGCCGCCCCCGTCGGCAGCTCGAAGACGAAGCTCGTGCCGGAACCGAGGTCGGCATCCATCCAGAGACGGCCGCCCATCGCTGTCGCCAGGCCGCGGGCGATGAAGAGCCCGAGGCCGGTCCCCCCGGTCTCCTGGTCCGCTGCCTCGGCGCGGTAGAATTTGCGAAAGATCCGCTCCTTTTCGCCGGCCGGCACACCGGAACCCTGGTCGACGACGCGAACCTGGACAGCGTCGCCCGTTCGCCGGGCCGCGATCGTCACTGTGCCTCCCTCCGGCGAGAACTTGACCGCGTTGTCGACGAGGTTGGCGAGGATCTGGCGCACTTTGTCGCGATCTGCCGTCGCGTCGAGGGGCTCCTCCGGAACGTCGATCACGAAACGTCGCCCGTTGACGAACTCGCGCTGTGCCGAGGAGACGACGTCCGTGACGACGTCCCGGAGGTCGGTCTTGTCGAGCCGCACCTGCAAGTCGCCGGCCTCGAGCCGGGCGACGCTGAGCAACGCGTCGACGATGACGGTGAGCCGCTGGGCCTCCGTCGCGATGTACTTGAGGAAGTTCGATCGTTCCTCGTCGGAGAACGCGACGTCCGTGCGGAGCAGTGTCTCGGCGAACCCGTAGATCGAGGTGAGCGGAGCGCGGAGTTCGTGTGAGACCGTGGACACGAAGCCCGATTTCAGCTGCTCGACGAGCCGGTCTGAGGAGACGTCGCGGAATGCGTAGATCCGACCGGCGACTGCGCCTGCAGGGTCGCGCATGACCGCCTCGTTGACCGAGAGCCAGATCTCCTCGGCGCCGCGGGAGATCTGGATAAGTCCGCCGCCTTCCGCGGAGGTCTCATCCGGGTCGAGGCTTCGCTGCAGGACGTCGGACGGCGCCCGCCCGAGCGCCTCGGACTCAGGAACCCCAGTGATCTGCTCCGCCGCAGCGTTCCAGAGGACGACCTCGCTGTCCCGGTCGACGGCGACGATCCCATCCGCGACATTTCCGAGGATCGCGACGCTCCGTTCACGTTCGAGCACGGCGCGCTGGTAGAGCTCAGCGTTCGAGAGGAATGCGGAGGCGTTGCCGGCCAGGGCAGCGAGCGCCTCGACTTCCTCCTCCCTCCAGGTCCGCGGAGCACGGCCGTAGACGGCCAGAACGCCTTGCACGACACCCTCCGGCCCTACCAGCGGGGCCCCGAGGAACGCCCTGTAGCCCGCCCGGACAATGGGATCGGCTGGAGACAGCTGCCCCTGGAGATCGCCGTGCACCACAGGTGTGCGGGACTGGACAACCTCGCCCGCCAGCTCCCCGACGGCAGATGCGCGCGAGCCGAGCGCCTCCTCCGTGCTTTCGCCGTGGGCGGCGCTGACGACGAGCTCATCGTCTTCGAGGAGTGATACGGCGGCCGCGTCGGCGCCGACGAGGTCGGGCGCCTGTGAAACGATCTCTTCGAGGATCGCCTCCGGGTCGAGCTCGCTGGCCAGCATCGTCCCGGGTCGCGCCAGCTGCTGGGCGATTGCACGCGACCTGCGCTCTGCCTCGTACAGCTCTGCCCGTTCGAGAGCGCCGCCGGCCGCCCCGGCCAGGTGGTGCGCGAGCTCGATCTCGTCATCTGTGAAGGACTGCTCCTCGACGAAGAAGACGAGTCCGAGGCCGTGTCCCTCGCGACGGGGCGCCTCGACCGGAACGGCGAGAAGCGACGCGACGCTGGTCTGGCGCGCGAGCTGTTGCCAGTCTTCGCCGAAGCGGTCGTCGCCCTCGATCCGGGGCGCGGCGAGGACGCGCTGGCCCTGCGCAGCGCCGAGGAGCGACTCGGCGCCGTGTAGCCCGTGTCCGAAGAAGTCCACGGCGATGTCGGGAAGCTCATGCGAGCCTGCGAGCAGCAGCTCCGATGCTTCCGGCATCAGCACGGCCGCGAACGACCCCCCGAGCGCGTCGCTCGCCGCCTGCGCAACGGCGTCCAGCGTCTCAGCCAGGGACAGGGGTTGCGCGAGCACGGAGGCGATCCGGAAGAACCCGCGCTGGATTCGCACCTGCCTGCTGCTCTGCTCGATGCTCGCGACGTTGCGAAGGGCGACGGAGCCGAGGTTCGCGAACGCTTCGAGCACGTCGGCGTCCTCCTGGGTGAACGTGCGCTCCGGGTCACGCGCGCCGACCCCGATCACGCCACGAACCTCACCCCACCAGGTCATGGGTGCGACCATCGCCGCGACGAACTCCGCGTAAGCCGGGTGCGGCTGGTCTACCGTGTCGTAGTCGGTCGAGATCGTCCCGTGGCCGCGACGCATGGCCTCGCCGGCGAGGCCCTTGTCGGCCGGGAAGGCGAAGTCGATCAGCTCGGAGGGCAGCCCGTAGACGGCGGCGCAGCGGAGCATTCCGCTTCCGACGTCGTAGAGGTAACAGTCGGCCGCGTCTGCTTCCAGCAGCTGCGTCACTTCCACGACCAACCGCTGGAGGACCGTCTCGACACGAAGCTCGCTCGTCATCACCTGCGCGGCATCGACGAGCGCGGTCTGCCGGTCGAGCCGTTTGCGGTTCTCATCCAGCAGCTGTGCAGTGTGGAGGGCGAGGCCGACCTCGCGGCCGACGGCCTCCGCGAGCGAGATCTCGGCCGCCGACCAGGCCTGTGCCTCGTTCCTGTGAACGGCGAACGCGCCGATCGTGCGGTCGAAGACGAAGATCGGTGCCGCGAGGGCGGCGTGCGCGTCCAGCTCCATCATCGTCTCGATGCCGCCGAGCTCTGGGTCCGAGAGCTCGGGTGCAGCCGCGACGTCCGCGATGGCGACCGTGCGGCGCTCCCGGATCGCGAGGTTGGTCACGGGCAACCTCGCTGCGGCGTCGCCGATGGGCGCCGCGCCTGGTGCGTCCCACTCGGCCCGAATCGGCGTCGCACCCCCGGGCGTCTCGAGCCTGATGAAACACCGGGCGACGCCGAGCGCTTCTCCGGTCTCCTGGACGGCGACACGGAGCACGGCTTCGATGTCGTGCTCGGATCGGACCTTCCTTCCAATGGCAGCGATCAGTTGCTCGCGCTCGAGCGCTTCTTCGAGCTGTGCTGCCGAACGTGTGCGCTCGAGGGCCAGTGCTGCTTCGGCGGCGATGGCTTCCAGCAGGGCGATCTCTCGGGCGGGAAATGCCCGGCGCTCCTTCGTTGTCGCCGCCATCAGGACGGCGATGACCCGGTCGCCGGAGATCACTGGAACCAACGCCGAGCTCTTGGTGTCCGCGCGCTCGGCGAGCCGGTGGTTCACATGCGGAGAGGATTCGACGTCATAGATCGTCAGCGGACTGGCCTCGTAGGCGACGCTCGCTATCGCTGTGGGATCGTTTTCGAGGTCGAGCCGTACGGAGCGCCACCAGTCCACATCGGCGTCGGTGCCGTACGCGTAGATTCCCCGCGCCAGTCTCCCGTCGTCACTGATCTGCGCCACCGCTCCGAGGTCGACGCCGAGCTGCGTCAGCATTTCGAAGACGAGGACGCGGGCGATCGACTCTGCATCGTTCGCGTTGGCGAGCCGGGCCGAGAGCGAGGTCGAGGCGTCCCGGCTGTCCGATGGATCGGCTACAGGCGGCCGTCTTTGCACCTCAGACGGCGGTCGGCGGAAAATCAGGACGGCCAGCGCAACCAGGACGATCGCAATGGCCAATCCGAGCAGCACGAAGCCCACGGCCGCCGCGGCGAGCGGTAGCGCGGTAACTGACACGCTGAGCAACGCCACCAGTAGCCGATGATACGGAGGAAACCGGTATGAGGAAACGAGGGAGGCCCGCCGCTCGGGGGGGTCGGTACGGCGGGCCAGCCCTAGTTGCTCACCGCGGATCGTGGCCAGGTACGCGCACCGCGGTTCGCGTCGCCCAGTGCGTTGGACGGTACTCCGGGTCGCGGAGAAATCCAATAGGCCGACCGGCCCATCTTTGAAAGTGGGGAAAAACGGGCCGAGGCTACGATGCACACGTGGTCAAGCGCGTCCTTTTGGCTTCGCCTCGCGGCTATTGCGCGGGCGTGGAGCGTGCGGTGGAAACCGTCGAGCGCCTGCTGGATCTCCACGGCCCGCCGGTGTACGTGCGCAAGCAGATCGTCCACAACTGGCACGTCGTCCGGGATCTCGAGGAGCGCGGCGCGATCTTCGTCGAGAGTGAAACCGAAGTGCCCGAGGGTGCAACTGTCGTGCTCTCGGCGCACGGAGTCGCGCCGTCCGTCTACGAGAACGCCAAGGTTCGCCGGCTGAACACGATCGACGCTACGTGCCCTCTCGTCACGAAGGTGCATGTCGAAGCGCGCCGATACGCCGCCGAGGGCTACACGATCATTCTCATCGGACACGAGGGACACGAGGAAGTGGTCGGGACGACGGGAGAGGCGCCCGACTCGATCGTCCTCGTCCAAACCGTCGAGGACGCGGAGCGGCTCGAGCTCGCGGATCCCGAGCGGGTCGCCTACATCACGCAAACTACGCTGTCGGTCGACGAGACCACTGACATCATCAGCGTGCTGCGGCGTCGCTTTCCGTCGATCCGGGCGCCGAAGCGCGACGACATCTGCTACGCGACCTCCAACCGGCAGTGGGCAGTGAAGGACCTGCTCGGAGCCGTCGATCTCCTGCTCGTCATAGGCTCGCGAAATTCGTCCAACTCGAACCGACTGGTCGAGGTGGCGCGCGCCGGGGGCGTGGAGGCGCATCTGATCGACGACGAGACGGACATCGACGAGAGCTGGCTTGAGGGGGTCGAGACGGTTGGGATCACGTCGGGCGCGTCCGCGCCGGAGAAGCTCGTCGGCCGAGTGTGCGACTGGTTCCGCGCGCGGGGCGTTCACTCCGTCGAGCCCTTCCAGTCGGCGCACGAGGACGTCGTCTTCCGCCTCCCGGTCGAGCTCCGCCGCGAGCTCGCTCTCGCCGAAGGCCAGCGGTAGCGAGCCTCGCCCGGGGTCAGACCCGGTCAAGGGACCGTCACCCTTTCTCCACAAAGTCTCGGATGGCGCGGGTGGCTGCGCCGCGCGTGCGCCCGAAGCGGCGCAGGACGCCCTCGTGGTCAACAAACGGGAGCGGGGCCCGGTAGCCGATCAACGCGCCGTAGCTGCTCCACTCCCACTCGTACGGTTGGCGACAGAGCCCAGCGCGGATCGGGTTCCGCGCCACGTAGCGGGTGACCTCCAGCAGATGGCCGTCGTTCCGTACCTGCACGGCGTAAAAGCGATCGCCGAACAGATGGCCAGTGCGCTCGTGCTTGCGGTTAAAGCTCTGCGCATACACGCCGTTCAGCCAATGCATCCCTCGCGAGAGATTCGGCTCTGGCGTTTGCAGGACGAGATGGAAGTGGTTCGTCAGGAGGCAGTACTCCTGGCAGAGCCAGCCCAGGCGCCTGACGATCCGCTCGAGGAGTGTGAGAAAATGGAGGCGGTCTTCCCGCGTCAGGAACACCGCAGCTTTGTTCACACCGACAGTCGTCACGTGATAGATGCCGTCGGGCTCGAGGAAGCGGGGCGGTCGGGCCATCCGGCGACAATGCCCAGCAGGACGGCGGTAGGCCGGCCGCTTACACGCTTTTGTGACGCTTTTGGCGCGCCTTCGCCACGGGGTCCGACCCCGACCGAAGGAGCGCTACGCCTTCGTGATCTGAGGTTCGGCGCTGCCGCCGTCGACGCGGATCTCGGTCGCCAGCACCTCGCTCTTGATCCAGTCCTCGTGCTCCAGCAAGGCGGCGTCGACGGCGGGCAGGGTCACGACGATTCGATCGGTCAGCTCGAGCCCAGCCTCTCGCCGCTTCAGATTCAGCTGATGGATGAGGTCCAGCACGCGGCCCTCCACCCGAAGCTCGTCGTCGAGCTGCGTGTCGAGAGCGACCGTGACGCCGCCGTCCGACGCCAGCGCCCACCCCTCCTTGCCGCGATGCTCGATCAGCACCTCATCGGCCGTGAGCTCATGGCCGGCGACTCGGAACCCGCCGTCGACCCGCTCGAACTCGCCCGCCGCGAGCGCCGCGCGGACCGCACCGAGCTCCTTGCCGAGCCTCGGCCCGAGCAGTGGCAGATTCGGCTTCACAACGAGCTCCTCGGCCTCGACCTCGCCGTGCTCGACCCCCTTGACCCGTAGCTCCTCTCGAACCTCGTCGAGAAAAGCGTCGGGAATCGTCGCACCCTGGAGGACGAGTCTGCGCAACGGTTGCCGGAGCTTCAGTCCCGACGCTGCCCGCGCCTGGCGACCGAGCTCGACGACTCGACGAACCTGTCCAACCTCCCGCAGCAGCGCATCGTCACGACGAGACTCGTCCCTTTCCGGCCAGCCGGCCAGAAAGACCGACCCAGGCGCCCCCTCTACGGGAGCGACCAGCGTCCGGCAGAGCTCCTCCGCGAGAAACGGCATTACCGGCGCGATCACGCGAATGGACTGCACGAGCGCGTGCCAGAGAGTCCCAAACGCCGCCTCGTCGAACGAATAGAACCGCCGTCGCGACCGCCGGATGTACCAGTTCGAGAGATCGTCGACGAAGGTCTCGAACGCACGGACGACGCCGGGCGTCCAGAAGCCTTCGTACTCGGCCTCGAGGTCCTCCACGAGCTTCTCGGTGCGAGCAAGCAACCACCGATCCAGTGGCCGCTCCGCGCTCGGCGCCTCCCCCCACCGAGGCCGAAAGCCCTCGATGTTCGCGTAGGTCACGAAGAACGCAACCGAGTTCCAGAACGTGAGCAGGCGGCGCTTGACGTCGTCGGCCGGCCCATAGCCGAAGTTGATGTTCTGACTCGGGACCTGCTCGGAGAAGAGCCATCGGACGATGTCCGCGCCCATCCGCTCGATTGCCTCGTTCGCCTCGATCGCATTGCCCCACGACTTGTGCATCTCACGACCTGTCTCGTCGCGGACGCGCTCGTACGCCAGCACCTGCCTGTACGGCGATCGGCCGTCGAGCGTCACGGACATGAAGGACAGCGAGTAGAACCAGAGCCGGATCTGCTCGCGGCTCTCGGAGACCCAATCGGCGGGGAACCACTGCTCCCAGTACGCGTGATCCGGGAGATCGGCGCCGGTCAGCCCCTCGGCAGCGCCCGTCCCATAGCCATGCTCCTTCCAGGCAGCGTTCCCCCAACCGAGCGTGGAGAACGCGACGATGCCGGCGTCGAGCCACGCGTCGCCGACCTCCGGAATCCGCCGGACGTCCTCGCCGCACTGCTCACAGCGAATCACCACGTCGTCGATCCACGGCCGGTGGAGCTCTCGCAAACCTTCGAGACCCGAAGTTGCGCGCTCCTGGAGCTCCTCCCGCGAGCCGATCACGTTCAGATGCCCGCACGCGCAGGGGTAGAAAGGCAGCGGGAGACCGAAGTAGCGCTTGCGCGAGATGTTCCAGTCGCCCATGTTCCGGAGCCAGTCGTCCATCCGCTTCGAGTAGAAGCTCGGCGTCCACTCCACGGTTGCGTTCGCCTCGAGCAGCGGCTGCCGGATCTCGTCGCACGAGATGAACCAGTCGTCGACGACGCGGAAGACGAGCGGCGTCTTGCAGCGCCAGCACGTCGGATAGCGGTGGACGATCCGACCCGCCTCGACGAGCAACTCGCGCCGGAAGAGCTCCTCGATTACGGGCTCTGCGACCTCGTCGGTCGAAAGCCCGGTGAACACCCCGTAGCCCTCGACGAACACTCCGGCCTCGTCGATCGGCGACAGAACGGGAAGCCCGTGAATGCGCGAGAGCTCGAAGTCCTCGGCGCCTGCTCCTGGGGCGATGTGCACGATCCCGGTCCCCTCGTCGAGCGAGACCTCGTCCCACGGGATCACACGATGGACGACCCCCTGCTGCGCGTCGAGATCGTCGAAGGGGCCCTCGTACTCGAGCCCGACGAGCTCCTCGCCCCGCACCGTCCGAACAATCGGGCCATCTCCGGCGAGCTCCCGCACTAGCCAGCCGCCGTCCTCGCGAAGCACATACTCAGCGTCCGGCTTCACCGCCGCGGCGACGTTCGCCGGCAGCGTCCAGGGTGTCGTCGTCCAGACGATCAGCGCTTCTCCCTCGCGCTCCTTCAGTGGGAAGCGCACGAACAACGACGGGTGCTCGATCTCCCTGTAGTTCTCCTCGCCCGCCTGCTCGTGCTGCGAGAGCGACGTTCCGCAGCGCGGACACCACTGCGTGGAGCGGTGCCCCCGATAGAGCCACCCGCGACGGTTGACCTCCTGGAGAAACCGCCAGATGTACTCGATGTTCGTGTCCGAGAACGTGAAGTAGCTGTTCGGCCAGTCCATCCACATCCCGAGGCGGCGGGACTGGTCGGCGATCACGGTGGAGAAGTGGGCGACGCGCTCCTTGCAGCGCTCGGCGAACTCCGCGATCCCGTACTCCTCGATGTCACGCTTCGAGTTCAGGCCGAGGGACTTCTCGACCTCGACCTCCACCCAGAGCCCCTGGCAGTCGAACCCGTTCTGGTACCGCTGCTG
>JBKPGE010000031.1:0-8978 GCA_046729215.1 Actinomycetota bacterium | reverse complement strand
CAACACGAGACCGCCGCCGATCGCGCCGACGATCTGGGGGCTGCCCCAGCCGTCGGAGTTGCCGTTCACGAGACCCCAGACGATCCCGAAGAGGCCGGCGCTGGCCAGGCCGAGGCCGGGCAGGTCGAGTCCCTTGTCGGGGCCGTAGGTCTCGCGCAGCCTCAGGAACGCGAGCGGGGCGAGGACGATCCCGATCGGCACGTTCAGCCAGAAGATCCACTGCCACGAGATCCCGTCGACGACCGCGCCTCCGACGAGCGGGCCCGAGGCCACGGCGAGGCCGGCGATGCCGGACCAGGCGCCGAGGGCGAGGCCGCGCTTCTCCTTGGGGAACGCGTCGCTCAGGATCGTCAGTGTCAGCGGAGTAACGATCGCGCCGCCGATTCCCTGAATCGCACGGGCGGCGATCAGCGCGTTCATGCTCGGCGCGAGCGCCGCCGCCGCGGACGCGGCGGTGAAGAGGCCGAGCCCGATGACGAACATCCAGCGGCGGCCGAAGCGATCGCCGAGCGCTGCGCCGGTGAGCAGCAGGACTGCGAAGGTCAGCGTGTACGCGTTGACCGTCCACTCCAGCTCCTCCAGCGACGCGCCGAGATCGACCCGAATCACCGGCAGAGCGGTCGAGACGACGAGGTTGTCGAGCACGACCATGAAAAGCGCCAGGGACGTGATCACGAATGTCCAGAGCGTCCGCGGGGCTTGCATCACCTTCCTCCTATCTTGATAGTGATTCATCACTTCCTTTGGGCCCAAAAAAGAGAGGGGCTCTAGAAAACCTCCTTCTTGCACCCCTGGATCAAGCGGTCGGCCCAATCGATCCCGGCGTTCCGCACCTGCATCGCCGCGATCACGTTGATCAACATGCCGCGGGCGAAGAATTGTGAGATCGGTGCTCCGGATTCGCCGCTGACCCGCTCCGCTAGGCGCACGAGCTCGCCGTAGCCTTGGCGAGCGACCTCGCGAATCTCGGGCTCGTCCGAGGCCGCATACATGTGCATCTGCAGCATGAGCCGGCGCGGCTCGGCCTCGAGGTATCGCATGTACGCGGCGCCCATCGCGTCGAGAGCATCCGGACCGGACTTTCCCTCGGCAGCGGCGGCCATCTCTTCGTGCACTTCGCGCATACAGCGCCGATTCGTCTCGGCGAAGAGCTTCTTCTTCGTGCCGAAGAGCCGAAAGACGTAGGGCTGCGAGATGCCGGCGCGGCGCGCGATGTCCTCTGTCGAGGTGCCGTGCAAACCCTTCGCGGCGAACTCGACCACCGCCGCATCGAGGATGCTCTCCCGGCGCTCTTCGGCCGACTGCCGCGTTGCCGTTGCAGTTTTCACTGCCATCGGCGTTGTAAGTTACTACTCACTTACAAGCCTGTCAAGACCCCACTCACCCGCTCGATGTCCGCTTCCGTCAGCCGGTTGTGGAAGGGCAGAGCGAGCGCTTGGTCGTAGCAAGCATCGGCGCCCGGGAAGGGCCCCTGGTCGCGGAAGGCGCCAAGGTGGTGGAGCGCGTAGGTACCGATCTGCGCCTGGATGCCGGCTTGGTGGAGTGCCGAAAGCGCGTCGTCGCGGCGCTCGATGCGGACGACGTAGGCCTGCAGGCCGTGCCGATCCCCGTCGTCGGCCGTCGGCAGCCCGACTCGGCCCTCCAGCCCCTCGGCGTAGGCCGCGGCGAGCCGCTCGCGCTCCCGGAGGAGCTCCTCCAGCCGGCCGAGCTGGGAGATCCCGACCGCGCAGAGGATGTCCGACAGCCGGTAGTTGAGTCCCGGGATGCGGATGTCGAAGTCGCCGCGTGGCTCGATGCCGTGATGGCGAAGCCGCCGGATCGCGTCGGCGATCTCGCCGTCGCTCGTCGTCACCGCTCCGCCTTCGCCGGTCGTGACGATCTTGCGTGGGTGGAAGGAGAGACAGCCCAGCCGCCCGAGCCCGCCGCACGGCCGCCCACCGCGTCGCGCTCCCAGTGCGCCGGCCGCGTCCTCGAGCAGGGCGACTCCCTGCGGCACGACCGCCTCGAGCTCCTCCCAGCGAGCGGGCCGGCCGAACAGGTGCACGACGAGGACGGCGCGCGTGCGCTCCGTGACTGCCTCGGCGACCGCGTCGGGCCGCAGGTTCATCGTCTCGGGGTCGACTTCGACGAGCACAGGGCGGGCGCCGGCCAGCGCCACGACGTTCGCGGTGGCGGGAAACGTGTAGGCGGGGACGATCACCTCGTCGCCCGGCCCGATTCCAAGCGCGAGCACAGCGAGATGGAGTGCCGCGGTCCCGGACGAGACCGCGACGGCGTGCTCGACTCCGCAAGCCGCCGCGAGCCCGGCCTCGAACTCGGACACCTTCGGCCCCATGGTGAGCTGCCCGCTCCGGAACACCAATGCGACCTCGGCGAGCTCCTCCTCGCCGAGATCCGGCCAGGCGAGGCGGATCACGCCGGCGCCGGCTGTCGTTCCCTGTACCAGGCGAACGTGCGGAGGAGGCCCTCGTCTAGGTCGACGCGCGGCTCCCAACCCAGCAGGGCCCGAGCCTTTTCGACGTTCGGGATCCGCATCTCGACGTCGGTGTAGTGGAGCGGCCGGAACTTGATGTCGATGTCGGCATTCATCAGGCGGCGAACCCGACTCGCGAGGTCGAAGACCGTCACGACCGAGCGGGGGTTCCCGACGTTGAAGATCTCACCGACGGCCTCGGGGCGCTCCAGCACGAGCAGCAGCGCATCGACGAGGTCGTCCACGTAGCACCAGGCGCGGATCTGGGAGCCGTCGCCGTGGATGATCAGGTCCTCCCCGGCCAGCGCCGTCTCGATGAAAGCACGGATGGCGCCGCCCCCGATCTGGCCCGGCCCGTAGACGTTGAACGGCCGAAGTGAGCAGGTCGGCAGGCCGAACTCGTCGTAGTACGAATGCGCCAAGTGCTCTCCAGCCAGCTTCGAGACGGCGTAGGTCCAGCGCGCCTCGCCGACGGAGCCCTGGGCCGTCTCGTGGATCTCCTCGACCTTGTAGGCATGCCGTCCGAAGACCTCACTCGTCGAGAAGTCGACTAGGCGCTCCACGCTTTCGATCGTCGCGTGCGCCGCCTCCAGCACGTTGTAGGTGCCGATCAGGTTTACCCGCATCGTGCGAACGGGGCTCTCCAGGACCGTGTCCACCCCTGCGATCGCGGCCAGGTGAACGATGTGGGTCGCCTTCCGCAGCGTCTCCAGGACGACCGGCGGATCGAGCACGTCGCCATGGACGAACGACAGATTCGGATGGCCCGCGAGCTCGCTTCCGGCCAGCGCATCTCGGTGCAGGTTGTCCAGGAGGATGACCTCGTTGTCGTCGACCAGGCGTCGTGTGAGCGTCGTCCCGATGAAGCCCGCGCCGCCCGTGAGCACAATGCGCTTACCGTGAAGAGACACGCGGCGAGTCTAGTGGTGGGTGTGGTCCTCTTGACCTCCTGTGCCGGCTACGAGGGCGGCAAGACGCCGGGGACGCAGACAGTCCTGGACATCACGGTCTGGCCGGCCGGCAAGGACGCGGGCAAGAGCCGCCAGTGGAAGCTGTACTGCGAGCGGGCGGGCGGAACTCATCCCCATCCGGAGCAGGCGTGCGAGCACCTCTTGAAGCTGGAAGATCCGTTCGCGCCTACGCCCGAAAACGCCGTCTGCACCAAGATCTACGGCGGGCCGTCGGTGGCCGAGGTCAAAGGCCTCTTCCGCGGGGAGACCGTCGAGGCCCACTTCTCGCGCACCGACGGCTGCGAGATCGCGCGCTGGGACAAGCACGCCTTCCTCTTCCCCGTCGCACCGCGGAAACCATGAGCACCGTGCTTTTTGTCGGGGCCGGTCGCCACCAGCGGCGAGCGCTCAGGCGGGTCGGTGAGCTCGGCGCGACGATCATCGCCGTCGACCGGAATCCGGACGCGCCCGGGTTCGCGCACGCAGATGTGTCCGAGGTGGTCGATTTCGGCGACGTGGCGGCCGTGGCCGAGGTGGGTCGCCGCCACTCAGTCGACGGCGTGATGACGTTCGCAGCCGATCGTGCGGTGCCCGTCGTCGCCGGCGTCGCCGAGACGCTGGGACTTCCCGGCATCGGAACGGAGACGGCCCACCTGATGACGAACAAGATCGCGATGCGCCGGCGGCTCGCCGAGGCCGGCGTGCCGCAGCCGCGCTTCGCAGCGCTCCGACACATCCGTGAGGTTCCGGCCGCCGCGGACGCTGTCGGCTTCCCGGCGGTGCTCAAGCCGGCCGACTCGGCCGGCCAGCGGGGTCTGTCCCTGGTCGCGTCCATTGACGACATCGAGGGCCATCTCCACGCTGCGCTCGCCCAGTCCACCGAGGAGGAGGCGATCCTCGAGAGCTACCACCCGGGGCTCGAGGTCAACGGACTGCTCGTTGCGCGCGGCGGCGACGTCACCGTCGTGACGCTCTCGGACAGGCGCCGTCCAGCCGGCATGGGGTTCGGAGTCGCCGTCGCCCACATCTACCCGTCCACGCTCTTCGGGGACGCCCTTGCGGAGGTCGAGCGCGTCGGGCGGTCCACGATCCACGCGTTCGGGCTCCGGGACGGGATCGCCTATCCCCAGGTGATCCGCGGAGACGATGGCGTCGCGCGGTTGATCGAGGTGGCCGCGCGGATCCCGGCCGGGCAGATGGACTCTGTCGCACGCTACGGCGTCGGCGTCGATCTCATCGAGATCGCTCTGCGCCAGGCGCTGGGAGAGGCGGTGCCGGACGAGCTCGTCACCCCGAGAGTCCAGCAGCCGCTCGCGATCTCGTTCCTGACGGCTGAGCCCGGGCCGCTCCCGACGGGCAAGCTGGTCCGCGTGGACGGCCTGGAGAAAGTGCTGGCGTTTCCGGGGGTCGTCGAGGCGGATCTCTACTTCCAGGAAGGTGAGACCATCCGTCCCGTCCAGGTGGACGGAGACCGCCGTGGGTACGTGATCGCGCTCGGCGACACGAACCTGGAAGCCGTCGAGCGCGCCGAGGCGGCAGCGAAACTTCTGGATGTGGAAGTCGCATGAACTGTGGTTTTTCGTTGGAGCACTACGGCGAGCTGTTGGAGGCGGCGAGGGACGGCGGGTACCGGTTCTCGTACTTCGACCACTCGCCTCAGACCGGCGATCTGTTTCTCCGTCACGACGTCGATCTCTCGCTCGACGCGGCACTGCGAATGGCCGAGCTCGAGGCGGAGCTGGGGGCGGTGGCGACCTACTTTCTGATGACGCAGAGCGTCTTCTACAACCTCGCTTCGCACGAGGGTCGGCGGGCGCTCAACCGGCTCCGCGAGCTGGGACACGGCGTCGGTCTGCACGCCGTTTGGCCGGGCGCCGAGCGCGACGAGCGCTTCGACCCGGTCGTTGCGTGGCATAACCCGGATCCGGACTACATGTCCGAGCCGCTCGACGGCGTCGTGAACGTGATGCAACCGCCGTACTTCGATCCCGGCCACTACCGCTCCGACTCGAACCAACGCTGGCGCCACGGCTGCCCGCACGAGTCGCTCGCCCAGCGCGAGTTCGCCTGGCTCCAGCTCCTCGCCCATCCGGAGATCTGGGTTTACCCGGGCGAGACGATGCGCGAGACGATGGACGCCATGCTGGACGCCGAGCGCGAAAGGCGCCGCGGGCTCCTCGCGGAAGACCGCATCGACCTCTCGTGACCCTCGCAGCGCGGATGCTGGAGCTCGCCCGCCACTCAGCGGTCTACGGCTTCGGCTCGCTTGTCTCGCGCTTCATCGCCGTCCTGCTGCTGCCCGTCTATACGCGCTACCTCTCGCCGGCGGACTACGGGCTGATCGAGACGCTGATCGCGCTCTCCGCCGTGCTGACCGTCCTGCTCGCCGCAGGGGTCAAGAGCGCGTTCTTCCGCTTCTACTTCGACGAGCCGCAGGGGCCCGGACAGCGCCGCGTGATCCGGACATCGTTCTGGTTCACGATGGTGAGCGCGACTGCCGGGCTCGTTGCAGGACTGGCCCTGGCCGAGCCCATTTCGGACGTGCTCTTCGACACCTCCAGCCACGCCGACCTCGTTCGGGCCGCCTTCGTCGGGCTCTGGGCGAGCATCAACTACGAGCAGATGACTTCGCTGTTCCGGGTCGAGCAGCGATCCGGCGCGTACCTGATCGCGACTCTGATCAACCTCGGGCTGACAGTTGGTGCGACGCTGCTCCTCGTCGCAGTCCTCGAGAAGGGGCCGATCGGTGTGATCGTCGGCAACTTCACCGGGACGCTGCTCGTCTATTTCGGCTTGCTCGTCTACCGCCGCGAGCAGCTTGGGGTGGAGCTCGACCGCTCGTTGCTGCGAGAGATGAATCGCTTCGGGATGCCGCTCGTGCCCTCGGCGCTCTTCCTCTGGGTGCTCAACTTCAGCGACCGCTTCTTCCTCGTGAAGCTCGCTGGGCCGAGGGAGGTCGGGCTCTATTCGATCGGCGTCCGGATGGCCTCGGGGATCATCCTCTTGCTGGCCGCCTTCCGCACGGCGTGGCCCGCCTTCGCGTACTCCATCCAGGACGATCGCGAGGCAAAGCGCGCGTACAGCTACGTCCTGACCTACATCGTCCTGATCACGTCGTGGATGGCGCTCGGGCTGGGCGTGCTCGCGCCGTGGCTCGTCAAGCTGCTGACGACCGAGCAGTTCTACTCCGCCGAGCGCGTGGTCGCGCCGCTCGCCTTCGCCGCGGCGGCGTTCGGGGCCTACATCGTGGTCGTCATCGGCATCGGCCGAGCGCGAAAGACGCGGTCGAACTGGCTGATCACCGGCGCAGCGGCGGTGTTGAACGTGATCCTGAACCTGCTCTTGATCCCGCCGTACGGAATGATCGGCGCCGCCGTCGCCACGATCGGCGCCTACGCAGTGCTCTTCCTCGGAATGGCCTGGAAGGCGCAGCAGGTCTATCCGGTGCCCTATCAGTGGCGCCGGGTGGCGACCGCCTTCGGCGCTGCGATCGTCCTCACCGTCTTCGGGCGCCTGCTCGATCCACCGCTGGCCGCGGCGATCGCGATCGTCGCGGCCTATCCGCTCGTGCTCCTGCCGCTGGGCTTCTACCTTCCGGAGGAGCTGAGGCGCATGCGCGTCATTACGATGCCGTCCCGATGAGCGCCGTTGACACCCTGATCGACCACCTCGAAGTCCGCGCCGCCGAGTTCTGGGACACGGTCCAGGGCAAGACGCCGCGCGGGCACAGGTACAACACCGGCCGCGTCACGGGCCGGGAGGGCTACGAGGAGGGGCTGCGCCTGTACAGGCTCCTGCGCGGTGTGCGGCCGCAAGTCGCAGTCGAGACCGGCGTCTGTAACGGCGTCTCCACGGCCTTCCTGCTGCTCGCGCTCGAGGACAACGGGGCCGGCGAGCTCCATTCGATCGACCTCCCGGAGGTCGCCGGTGCGGAGTACGAGGAGGGAACGTTCTGGGACGGCAAGGGCGGCGCGGTGATCCCACCCGGCAAGGAGCCGGGCTGGATGGTGCCGCCTGCGCTGAGGGAGCGGTGGCATCTCGTGCCCGGGCGCTCTCAGGACGAGCTTCCGCCGCTGCTCGACCGCGTGGGCCAGATCGACTTCTTCATGCACGACAGCGAGCACTCGTACGAGTGCATGAGCTTCGAGTTCCGGACGGCGTGGGCGGCGCTACGCGAGGATGGCGTCCTGGTGGCCGACGACGTGAACGTGAACTCGGCTTGGGCCGAGTTCACCCGCGAGGTCGGCCGCGAACCCGAGGCGCTCGGGCCGAAGCTCTCGATGATCCGTAAGTGACAACGGTTCTCGTGTCGGCCGCGGGGGCGCCCGGGACGGCGGCGCTGGTCCGGGCCCTCCGGGAGAACGGCGAGCGCGCTGTGCGGGTCGTCGGAACCGACATGGCCGAACGGTCCGTTGGTCGGCACCTGTGCGACTCGTTCCACCTCGTCCCGCCGGGGTCTGACCCCGGGTTCGCGGACGCGATGCTCGACGTGGCGCGGCAGGAGGAGGTGGAGGCGATCCTCCCGCAGTCGTCCTTTGATCTGCTCGGGCTCGCGGAGGCGAAGGAGCGGTTCGAACGGATTGCGGTGATGGTCTCTTCACCTGAGGCGATCCGACGGTCGAACGACAAGGCCGAGACCTATGCGCTTCTGGACGAGATCGGCGTCCCGGGGCCGAAGTGGCGCAAGGTCGTAGGCGGCGACGCGGTGGCCGAGGCGGCACGGGCCCTTGGCTATCCGGACGAGGACGTCGCAGTCAAGCCGGCGTTTTCCTCCGGCTCGCGTGGGTTCCGGATCCTCTCGGCCGGCGCCGACCGGCGCGAGCAGCTGCTCCAGAACCGCCCGGGTGTCGCGGAGGCGCTGCGGGAGGAGGAGCTCGTCGAGCTGCTCGGCGACGACGACACACCGCTGCTCGTGATGGAGCTCGCGAGCGGGCTCGAGCGGACCATCGACGGGATCGCTGAAGGCGGCCGGATCGCGCTCGGCCACCCGAAGACGCGCGAGTCGATGCGCGCAGGCCTCGCGATGTACTTCGCGACGCTCGACGACGACTGGCTGATGGACGTCGCGTCCAAGATCGTCGAGGAACTGGCGCTCGACCACTTCTTCAACATCCAGCTCGTCGGCGACAAGGTGATCGAGATCAACCCGCGGATCTCGACGATCGTCTACCAGGAGGATCTGAACCTGCCCTGGCTCGGCGTCAAGCACGCGCTGGGTGAGATCCCGGCGGAGGAGCTCGCGACGTACCGAGATCGCGTGAGGCCTACGCGCCGGGCGCTCCGCTATTTCGACCAGGTCGAGTGGGACAATCCCCCCGAGTAGTCCACACCCCGCTGAACGTAGCGGGAATCCCGTGGACGAACGTGGAGGCGCTGCGTCGGAAGGGCATCGACGCGCGGCTCGTCGTCGTAGAGCGCCAGAAGCTCCATCCAGAGGCTGACTGGTCGCTCGACCGGCCGAGCGGATTCTGGGGCCGTCAGGCCGTGCAGTGGCCGGCGTTCCTCCGCTTGCTGCCGCGAACCGACGTCTTCCACTTCTACTTCGGCTGGACGCT
>JBKPGE010000030.1:0-18314 GCA_046729215.1 Actinomycetota bacterium | reverse complement strand
CTTCCGTTCGGCGCCTTTGGTCTGTCCGATGGCGGTCCTAGCATCGCGGCCATGGCATCGCGGCGGGATCCACACGAGCTGCTGTTGATCGAAGAAGCCGACGCCTGGTTCGAGTACCTCGCCGCCACCAAGGGCCAAAGTGCGACCCGCTATCTCGAGGTTGAGCCCTGGGCGTGGGCGCGTCTTTCGCAACGGCTTCGGGCGATCCGCACGAGGCGGACGAAGCTTCGGCCGGCGGCGGCGTGAGCTCTTCCAAGCCGCACTGAGGCGGCGAAGACGGCTGCTAGCCTGGAGGAAAGCTTTATGCAGTTTGCACAGTCCATTTCTTCGCAGCGCGCACCTTCGAGTGCGCGCGCGGGAATTACGCGAAAGGATTTCGTTTGCTCCAGTGGTTTCGGCGCCGAAAGCGCCAATCTCAGCCTGAGCCCGCCCAGGAGCGGGCCGAAGCCAAACAGCTCGTAACGACCCCGCCCGCAGGGCCGGGCGACCAAACTCAGACCAAGAAACGCCGCCGTCGGGGCAGTCGGGGCGGCCGCAACCGGCGGAAGCCGGCCGTGCGCGCGTAAACGCAAGCCGCGCGCACCGACGAGAAGCGCACCGAGGAGAAGCGCACCGAGGAGAAGCCTAGGCGCGCAGAACAGAAGCCGCGCCGCGAAGGCGGCCGAGCGGCGCGCACGAGTCGTCGCCGGACCGCGACGCCGCGAGTCCTCCCGCCGCCCGCCAAGCGTGAGCTCCTCATCTCTGTCGACATAGCCGAGCAGCGGGTCGCCGTCCTCGAGGACGAGAAGGTCGCCGAGGTCTATCTCGAGCGCGACGAGAGCCGCTCGATTGCCGGAAACATCTACAAGGGCACGGTCGACAACGTCCTGCCCGGAATGGAGGCGGCGTTCGTCGAGATCGGCCTCGAGAAGAACGGCTTCCTCTACGTCGACGAGATCGTCGCGCCCGAACTCGAGGGCCGCAGGCACGGCCGCAGGATCCAGGATCTACTGAGGCGCGGCGAGGAGCTCCTCGTCCAGGCCGTCAAGGATCCGATGAAGTCGAAAGGCGCGCGGCTGACGACCGAGATCTCGCTGCCCGGCCGCTTCGTCGTCTACGTCCCGAGCGGCGAGGGTTTCGGCGTCTCTCGCCGGCTGCCCGACGAGGAGCGTGCTCGCCTCAGGGAGATCCTCAAGCAGGTCGGTCCCAAGCAGGGCAGCCTGATCGTCCGCACCGCCGCCGAAGGCGCGTCCGCGGAGGACATCGAGCGCGACATCGACTTCCTCGAGCGGCTCTGGAAGACGATCCAGGAGCAGGCCGACACCGTGCCGGCGCCGGCGCTCGTCTATCAGGAGGCCGAGCTGCCCCTCCGCGTCATCCGCGACCTCTTCACGAACGACTTCGAGCGTGCCGTCGTCGACCACGACCGCACGTACAAGCGCATTGTCGGGTACCTCAAGAAGACCTCCCCGCACATGGCCGAGAAGGTGCAGAAGCACTCCGGCAAGACGCCGCTCTTCCAGGAGTCGGGCGTCGACGACGAGATCGCCTCCACCTTGTCTCGCCGCGTCGACCTTCCCTCCGGCGGCTACCTGGTCTTCGACTACGCGGAGGCCTTCACTGTCATCGATGTCAACACCGGGCGCTTCGTCGGCTCACGCTCGAAGTCGTCCGAGCAGCGGCTCGAGGACACGATCACGAAGAACAACCTCGAGGCCGTCAAGGAGGTCGTCCGCCAGCTTCGCCTGCGCGACATCGGCGGGATCATCGTCATCGACTTCATCGACATGGCGAACCCGAGGAACCGAGAGGCCGTCGAGGAGGCGTTGAAGACCGAGCTCGAGCGCGACCGGACGAAGACCTACGTCGTCGAGATCTCGCCGCTCGGCCTGGTGGAGATGACGCGCCAGAACGTGGCGCACGGGCCTCGTGAGATCCTCACCAAGCGCTGCCCGACCTGTCACGGCGACGGCATCGTGCTCTCGGAGACCACGACCGCGGTCGAAGCCGAGCGGAAGCTCCGCGCGCTCGCGGCCGAATCTCGCAGCCGGGCGTTCCGTGTGGAGCTGAACGCACACGCCGCCGAGATCCTCGTCGGCCCCGGTGCCGCTCGTCTGCGGGCGATCGAGGAACGGACGCGACGCCGGTTCTTCATCGTGGGGAAGGAGGGCGTTCCGGCCGACCACTTCGAGGAGCTCGAGCGCGGCCCGGTCGTGAAGCTCCAGCCCGAGCGGCCGGTCCAGGAAGGGCAGGAGCGCCAGGTCAAGCTCGTCGAGGTCGGTCTGCATGACCCGACCGTGGGGGTCGCAAAGGACGGCGACTACCCGATCGCGGTCGCCGATGCCGCCGACATGGTCGGCAAGCGCGTGAAGGTCCGCATCGAGCGCGTGCTGGACGACGCGGCCTACGCCGAGCTGGTCGGCGGTCGCGCGAAGCAGGCGTTGGCTCCGATCACCGCCGAGGCGCAGGCCGAGAAGCCGACCCGGGCACGACGCTCCCGAGCGGCGAAGCCGAAGGCCGAGCAAGCTGTGGCCAAAGAGCCGGTAGCCGAAGAGCCGGTCGCCGAAGAGTCGATCGCCGAAGAGGCGGTCGCTGAGGAGCCCGTCGCCCAAGAGCCGGCCGAAGCCGTCGCCGGGGAGACTCCGCCCGAAGGCGAGGCGCCGAAGAAGAAAAAGACCCGCCGAGGCTCGCGGGGAGGTCGGAGGCGCAAGAAGAAGCCGGCGGTCGCGGTCGAGGCGAGCGAGGACGGTCAGCCCGAGGCGACGCCCGCCCTGATCCACGTGCCCGATCCCACTCTGGGCTCTCCGGAGCAACAGGTGGCCGCGAACGGCGAGCAACCGAAGCGCAAGAAGACGAGGCGCGGCAGCCGGGGCGGCCGTCGGCGAAAAAAGCCCGCTGCGGCGCAAACCGGCAGCGAAGGCGCCGACTTGGCGGCGCCGACCAGTGGAGGCCGTGCCGGCTCTGCCGGATCGGCCGTTTAAGGCGCCGACTTGGCGGCGCCGACCAGTGGAGGCCGTGCCGGCTCTGCCGGCTCGGCCGCTTAAAAAAACCGCTGGTAGACTGAGCGATCCGCGGGGTGACCCCCCGCGTTTTCCATGGCCGGTTACGCGATCATCAAGCTCGGTGGCAAGCAGTACGTCGTCCGCGAGGGCGAGAAGCTCCTCGTGGACCGGCTCGACGTGGCCGAGAACAAGACGTTCCAGCCCGACGTCCTGTTCGAGGGCGGCGACGGCAAGGCGGAGCTCTCACCCAAGGGCAAGCACGTCACCGCGAAGGTGCTCGGTCATGTCCAGGGCGCGAAGATCCGGATTGGCAAGTACCGGCGGCGAACGGGCTACCGGCGCCACACCGGCCACCGCAGCAAGCTGACGCAGATCGAGATCCAGTCGATCGGCCCGAAGCGCGGCACTGCGAAGAAAGAGGAGACCGCGGAGAAGCCGAAGCGCACGCGGTCCGCTACAACGTCCTCGAGTAAGAGGACGACGAAGACGAAAGAGACGAGCTAATGGCGCACAAGAAAGGACTCGGCTCTTCCCGCAACGGGCGCGACTCCCAGGCCAAGCGCCTCGGCGTGAAGATCTACGACGGCCAGACGGTGCGTGCCGGGATGATCCTGGTGCGTCAGAGAGGCACGCGGTTCACGCCTGGTCCCGGGGCCGGCATCGGCCGCGACGACACCATCTTCGCGACACGCGACGGTCAGGTGGAGTTCCACCGCAGTGGCGAACGCCGCACCATCGCCGTCGGCGGGCCCCAGAGCACGTAAAGCTCCGCGGCGATGTTCCACGACCGGGCCCGCATCCGCGTGGAGGCGGGGCGCGGCGGACACGGCGCGCTCAGCTTCCGACGGGAGAAGTACGTGCCCAAAGGGGGCCCTGACGGTGGTGACGGAGGCCGTGGCGGCGATGTGGTTCTCGTCGCCGATCCCGACCTGCGTGACCTGAGCAAGTTCCAGGCACCGCGGCGCTATCGCGCAGCGAAGGGCGGCCACGGGCAAGGCGCGCGCAAGCACGGCGCAACCGGCGAGGGCGTCGTCCTTCGGGTACCAGCGGGCACGCAAGTGCTCGACGAGGAGGAGCGGCTCATCGCTGACCTCGCCGCGCCGGGCTCGCGCGTCGTCGTCGCGCGGGGAGGCGCGGGCGGACGTGGTAACAGGCGCTTTGCGACGCCGACTCGGCAGGCTCCGCGCTTCGCCGAGGTTGGCCTCCCCGGCGAGGAGGCGGAATTGCAGCTACGCCTCAAGCTGCTCGCGGACGCTGCGCTTGTCGGCCTGCCGAACGCGGGGAAGTCTTCGCTCCTGCGACGCATCTCGAACGCCAAGCCGAAGGTTGCCGACTACCCGTTCACGACGCTCTCGCCGGTCCTCGGCACGGTGGAGGCTCCAGATGGCCGCCAGCTCATCGTCGCGGACGTTCCCGGGCTGATCGAGGGAGCAAGCGAAGGCGTTGGGCTCGGCCATGAGTTCCTGGCCCACCTCGAGCGCGCCCGGCTGCTCGTCCACGTGATCGACGCGTCGGAGGGCGATGCGGCTGAGCGGTTCAGGACGATCGACCGCGAGTTGGGCGCCTACGGGGCAGGCCTCGACTCGCTTCCGCAGATTGTCGTGCAGAACAAGATCGACATCGCTCGCGGGGCAGAGTTCTCGACGGACGACCCTCGGGTGCTGCGCGTCGTACGGACGTCGGCGGCGACGGGAGAGGGCATCGACGATCTCAAGCGAGCGCTGTTCGAGCTCTGCCCGGCCGCGCCCGAGCCGACGGACGCAGGGCAGGACGGCCTAGTGGACTACCTCGTCTACCGCCCGCGGCCTGACCGGGCCGCCTACCGCATCTTCCGTACCGATCGGGGCTTCCGCGTCGTGGGCAGTCTCCCCGAGCGCGAGGAGCTCGAGGAGGCGCTCCGAGCGGCCGGCGCCAAGGCGGGCGCCGAGGTCGAGCTAGGCGACGAGACCGTGACGCTGTGAGAACCGCCGTCCTCGGCGGTGTCTTCGATCCCCCGCATTTCGGGCACGTCGCGCTCGCGCAAGGCGCGTTGAACGAGCTCGGGGCCGATCGCCTCCTCATCCTCGTCGTGGCCAACCCGGGCCACAAGCCGACGGAGCTCGATCCGCAGACTCGGTTGGAGCTCGCGCGTCTGGCGTTCGACCACCTCCCGCGAACCGAGATCCGGCTGGACGACCACGCCTACACCGTCGATCTGCTCCGCGACGAGCAGTTCGAGGACGCTGTTCTCGTCATCGGCTCCGACGAGTGGGCCGCCTTCGACACCTGGAAGGAACCTGCTGAGATCCTGCGGCTGATCCCCGTCGCCGTCGCCCGGAGACCCGGACAGCCGGAGCCCGAAGGCGCAGCGGAGGTGTTCCCGATCGATCAGCTCCCGATCTCTTCGCGTGAGATCCGCGAGCGGATCGCGGCCGGCGAGCCGATCGACGACGTCGTTCCAGCGAGGGTTGCGCGGGATATCGAGGGCCGCGGTTTGTACAGCGGGGAGGCCGGCTAAACTGGAGGGCAGAGAGACGCGAAAGGATTCGTTCCGACTGACCTCGCTCGAACAAGCTCGCCTCATCGCCGGCCTCGCTCAGGAGAAGCTGGCGGAGGACGTCGTGATCCTCGACCTGCGACCGGTCTGCGTCTACACCGACTTCTTCGTCCTGTGCTCTGGCCGTAACCCGCGGCAGACGAAAGCGATTCTCGACGAGGTCCAAGCGCGGCTGAAACTGGACTACAAGCTCCGGCCGCAGTCGGTCGAGGGCGCTGCGCAGGGGGATTGGATCCTGGCGGACTACCTCGACGTCGTCCTGCACGTCTTCACGCCTGAGACGCGCGAGTACTACGGGCTCGAGGAGCTCTGGGGCGACATGCCGTCGGTCGAGCTCGACGCCGCGACAGCCTAGTAGTCCGGTCTGACAACTATCATTCGTTGTCGATGTTGACGACGGATCAGAAGGGCGCAATCGCGGAGGCCGCGATCGCCTGGGAGGCGACGAAGCTCGGTATCGAGGTCTACCGTCCGATCTCCGAAGGCGGACGCTTCGACATGATCTTCCTGCTTGGGGACGAGTTGATTCGCGTTCAATGCAAGTGGGCGTCGAGACACGGCGATGTGGTCGCGATTCGGTGCTACTCATGCCGCCGAACTCGAGAAGGGATTCGCAAACGTCTTTACTCACCTGACGAGATCGACGCGTTTGCCGCTTACTGTGCGGAACTGGAGTGTTGTTATTACATCCCGGTGGAGAGCGTGGCAGGACGACATGTGATCCACTTGCGACTTGCGCCGGCGAAGAACAATCAGCGTCTCGGAATCAGCTGGGCAAAGGACTACGAGTTCGCGGCTACACTAGGCCGTCACGGGGCCATAGCTCAGTTGGGAGAGCGCCAGAGTGGCACTCTGGAGGTCGCCGGTTCGAGCCCGGCTGGCTCCATCCCAGAACCCGCCATTGGCGGGTTCTCTTCAGAGGCTGGCAGACTCTTTGGAGAATGGACTGGCCCCGGCGAGCGCTGACGTGAACACCCTCAAAGCGGCCTGCGTGCAGGCCGAACCGGTTGTCCTCGACCGCGCCGCGTCGATCGACAAGCTCAACCGCCTCGTTGCGGAAGCTGCGGGAAACGGCGCGACGCTGGTTGTGTTTCCCGAGGCGTTTATTCCGGTCTACCCCTCGTCGGCCTGGGCGAAGGCGTTAGCGGGATGGGCGGTGCCCGAGGCGCAGGCTGCCTTCGCCGCACTCGCGCGCGAGTCGCTGGCCGTCCCGGGGCCGGACACGGATCGACTCGGCGAGATCGCCGCACAGCACGGCGTCGTCCTGGCCACCGGTGTGACCGAGATCGAGCCCGAGCGGCCGGGGACGCTCTACAACACCTTGCTCGTGCACGACTCCGACGGGCGACTCGTCCTCACCCATCGCAAGCTGGTGCCAACGAACCACGAGCGGCTGGTCTGGGGCCAAGGCGACGGCGGCGGGCTTCACGCTGTCGAGACCGCAGTAGGACGTGTCGGCGGGCTCATCTGTTGGGAGAACTACATGCCGCTCGCCCGGTTCGCCCTCTACGACTCCGGCGTCGAGATCTACCTCGCGCCGACGGCCGACGACGGCGAGACCTGGCAGGCGTCGCTCGTCCACATCGCTCGCGAGTCGCGCGCCTACGTGATCAGCCCGTGCCACTTCCAACGCACCTCCGCGTATCCGGAGGATTTTCCGCTGCGCGCGGAGCTGGACGGCGTCGACGTTCTCGGTCGCGGCGGTAGCGCGATCCTGGCCCCTGATGGCGCCTATCTGGCCGGCCCGCTCTACGACGAGGAGGCAATCCTCTACGCGGAGCTCGATCCCGACCGGCTTTTCGCAGAACGCCAGCGCTTCGATCCTGTCGGCCATTACCACCGGCCGGACGTGTTGCGCCTGAAGGTCCGCTCGCGACATCCCTAGAATGGGCCCATGGTCGAGATCATCTTCTTGATGCTCGTCCTCAAGCTTCCGATCCTGTACCTGATCGCGGTCGTGTGGTGGGCTGTCCGGGCGGAGCCGAATCCGGAAGAGCCGGCCCTCCTGCCGGTCACCGCCGACGCGGGGCCTCCGCACAGGCCGCGGCGCCTGAGGCCCCGGAGGCCGCGCCGCGGTGGTCCGCACGGTAAGGGGCGGGCTGCAAGAAAACCGGTCAGAACGCCCGCCCGGTGAGCACGATGTCGTCAGCCGAGCGCGAGCGCCCGGCGGACATCGTCGCGGGGTTTCTCGCAGCGCTCGCCATCGTCGGAGGGTGCATCGCGATCGCCTACCGGCCGGTGCCCATCGGCGTCTTCTCGATCTTCGTCGGGCTCGTCGCGGCCGGCATGAGCGGGCGCCACGAACGGCTGGCCGCCGCCGCCGTGACGGTTGCTGCGGCCGGTTTCCTGGCCGGGATGATCGTCGCCGTGATTACGAATCACGCGCTCTGGTAACTCGGCCGTGCCGCTTGGAGGGGGATCCTCCGCTGCTAGAAAGAAGTAGGAACGAACGTGGCTGAGGTAGACGGACTCAACGCGGGCTACGCCCGTGTGCTGCTCGAGGAGTATCTGGAGAACCCTGAGGGGGTTCCCTCCGAGTGGCGTGCGCTGTTCGAGAGCGGCAACAGTGACCTCCTCACGCAGCATCCGGGAGTCGCGAGGTTGGTCGAGCTGCTCCAGGCCGCGGAGAACGGAGACGTTGCTCCGGTCGTCGAGGCGCCGCCGATCCCCAAGGCGCCGACGCCGGCTCCGCCCGCCGACGACGAATTGGTCGGCGCCGTCGCCGCGGCGATGGCGCTCATCAAGGCGCACCGGACGCACGGCCACCTCGCGGCCCACCTCGATCCGCTTGGCTCTGAGCCCGTCGGCGATCCCGCACTCGAGCCCGAGCGGCTCGTCCCTCCGCTGACGCCGGAGCTGCAGGAGCAGGTCCCGGCGCGGCTCCTGCGCGTGTACTTCCCCGGCGAGACCCTCGCCGATGTTCTCCCAAAGCTACAACAGACGTACTCCGGGACCAGCGCCTACGAGATCGAGCACATCTCCGACCACCAGGAGCGTGTGTGGCTGCGGCAAGCGATCGAGTCCGGGAAGTACCGGACGCCGCTCTCGGCGGATGAGAAGCGCCGTCTCCTGGCCAGGCTGACGGAGGTCGAGGGGCTCGAGCGCTACCTCGTGAGGGCGTTCCTCGGGCAGAAGTCCTTCTCGATCGAAGGATTGGACGTGCTCGTCCCGATGCTCGACATGACACTCGAGGGCGCCACAGAGGACGGGGCTCACGAGGTCGTCATCGGCATGGCGCACCGTGGCCGGCTCAACGTGCTTGCCCACGTGCTGGGGCGGCCGTACGACACGATCCTGCGTGAGTTCGAGGGCGAGCGAACGCTGGAGGCGCTCTCCAATCAGCCCGCGGGGGCAAGCGGTGACGTGAAGTACCACCTGGGCGCCGAAGGTCGGCGCAAGACGCCCTCCGGCGACATCACGGTGACGCTTGCCGCCAATCCCAGCCATCTCGAGGCGGTCGACCCGGTGGTCGAGGGTCTGTCGCGGAGCGAGCAAACCGACCGCTCGACCCGCGAAGGGCTGCAAGACCCCAGAATCGCCGTGCCGGTGCTCATTCACGGCGATGCGTCGTTCCCGGGGCAGGGCGTCGTGGCCGAGACGTTCAACCTGGAGGGGCTCGACGGCTACTCGACCGGAGGAACGCTCCACATCATCGCCAACAACCAGGTCGGCTACACGACTGATCCGGCCGATGGCCGCTCGACGCGATACTCGAGCGATCTCGCCAAGGGCTTCGACGTTCCGATCGTCCACCTGAACGCCGACGATCCGGAAGCCGCGGTCGCCTCCATCCGGCTCGCTCTCGCCTTCCGACGCCGGTTCGGCCACGACTTCGTCATCGACTTGGTCGGTTATCGGCGCCACGGGCACAACGAGACCGACGAGCCGGCGTACACCCAGCCCCTCATGGTCGAGCGGATCAAGGAGCACCCGGGCGTCCGGGAGCAGTACGCCGATCAGCTCGTGGACGAAGAGGTCGTGACGCAGGAGGAGGCAGATGCGCTCGTCGCGCAGGCGGAGAGTCGCCTCCGTCAGGCGCACGAGCACCTCAAGTCCACCTTCGGGGCGCCTGGGCCGGCACCGAGCGAGCGGACGCCGCCGACGAACGGTTCCGACGTGATCACATCGGTCCCCGCGGACAGGCTGCGCCAGCTGAACCAGGAGCTCCTGACCGTCCCCGAACGCTTCACCGTCCATCCGAAGCTCAAGCGGCAGCTCGACCGCCGGCTGGCGGCGCTCGAAGAGGGTGAGATCGACTGGGGCCAGGCCGAGTCGCTGGCTTTCGCCAGCCTCCTGGTCGAAGGGATCCCGATTCGACTGACCGGTCAGGACACCGAGCGCGGAACGTTCTCCCACCGGCACCTCGTGCTCCACGATCCCCAGACAGGGGAGCAGCACACGCCGATGAAGAGCCTGGCGGAGGCGGAGGCGTCCTTCGAGGTCTACAACTCACCGCTCTCCGAGTACGCAGCCCTTGGCTTCGAGTACGGCTACTCGGTCGGCGCGCCCGAGGCGCTCGTGATCTGGGAAGCCCAGTTCGGCGACTTCGTGAACGGCGCCCAGGTCGTCGTCGACCAGTTCCTCGTCTCCGGCCTCTCGAAGTGGTCGCAGACGTCGCGGCTGACACTCTTCCTGCCGCACGGCTACGAGGGGAACGGACCGGAGCATTCCAGCGCCCGCCTCGAGCGCTTCCTGCAGCTCGCCGCGCAAGAGAACATTCGCATCGCGAACACGACCACGTCGGCGCAGTTCTTCCATCTCCTGCGGCGGCAGGCGCTCGATCCGAATGCTCGCCCGCTGGTCGTGATGACGCCGAAGGGGCTTCTGCGCTTGAAGGACGCAGGCAGTCGGCTCGAAGAGCTGGCCGAAGGCCGTTTCCAGCCCGTCATCGACGACAGCGTCGACCACGCGCAGGTGCGGCGGCTCGTCCTCGTCTCCGGCAAGGTCTACTACGACATCGTCGGCCACGAGCGCCGGGCTGCGCGGGGAGACATCGCAATCGCCAGGGTCGAGCAGCTCTACCCGTTCCCGACCCAGGACGCGGCGGTGCTCGTCGCTTCGTACCCCGCCCTCGACGAGGTGGTCTGGGCGCAGGAGGAGCCGCAGAACATGGGCCCGTGGCGGGCCATCCGGCACCGGCTCGAGGAAGCAATCGGCGGCCGGGTGCCGCTGCGCTACATCGGGCGGCCGTGGCGTGCGAGCCCCAGCGAGGGCTATCCGACGGCGCACCTCCAGGAGCAGGAGCGCATCGTCAAAGAAGTTCTGGGTTAGGGACGGCTACGAGCCGACGCGTCGCGCGCGGCGTCCCGCATCCGCCGGACCTCGCGAGTGACCTGACGGGCGGTCATCGGCGCATATCGGCGGAGCTCCCTCAGGATCTGCTTCCGGTGTCGCTTCGGAATGCGCCGCCAGAGATCCCAGGCGGTCAATGCGATGCCCCACCAACCGAGGCGGCGGGTCATGAGGTAACGGGCGCGTGGCACGAGCAGCATCCTAGACACGAAAGTCGCTCTCATGCTTTGGCCCTTCGGGGCCGACAACGTGAGGGAAGCCGTATGGGACGCTTCAGCCTCAGGCTCGTTCGCGCCGACCAGCTTCAAGCCCGCGTGATCGAGCTCGAAGAAGAACGACGGCGCGTCAGAGAGACGACGCTTAGCTTCGGCGAGGCGCTAGCCGCCACACACGACGTCGACGAGCTCCAGCGAGTGATCGTCGAGACCGCGGTGCAATTGACCGGAGCCGCCCGCGGACGCCTCGTCACGAACGAGGACGTCGTCGCACAAGACGGCGGCGGAGCGCGGCTCGAGCTTCCGCTCGAGTCCTTCGGCACGATCGAGCTCGTCGGCGAAGAGTTCACCGCCGATCAGCGCGAGTCGGCCGACTGGCTGGTCGGGCACGCCGTCATCGCGCTCCGCAACGCGCAGCGGCATCGGACTGTCGAGAAGCAGGCGCTCGTCGACGGGCTCACGGGTCTCGCCAACCGGCGCCTCTGCACGGCCGCGCTCGAAAAGGAGCTTGCCCGGGCAGAGCGCTTCGGCGAGCCGCTTGCCCTCGTCCTCGCAGATCTCGACGACTTCAAGTCGATCAACGACCGCTTCGGCCATCCGACGGGAGACGAAGTGCTCAGGGCGTTTGCCGATCTGCTTCAGGCGAGCGTCCGTGAGATCGACCTGGCAGGACGCTGGGGCGGTGAGGAGTTCGTGCTCCTCCTGCCGGAAACGGATCTCGAAGGCGGCGCAAAGCTCGCCGAGCGGATCCGGCAGACCCTCGCCGAGCACGAGTTCGCAGGGCCGGACGCGGCGACATTCCGCGTCAGCGCGAGTTTCGGCGTCGCCGCTTTCCCCGATGCCCCGTCCGAGGATCAGCTGGTTTCTGCAGCCGACGCTGCGCTCTACGACGCGAAGCGCTCGGGCAAGAACCGGATCGGATCCGGACCGGTCACCGTCAGCAGCGGCACGTAGCGTTCGACGGGTTAGAATCCGCCGCCGGCATGAGAGGGCCGGTTGTAACAGAGGTCACAGCACTGCGGACCAACGGAGGACAATGCCTGTAGAGACATCTTCGCTATTTGCCAACGTGATCCAGGATCACCTCGAGTTAAAGCGCAAGAACGCACAGCTCGAGGGCGACATGCCGATCGACGGCTACCGGATCGAGGATCCGTTCCAGAACCACCCGCTCTTCAAGACTGAGGAACAGGCTCGGATCGAGGACACCCTCGACGGCCACCCCGGCGCTTCGGCGGCCGACTATCCCGGCCCGGATGACCAAAGCGCCGAGACGCGCGAGGACGCGCTCTGGGGTCGCTCGCGGGACTTCGACTGGGGCGACTGACCCTCGGGTTTCGGCTCCCGGCCAGGGGGTAGGCTCCCCCGAAGTTCACGACGAGAAAGGGAGCCGCCATGCGAAAGCTGATTGGCCTCATCGGCATCGGGGCCGCACTGACCTACTTCTTCGACCCACAGCAGGGCCGCCGGCGTCGGGCCATGGCCCGGGACAAGACTGCGGCCTTCTTCCGGAGCCGCGCTCGCCAAGGTGAGCAGCTCGCCGGTTCGGCGTCTGCCCAGGCAGAGGCGCTGAAGCAGAAGGCCACACACCTGCAAGAAGAGCCCAAGCCCCAGCCGGACGATGTCACGCTTGCGCGCAAGGTCGAGACGGAGATCTTCCGCGACCCGGAGGTCCCGAAGGGACAGATCAACGTCAATGCCGAGAACGGCAAAGTCGTCCTCCGCGGCGAGGTCAGTCAGCCAGAGCTGATCAAGGATCTCGAAGAGCGGGCTCGCAGCGTGCAGGGCGTGCAGGAAGTCGAGAACCTGCTCCGCACGCCGGGCGCCGAGGCGCCGACTGCTTCCTAGTCGTTACTCGCCCGCCACAGCGGCAGGCCCCCACCAGAACCAGGCGAAGAATGCACCCAGCGCGGCGGTCACAACGGCCGCCGCGGCGTGGTGGAACAGCATGTCGGTGACGAGGTAGACGGCGCCGACGAGCGCCAGGGTCAGGAAGACCATGCTGCCAATCGACAGGCGTGCAGCTCGCGATCGAGCGGTTCCTCCTTGCTCTCCTCGCTCATCGGCGAGATTGAATCGAAACCAGGCTCGGCGGAGCGGCATGGTCGACCTGGAGCGTCGTGTGCTCGATGCCGTACTCGGTCAAAAGCAGCTCCTCGAGCTCGCGGCGCCTGGCGTGGCAGTCGTCATCGCGCTCGACGAGCACGTGCGCCGAGAGCGCGGGGAATCCCGACGTGATCGTCCAAACATGCAGGTCGTGCACTTCGACAACGCCCGGCATCTGGGCCAGCCTCCGTCCGAGCTCGCCCACATCGATGCCCTTTGGAGCCGCTTCGAGCAGAATGTTGACCGAGTCGCGCAGCACGCTCCATGAGCTTGCGAGGACGGCGACGGCGATCAGAGCGCCGGCGAGCGGGTCCGCGTAGCGCCAGCCGGTCACGAGGATCACAAGCGCCGCCACGAGGACTCCTGCGGAGCCGAGCGCATCAGCGATCACGTGCCTCAGCGCGGCTCGCATGTTCAGCGTGTCGTGTCCGGCCCGGGCAAGGATCGCGGCGGCAGCGAGGTTGACGGCGAGGCCGACCCCCGCGACGACCGCCATCCACCCGGCGAGGACGTCCGGCGGGTCCATCAGCCGCCCCCAGGCCTCGACGAAGATCCAGACGGCGATCAGCACGAGAATCACGCCGTTCGCGAGCGCGGCGAGAATCTCGGCCCGCTGGTAGCCGAAGCTTCGGGTCGGCGTGCTCGGCCGTCCGGCGAGCCAGACGGCGAGCAGCGCGAGTGCGAGCGCCAGGTTGTCCGAGAGCATGTGCACCGCGTCGGCGAGGAGCGCCAGGCTTCCGGTGAGGACGCCGCCGACGATCTCCACCACCGTGAAGGCCAGGGTGAGCCCTAGGACCACGGTGAGAACACGACGATTTCGGGCTCTCACGACACTAAGGTGACTCACGGACCCAGGATAATCGGACAAGATCCCTCTCCATGGATGTCCGCGAGTTGATGAAGCTCGAGGTCGACCCGGCCGAGGTCGAGGCGATCTACGAGCTCTGGAAGCAGCATTCGATTGCCGAGGACAA
The DNA here is from genome assembly GCA_046729215.1 of Actinomycetota bacterium. Taxonomy (GTDB): domain Bacteria; phylum Actinomycetota; class Thermoleophilia; order Gaiellales; family Gaiellaceae; genus JACDAN01. Next base: position 4,210 of record JBKPGE010000030.1, on the reverse strand, counting down.
CCGCGACCTCGCCGGCCTGCTGGCGACGCTGACCGACGACTGCGTTTACGAGATCATCGGCGAGTCAGAGCGCTGGGAAGGCCACGACGGCGCAACCCGCTTCTACACGGGCCTGCTCACGGCCTTTCCGGACATCCACTTCGACCTCACCGACATCGTCGTCGGGCCGCAGGGCGTCTGCGAGGAGGCGCATGTGACCGGAACGCACGAGCGCAACTGGCTCGGCTACGAAGCCACCGGCGAGCCGGTCGAGTTCCGGGTCGTCATCTGGTTCCCCTGGGATCGCGAGCGACGGCTCTTCCGCGGGGAGAAGGTGTACGTCTATGCCCCCCAGTTATGGGAAGCGGGGGGACCAAAGAGCCGAGAGAACGCCGGCCAGCAGTAGGAGGCCGCCCGCGGCGGCGAGAAACACGAAGGTGACCTCGCTCTTCCCCGGCTCGCGCCCGAGGCTGGAGCCGAGCTTCTCGTAGGTCCGCTCGAGCGTCTGGGCGGTGCGCGCCTCCGTGAAGCGCCCGCCGGTCGTCTCGGCGATCCCGCGGAGCGTCTCCGGGTCGGGCGGAACGGGGATGATCTCGGAGCCGTACCCGGGCGACGGCGCCTGGTTCCCCGGGCCTCCGAAGCCGAAGCCGCCTCGGATCACGCCTTCCGGAGTCCCGAGGGCGACCGTGTAGACCGGAATGTTGGCCTCCTTCGCCTTCGCCGCACCCTCCTCGGGAAGGAGCGTGCCGCGTGTCTGAGCGCCGTCGGAGAGGAAGAGGATCGACGCGAGACCCTTGGTGTCCTGTTGGGGAGCCGTGCGCAGCGCGATCGTCTGCTGGCCTTCCGCGAGCGCCTGTTGTGCAAGGGTCACGGCCGCATCGAGCGCGTCGCCGATCGCAGTGCCGCCGAAGCCCTGAAACTCGCCGATCTCGTCGATCGACTCCCGAACGAGCCCGTGGTCTGCAGTGGGCGGTGTCGCGACCTGGGCCTCGCCGGCGAAGATCACGAGGCCGATCCGGAGGCGCTGCGGCGCGCGGTCGACGAACGTGCGGAGCGCCTCCTGTGCCGCTCCGAGGCGCGTGGGCTTCACGTCTCTCGCCTGCATCGAGCGCGAGGTGTCGATGACGAGGATCACGACGGCGCGCTCCTTGGTGACCATCCGGTCGACGTGCGGGCGCGCAAACGCAACGCACAGCGCCGCGAGCGACGCGATGAAGAGCACCGGCGGCACGAACCGCCGCCACGCGCTTCCTCCGGCGACGGCGGCGAGGACCTCGAGGTTCGTGAAGCGCACCGCGTAGCGCATCCGCCGCCTCCGCAGGAGCCACCAGACGAACGCCACGCCCGCGGCGAGGACGAGAAGCGACAACAGGAAGACCGGGCGCTCGAAGGTCATCTCACCCTCGAACAGACGGCATGAACCTGGACGACGGCGGGGATGCGTCCAAGCTCGGCGTCGCCCCGCACCGAGACAAGCACACGGCTGCCGCTGATTCTGCGAGCGCCGCCCACGGTTCCGATCACGCTCGCGCTCGGAGGTTGCCGCGTGCGGAACGCAAACGCATACGACGCGTCAACGAGGACCTCACCCGAGCGACACCCGCTTGCGACCGTCTTCGTCCCAGGGCGGACTCGGAAGCTCTTCACGCGCCGGACCGTCGGCTGTCCCGGCTTGACGATGCGGAGGGCGGTCGGGATCCGGCCGCCGCCGCTGCTGGGCATGCACCCGATGTGCGGGCGGAAGCTCGGCGCCCTCGCCGTGGCGCCGACGTAGCTTGCGACGAACACAACCGACCGAGCTGTCGTGATCCCGGGGTTGACGGGGCTGCCGAGGCTGGCGATAAAGCTGATGTCGATGCCGCGGACGCTGAGCTCGGCGTCCAGCCCGCCCACGATGTAGCCGCGCGGGCAGGTGAGCTGCCATTCGACCTTGGGCCGAGGCACGCTCGTGCCGATCGGCACCGCGACCCACGGACCGGCGACCGGCACACAGACCATGAGCCCCTTGCACTCGTCCGTCGCGTCTGCAGGGCCAGCGCCAGCCGTGAGAGCTGCGGTTAGCGTCACGAGGAGGACGATCTTCTTCATGGAACCCTCCGGAACCAGAGGGCCGAGAGTATGCCGCCGGCCAGGAGGAAGGCGGCGGCACCGCCGGCGAAGTAGTCCCCGATCTCGCGAGACTCCTTCCGTGTGCCGAGCCGCGATCCCAGGTCCTCGTAGACCTTCTTCAGCCCCTCGGCGTCGGTGGCCGTGAAGAACTCGCCGCCCGACGTCTCTGCGATCTGCTGCAGCGTCTCAGGGCTGGGCGGTACACGGATGATCTGCTTGAAGCCGCCGGTCACCGTCTCCTCGACGACCCCCTCCGGCGTCCCTACGAGCACCGTGTACACCGGCACCTTGAGCCGCTTGGCCTCCTCGGCGGCCGCCTGCGGCGTCGTTCTGCCGCCGTCGCGCGCGCCGTCGGAGATCAGCAGCACCGATCTGGGCGGAGCCTTTTCACTGTCGCTCGGCCGCTGGCCCTGACCTATGCGCGTCGACAGCACGACGGCGTCGCCGATCGCCGTCCCCTCACCCGGCGTCAGCGCGTCCAGCGCCGCCTTGGCGAGGTCCCGATCCTGTGTGGGAGGCAACCCGACGGTCGCCCGCGTCGCGAACGAGACGACGCCGACCCGGTAGCGCTTCGGCACGCGGTCCAGGAACGTCTTCGCGGCGTTGCGCCCGGCGTCGAGGCGCGTCGGCTCGACGTCCTTCGCCTTCATCGAGCGAGAAGTGTCGAGGGCGAGGACGACGGTCGCCTCCTCGCGCTTGACGTTGACGGTCGCATGCGGCCGCGCCATGCCCAGGACGATCGCCGTCAACCCGAGGAGGAGCAGGATGATCGGGATGTGGCGGCGGAGGCGGCCGGGAGCGCGGTCGACGACGTTCGGCAGCAGCGCGGGGTTCCCGAAGCCGGCGGCGAAGGCCGTCCGGCGTCGCTCGCGGACGATGTACAGCACCATCAGCAGTGGAATCAGAGCCAAAGCGAGAAGCGCGACCGGCCAGTCGAAGCTCATCGGTGCTTCCGCCGGAGGAAGGTTGCGAGCGAGCGGAGCCAGTCGCCCGAGGTCGAGAGGACGAGGTGCCGGACTCCGAGGGACGCGAGCGCGTGGGTGAGATCGGCGCGTTCTTGGGCGGCCGCGGCCGCGAAGCGCTCACGAAGCCGTTTGCTGCGCGTATCGACGCGGAGGAGCTTTCCCGTCTCGGGATCGACGAGCCAGAGCGCGCCGACGTTCGTGAGCTCCTGCTCCCGAGGATCGCGGATCTCGAGTGCGATGATGTCGTGGTTACCCGCCAGCTGCAGGAGCGGCGCGCGCCAGTCGCGCGGGCCGCGCAAGTCGGAGACGACGACGACCAGGCTGCGCTGCCGAGCGAGCGCCCAGGTGCGCCCCAGCGCCTCTCCGAGCGACGTGGCGCCGGAGACTGTGCCGTCCGGCTCCTGATGCAGCGCCGTCAGCAGGCCGACGAGGCCCATTCGGCCCTGTCTCGCGGGAAGCGAGCGCGGCTTGCTGTCTCCAAACGTGACGATCCCGAGGCGATTGCCCCGCCGCGTCGCAACGTGGCCCATCGCCAGCGCGGCTCCTTCGGCGACGTCTGCCTTCCGCCGCTCGGCAGTGCCGAACTGCATCGAGAGCGAGGTGTCCAGCACGAGCCAGGTGACGAGCACCCGCTCGGCAAGCTGGACGCGCACGTGCGGCTCGTCGGTCCTGGCAGTCACGTTCCAGTCGATGCGCCGGACGTCGTCGCCCGGGATGTACGGGCGAACCTGCGCCAGCTCGGTGCCGTCGCCGAAGAGCGAAGCGCGGTAGTCGCCTGCGAGCAGGCCCTCCATCCGCCGCCCGATCGTGATGTCGAGCGCACGCAAGAGCGTGTCCGGCATCGGCCCGGGCCCCGGACGATCTGGAGTGACGGCCCGCTGAAGCACGTTCATGCCGCGCTACGCGTCAGGTCGATCTGCGGGACGGGAACCGATGAGATCACCTGGTCCAGGATCGAGTCGGGGGTCACCTCCTCGGCCAGCGCCTGGTACGTGAGCACGAGACGATGGCGGAGCGCGTCCTTCGCGAGCGCCTGCAGATCCTCGGGAAGCATGTACTCGCGGCCACGGATCAACGCGAGCGCCCGCCCAGACTGCACCAGGCTGATCGGGCCTCGCGGACTCGCGCCGTAGGCGACGTACTCCGAGCGCTGCCGC
>JBKPGE010000029.1:0-10697 GCA_046729215.1 Actinomycetota bacterium | reverse complement strand
CAGGTCGATCGCCTCCGGCGTCGTCCGAACCGCCGGCCGAGCTTCGCCGCCGACGCGCGACTCGATCGTCCCGATGAGGCCGGGGCTCATGCCCGCCGCCTGGAAGACGGAATAGAGCAGAAACGTCGTCGTCGTCTTGCCGTTGGTTCCAGTGACGCCGGCGAGGAGCAGCTCCTGCGTCGGGCGCTCGAAGAACTCGTCGGCCGCGACGGCCATTGCGGTCCGGCTCGACTCCACGACGAGCTGCGGCACCCTTAGGTCGAGCGGACGCTCGACTACGAGTGCCGTGGCGCCGCGCTCGACCGCGTCAGCGGCGAAGTCGTGCCCGTCGGCCCGCGCCCCCGGAACGCAGAAGAAGAGCGCTCCAGGCTCCACCGACCGCGCGTCGTAGGCGAGGTTGGTGATGTCGGTGGGAGCGCCTCCGCGGACCTCCAGGGGGCCGAGCGCGGTGATGAACCGCTCGAGATCCATGGGTCGCCCGAGATTACCGAGGGAGCGGTAGTAGCTGGGGCAACCTCCCGGTTTCCCCAGGTCCCTTCCCCCGGGTCCGCTTCGCGGACAGGACGCTTACGCGTCCGGAGGGATCTCCAGGTACTGCAGGGCGAACTTCGCGATCTCCTGGAAGGCGGGTGCTGCGACGACGCCGCCCCAGATCGCGCCCTCCGGCTCGTCGACTGTCACGAGGATCACGAGGCGCGGATTGCTGGCGGGAACGACCCCGACGAAGGAGGCCACGTAGCGACTGGTCGAGTAGCCCCCGTGCGGGTCAGGCTTCGCAGCGGTTCCCGTCTTGCCTGCGACCTGGTAGCCGTCGACCTCGGCCTCGATCCCCGTGCCCTCGATGACGACGTCCCGAAGCATTGACATCAGCTGATCCGCGACATGCCGCGAGATAATCCGGTGGCGATGCGGCCCCTTCCCCATCGGGCCGCCCATCACGAGCCGCGGACGAACCCAGACGCCTCTGTTCGCCACCGCCGCGTAGGCCGCAGCCATTTGCACCGGCGTGATCGCGATCCCGTGCCCGATCGGCAGCGTTCCGATCGTCGATCCCGACCAGTAGCTCGGGAGAATCCCTGACGTTTCTCCGGGGAAATCAATCCCGGTCTTCCGGCCGAATCCGAAGCGTGCGATCCAGGACTCGAGCCGCTGGCGGCCCAGCAGCTCGGCAAGCGTGACGGTCCCCACGTTGGACGAGTTGGAGAGGATCTCCGCGACGGTCATCCGCTGCGTGTCCGCCCTGTGAGCCTCGTGGATCACACGGTCTGCGACCTGGATGCTCGGGGGGAGCGTGAACTGACTGGAGGGGGTGACGAGGCCTTGAGACAGCGCGCCCGCGACGGTCACGACCTTGAACGTCGAGCCCGGTTCGTACGTATCGGTGACGGCCCGGTTCCGTTGGGTGTCGCGATCGGTCTGCGGGGACCGGTTCGTGTCGAAGCCGGGCTCAACGGCCATTGCGAGCACCTGGCCGTTCGTCGGATTCATGACGACTGCGGTAGCAGCCTTCGCGCCCCAGCGGCGAATCGCCTTCCCGAGCACCGACTGCGCATTCGCCTGCAGCGTGTTGTCGATGGTGAGCCTGATGTCCTTGCCCTCGGCGGGCGCCTCGGAACGGATGACGTCCAGGGTCCGACCGAACGGGTCCCGGACAACGATCTGCCGCCCGTCGCTCCCGGCGAGCGTCTGGTCGCGGGCGAGCTCGATCCCTGTGAGCCCGTGGTTGTCGATTCCCGCGAAGCCGAGGACGTGCGCCGCGACCGCACCTTGCGGATAAGAGCGCCGCTCCTCCGGATAGAAGCCGAGCCCCGTCAGGTTCTCGGTTTGCAGCGCGGCTGCGCGCTTCGGGTCAGCCTTGCGCGCGATGTAGACGAAGCCGCGGGAACGGTCTGCGAGCTTGCGGTAGAGGCGATCGGGATCCAGGTGCAGGGCTCTCCCGGCGGCGATCGCCGTCGCCCGTGGGTTGGTGACGTGGCGCGGGTTTGCGTAGACGGTGATCGCCTGCCGACCGATCGCGAGATCGACACCATTGCGGTCGAGAATCGAGCCGCGCGCTGCCGGCACGTCGATCGTGAAGCGGTGCTGGCCCTCCGCCAGCCGGTCGAGCGGCTGGGCCTGCACAGCCTGGAGCCACACGGCTCGGCCGAACGTTCCGAGGAACGCGACGGTGAAGAAGACGAGCAGGAGGCGGATGCGGCGGTTGGCGAGCCGCGGGGTGGTCACCGCTTGCTGAGGTCGAGGAACTTCGTCGTCGACGGATCCGCGGGTTGCAGGCCCAGCTCTCGCTTCGCCCGACTGCTGGTGCGAGCCGAGGCGGAGCGCGCTGCGAGCATGGACGCGAGCTCGGCATTGTCGGCCCGAAGCTGCGCCTGCTCGCGACCCAGCTGATCGGACTGCATGTTGAGCCGGAGGACGGCCACGTTTAGCGCGACGACACCCGCGAGGAGAACGGCCATGACCGCGATCCAGACAGCGCCGCCGGCGACCCGGCGCTGCGCGACCGCCTTTTGGGAGCGCCGTCTAGGCCGGGCCCGCGGCCTCGCTCGCTCCGCTCGTGCTACGGCGACAGCCATCAGGTCTTCTGGGCCGCTCTCAGCCTGGCCGAGCCCGCGCGCGGGTTGATTGCGATCTCATGGGCCGTCGGCCGGATGGCCCTCTTCGTCAGGACGCGCAGCGACGGCTCGCGCCCACACACGCAGACCGGGAACTCTGGTGGGCAGGTACAGCCGTGCTCCTCCCGCCGGAAGAAGCGCTTGACGATCCGGTCCTCGAGCGAGTGGAAGCCGATCACGGCGATCCGCCCTCGGGGACGGAGCGTCTCGAGCGCCGCCGGGAGGGCCGCCTCGAGCGCCTCCAGCTCATCGTTGACGGCGATCCGCAGCGCCTGGAAGACGCGCCGCGCGGGATGACCTTCGCCGAAGCGCGCCGGGGTCGGGATCGCAGCCTTGATCGTCTCCACGAGCTCGCCGGTGCGCTCGAAGGGGTGCTCCCGCCTGCGGCGCACGATCGCCCTCGCGATCTGGCGGGCGTAGCGCTCCTCGCCGTAGCCGCGGAAGATGTCGGTCAGCTCACGCTCGCTCGCCTCGTTGACGAGATCGCGCGCCGAGTGCTCGTCGGACGGGTCCATGCGCATGTCGAGGGGCGCATCGGACGCATACGAGAATCCGCGCTCGGGCCGGTCGATCTGCATGCTCGAAACGCCGAGGTCGAAGAAGATTGCGTCGGCGTGCACGCCGTTATCGGCGAGGCGCTCGAAGACGTCGCCGAAGTCGCCGCGAAGGAACCTCGTCGGGACGCCCGCCCGCCGCCGAAACGACTCGAAATACGGCCTGACGCTCGGATCTCGATCGACGCCGATGAACTTGCCTTCGCCCTTCAGGTCCTGGGCGAGCAGTGCCGCGTGCCCTCCGGCTCCGAATGTTGCGTCGATGACGGTCTCGCCTGGTTGCACGTCAAGGAGCCGTCGCACTTCCTCGGCGAGGACCGGGACGTGGTCAGTCGCGCTGGGTTGCAAGACGCTCGGCAACATGCTCGGCACTCCCTTCCACCTCGTTGAGCTCCCGCCGCCAGCTCTCGCGATCCCAGATCTCGAGGTGGTCGTGCACACCAGCGACGACGACGTCCCGCTGGAGGCCGGCGTACCGGAGCAGCGGCGCGGGGATCATGATCCTCCCCTGCTTGTCCACCTCGGCCTCCGCCGCGCCCGAGAAGAAGTGACGCTGGAGCTTGCGTCCTTCCCGGCTGAGCGGGTCGAGCTCACCGACGCGGGATTGAAAGCGTTCCATCCAGTCGGCCCTCGAATAGGCGTAGAGACAGCCGTCCATGCCTCGCGTGACGACGACGCCTTCGGCCAGGTCCTCTCGAAACCGGGCCGGGAGCGTGAGCCGGTTCTTGTCGTCGAGTGTGTGTTCGAATTCGCCGAGGAGCATGGACGGGTCATCGGGCTTCCCCCACTTCGCCCCACTGTAAACCACGATTCCCCACTCTGCAAGAGAAATACGATCATGAAATGCAGTTCTCTGTTGCCGTCGACGGCGGCTCGCTCGTCGGCTGGGACGTCGGCGAGGGAACGCCGGCGCTGATCCTCCACGGGGGCCCGACATCTGATAACACGGAAGCACTTCCGGAAGTCCTGCCACCCGCGCTGCGGACGATCCGCTACCAACAACGTGGGATCGAGCCGAGCACGCTGGCCGAGCCCTACGAAATCGAGATGCATGTCGCCGACGCCGTCCGGGTTCTCGACGATCGGGGCGTCGAGCGTGCGTGGTTGATCGGCCACTCCTGGGGCGGGCATCTGGCCTTCCACGTCGCGGTCGCACATCCCGACCGTGTCCTCGGCGTGATCGGAGTCGACCCGCTCGGAGCGGTCCCGGACGGCGGTTGGGGCGAGCTCGACTCGGAGATCTTCGAGCGGCTCCAGCGAGACTCGCCGGCCGACGCCGCCCGGGCGAAGGAACTGGATGAGCGTGCGATGGCCGGCGAGGGCACCGACGAAGAGGTTCTCGAGTCGTTCGAGCTCGTCTGGCCGTACTACTTCGCCGATCCGGCGTCGGCACCGCCGGTGCCCGAGACCCGGATCAGCGTTCCGCTCTACGCGGGCGTCGTCGCTTCCGTCCACGAGCACTTCGAGCGCGGAACCCTGACTGCCGGTCTGCCGTCCTTCGAGGGACCGCTCGGGATCATCCACGGCGAGGACGATCCGCTTCCCGTGGCGGCGAGCCGCGCCACCGCTGACCTCATTCCCCATGCAACGCTCGACGTGATCGCGGACGCCGGTCACCTCCCGTGGCTCGAGCAGCCAGACGCGTTTAGGGCTGCAGCCGACACGATCCTCAGCTCAGCCTGAACCGGCCGTCGAACGCGCCGCGGACGGTCAAGGCGTAGGCGGCGCAGCGCGCCGCGAAGGCGAGCGCTTCGCCGGGCGTCCGGCCCTCGCCGAGGGCGAGCGCGAGCGCTGCCGCAAAGCTGTCGCCCGCGCCGTAGGCGTCGACCGGCGGACCCGGAAGGGGCGCTGCCTCCCACCGCCCGCCGTGGTCGCCGGCCACGAATTGACCTCCTCCCCTGCCTTCGGTCCTGACCACCATTCGTGGCGGCGGATCGAGGTCACCGGGCTGGTAGCGCTCTCCTTCGTCGCTCCCGCTTTGGATCAGCACGTCGAGCTCGACCGCTGCTTCCTTGAGCGTCGGGAGCTCCCTCGCGGAGGCGACCAGCACTCGCGCGCGCCGGGCTTGCCTAAGAGCCGCCGGATCGCCGCCGGTGAAGTAGACGGCTCCCGTGTCGTCGAGCTCGTTCCACGGGAGAGGATCGTCGCCCCGAGGTGCCAGCTTCCGCCCGATCACGCTGATCGTCCGCTCGCCGTCGTCGTCCAGGAACGTGAACCCACGGCGCTGCGGTTCGTCGCGGTAGACGCATTCGAGCCGCATCTGCGCTTCGCGCAGCTTCGCTTCCGCGCGGTGGCCCAGCTCGTCGTCTCCGAAGGCGGTGAAGAACATGGCTTCGTCCGTCAACTCCGAGATCCGCACCGCGGCGACCGCCCCACCGCCGGCCGGCTCCCTCCAGCTCTCGCGGACGTGGATGATCTCCCCGGGATGCGGCACGTGCTCGACTCGTGCGAACTCCACGACCTCGAGGTGACCCACGACCGCGGTCTTCATCTCACACCCTCCGCCACGCGCACGTTGAAGAGAATGATGGAAGCCGTGAGCATTCCGCCGTTCGAACGGTTCTACGAGGAGCACCGCACCGCCGTTTTCGGCCACCTGGTCCGACTCCTCGGGCGACAGCGCGCCGAGGATGCGTTCCAGGAGACGTTCCTGCGTGCTCTGCGCGGCTACCCGGCGCTGCGGCACGGCCGGCACCTGAAAGCGTGGGTGTTCACCATCGCGACCCGCGTCGCCGTCGACGAGAGCCGGCGGCGCCGTCCCGATACGACGATTACGGAGGAGCCCACCGGTGAGTCCAAGCGGCCGGCCTATGCGCAGCTCGAGCATCTCGCCGCCGAGCTTCCCGATAAGGAGCGCGCCGCCGTCGTGCTCCGCTACGGCTACGACCTTCCCTATGACCAGATCGCCGATGCGCTCGATTCCAGCGAGGATGCCGCCCGCCAGGCGGCCTCCTCGGGAGTGCGCCGGCTCCGAAGGAGGCTGACATGACCGCCGTCCCCGAGGCGCTCGACCACCGGTTCCGCGAGGCTGCCGCCTCGGCCGGGCTGCTCGACGTCTCCTATGACATCGCCGATACCCCGGTCGGGCCGCTGCTCGTTGCCGTCAGCGAGCTCGGTCTCTGCCGCATCTCCTACGACGCCGAGCCTGACCGCCAGGTCGAGGAGCTCGCCCGCACGTTCGGCTCACGGATCCTGCGTGCACCGCGTCCGCTCGACCCGGTCAAGCGGGAGCTGGAGGAGTACTTCGAGGGCCGGCGCCATGAGTTCGACCTGCCGATCGACCTCCGTGGGCGCTCCGACTTCTCGCGTCTCGTACTCGAACAGCTCGCGCGGGTCCCTTACGGCGAGGTGACGACCTACGGATCGCTCGCCGCCCGAAGCGGCCGGCCCAAGGCTGCCCGCGCGGTCGGCACGATCATGAATCGCAACCCGATCCCAATCGTCCTCCCCTGCCACCGCGTCGTCGGATCGACGGGAAGCCTCGTCGGCTACGGCGGTGGCCTCGAGCGAAAGCGGCTCCTTCTCGATCTGGAGCACGCGCCCGCATGAGGGGAAGGTTTGGCGGAATGCCGCTCGGCACAAGACTGCATTTCGCCGAACCCTCCTTAGTCCGTTAGCGAGTAGCCCACCCCCCAGACATTCCGGACGAAGTCACCCCCCGCCGCGGCGAGCTTCCGGCGCAGCCTCGAAGCGTGCGAGTCCAGCGTTCGGGTGCGGCCAAGCGAGCGGAAGCCCCAGACCTCGCGAAGCAGCTGCTCCTTCGTGAAGACCCGCTTCGGCTCCTCGGCGAGCTTGACCAGCAGCTCGTACTCCTTGGCGGCCAACGGAACCGTTTCGCCGCCAACCGTCACACGCCGCGCAGCGCGGTCGATCTCGAGCGCTCCGACCTCGATGCGGTCGGTCTCCGGCGGCGAAGCCCGGCGCAGCACCGCCCGGATGCGAGCCAGCAGCTCCTCGTAGTGGAAGGGTCGCCCGAGATAGTCGTCGCAGCCTCCGTCGAAGGCCCGAACGCGATCGACGGCGTCTGAGTCGGCCCGCCCGAGCACGATGACCGGGACGTCGACGGCGGACTGGCACAGGTCGGCAGCAAGAGAGTCGGAGACGAGCACGAGATCCGGGCGCGCAATATCCAGTAACGCCGCGGCGTCTCCGTCCAGTGCTTCGAGCACCTCGAAGCCGTCCTGCTTCAAGTGACGCTCGAGGAAACCGCGCGTCGCGGGCTCCGGCTCGGCGAGTAGTAGGGCACCGGACATGCCGGCGAAGCTACCAACGCCCTCGGCGCGGAACCAGATGTCCTTTCTCACGGATTGGTAACGAGAAATCGACAAGCGTTCGAACCGGACTAGGCCGCCGCGAGCGGAGATTAGAGGCGGCCACTTCGGATAACGCCCCAAAGGAGCCAGAGTCCGAGTAAACCCGAAACCGTGAAGCCGATCACCGAGAGGACGTGGAGCCCGAGCAGCTGCGGCCCGTTCTCGGCGAAGATCCCGATCAGGCTCGACCCGATCAGACCCGAGGCGACGACGAGCGCGATGACGAGCCGGTTGAAGACGACGTCGAGCTTGACCATGAACTCGTCGAGGCCCTTGTGTACGAAGCCGACCTCGATCTCGCCGTCACGGAACTCCTCGAGGATGTCGTGCACCTGGTACGGCAGGTCACCGGCGATCCGCGCGAGGTTGATCGACTCCCGACGGGCCCGCGCGGCAAGCCGTGCCGGCGTGTAACGCCCGAGTAGGAGGCTCCGCGCATACGGCTTGGCGACTTCGAACACGTTGAAGTCCGGCGAGAGCTCGGTGGTGACCGACCCGAGCGTCGCGATCGCCTTGTCGAGCAGCACGAACCGCGTCGGAAGACGCAGGTTCATCCGGTAGATCATCGCGAAGACCTCCCGGATCACCTGTTGCGGGTCGATCTCCGCCAGCGTGGCGCCGTAGTAGCGGTAGAAGAGCTCGCGCAGCTCGGCGGTGAACTCCTCCTCGCGATCCCTCGGATAGCGGACGCCTAGCTCGGCGAGACGCTTCGGCAGCGCCTCGATGTTCTCGCTGGCAACGTCGATGAAAAGGCCGGTGGCCTTGGAGACATCCTCGTCCGTCAAGCGGCCCGCGAGCCCGAAGTCGACCAGGCCGATGCGATCAGGCGCGAACACGAGGACGTTGGCCGGGTGCGGGTCGCCGTGGAAGAAGCCGTGGCGGAAGATCATCGTCATCCAGGCCTCGGTGAGCACCTCCGCCAGCCGGTAGCGCTGCTCGGGCGTCCAGCCGAGCAAGTCGATGTCGGCGACCTGCGTGCCTTCCATGTACTCGAGCGTCAGCACGCGCGAGCGGGTGTAGGTCCAGTAGACGCGCGGGATGCGGACATGAGGATGGCCGGCGAAGTTCTTCCGGAAGGTCTCCGCGTTCCTGGCCTCCCCGCGATAGTCCAGCTCCTGGCGAATCGATCGTGCGAACTCGTCGACCAGGGCGTGCGCGTCGATGAAGTCGAGCGCGCGAACACGCTCTTTCGCGATTCGTGCACCCTGGTACATCAGGTTCAGGTCGGCTTCGATCTGCCGAGGCGCTCCGGGCCGCTGAACCTTGACGGCCACTTCGCGTCCGGTCGGCAGCGTCGCCCGATGCACCTGTCCGATCGACGCCGCCGCCATCGGAACCGGGTCGAAGTCCCGGAACAGCCGCTCGACGGGCTGGCCGAGCTCGGCGATCATCACCCCCTCTACCTGCTCGTACGGAAACGGCGAGACGTCGTCTTGGAGCCCGCGCAGCTCGGCGATGATGTCGGGCGGAAGAACGTCCGGCCGCATCGAGAGCAGTTGGCCGAACTTGACGAAGGTCGGCCCCAGCTCGTCCAGCATCTCGCGGAGGCGTCGGCCCCGCTCGGACGGAAGCTCTTCTTCCGCCGGCCGCCCGTCCCCCGGAACGAGATCGCTCAGACGGTTGCGGTGGAAGAAGTAGCCGAAGCCGTGCCGGACCGCGACCTGCGCGATCTCCGAGATCCGCCCAAGGCTGCGCGGAGGGGCCTGTGCCACGAAATCAGTGTTGCATGCGGTTCAGCCGGAGACGTCACCGGCTGAGCCGCCTAAAGGCGGAGGAGAATCCCTCTGGGGAGGCTCCTCCAAAAGCTCCAGCCGGTGCGCGAGCTGCGCCACGCGCAGCTCGAGCTCCTCGAGGTCGTCCTTCGTGACCAGGCCGAGCTCGCGGAACAGGGTGTCCAGCGTGGCCCCCGCCCGCTCTCCGACCCGCGTCGCGTCCCCCCGCCAGCGAGCGGAGAGATCGTCGATCAGCGCTCTCGCTTCGTCCCGCCGCGCCAGCCCGCGGTCTGCGAGCTCGTCGGCAAGTGCGTCTGCGCGTTCGGCTGTCAGTGCGACGGCGCCGACGGCGGAGAAGAAGACGCGCTCCGCCAGCTCGCGCCAGGCAGCGTTGTTACCGGGCTCGGCCATGTGGGCGAGCGCGTCTGCGCTGGCGCCGCTGTTCGCGCTTCGACTGCCCGTTGACTGCAGGTTTGGTCTCAGTCGCCGCGACAGGCGGGGGGAGCTCCGGTGCCGGCTGCGCGGCCGCGATCGACGTCGCGGCCTCGAGCGCCGCCTCTGCGCCTGCGCCGTCCTCGGGGACGCCCTCGTCGAGATGCTTCTTGCGCGCCCACTCCGGCTCGCGCTCCTTCCACATCGTGAGCAGCGGAGCGGCGATGAAGATCGAGGAGTACGCGCCCGAGCCGATACCGATGAGCAGCGCGAACGCGAAGTCCTTCAGCGTGTCGCCACCGAAGATGAGCAGCGAGGCGACCGGGAGCAGTGTGATGAACGTCGTCGCCAGCGAGCGGCGGATCGTCTCCCACAGCGACACGTTGGCGATCGTCGCGAAGGAGGAGCGCCGCATCAGCGGGACGTTCTCCCGGATTCGGTCGAAGATGATGATCGTGTCGTAGATCGAGTAACCGAGGACGGTCAGGATCGCGGCGACGGTCGAGCTCGTGACCTCGCGTCCCACGAGCGCGTAGATCCCGATACAGATCAGAACGTCGTGGAGCATCGCGATGATCACGGGCAGGGCGAACTTCAGGTCGAAGCGGATCGCGATATAGAGGACGACGAGGAAGAGCGAGACGAGGATCGCGATGATCGCCGACCTCGCAATCTGACGGCCGAAGCTCGAAGACACCGTCGTCGCACCGGGCGCTGTCGTCTGTAACCGCTCCTCGAGCGACGTGACGATCGTGTCGCGCTTCGCGTCGCTCAGCGCCTTCGTCCGCACCTGGAAGCTCGTGTAGCGATCGCCTGAGGCGCTCCCGCGTCCCTGGATGACAGCATCGCCGTAGCCCTCGGCGCTCATCACCTCGCGAACGTCACCGGTCGTATGCGCCGCCGGCGTCTTGAACGTCAGCTGCGTGCCGCCCTTGAAGTCGATGCCGAGGTTCAGACCCTTGGCGCCGAGCGCGACGGCACCGAGCAGCACAATCGCTCCCGAGATCGCGAACCACAGGTAGCGGCGGCGCATGAAGTCGATCTGCAGCCACTTCGCCGTCTGCTGTCCCTGCG
>JBKPGE010000028.1:0-3652 GCA_046729215.1 Actinomycetota bacterium | reverse complement strand
CGACATCGTCCTCCTGTTTGCGGCCGGCACGGATGCCGAGTGGTACGAGCAAGAGCTCCGGCGTCGGGACATCCCGACCTACCGCGCAACCGGACGCGGCTACTTCGGCCAACAGCAGGTCGTCGACGTGCTGGCGTACCTGCGCCTGCTTCAGAACCGCTACGACGACCGGGCGCTGGTCAGCGTCCTCGCCTCACCGTTCGTCGGCGTCTCCAACGACGCCCTAGCGCTCCTCCGGCGCTCGGCGGGACGGCGCCCGCTCTACGCCGGACTCGAGCGCTCCCTTCCGGAGGGCCTTGGCGAGCAGGACGAGAGGCTCCTGCTCGCCTTCAAGCAGCGGTACGCGCGGCTTGTGGAGGTCTCGACCGGGGTGTCGCTCGAGCGCTTGTGCGAGCAGATCCTGGTCGAGCACGACTACGACCTGGCCGTGCTCGCCCAGTGGGACGGGCGCCGGCGCTACGCCAACATCCGCAAGCTGGCGCGGCTCGCGCGCGCCTACGAGGAGCTGCGCGGGCGCGACATCGAAGGCTTCCTCCGGTTTATGCGTGACCAGGAGGCGGTCGGCGCCAAACAGCTCGAGGCCGTCGCGGAGGAGGAGGGAGCCGACGCGGTCCGGCTCCTGACCATCCACGCCGCCAAGGGGCTCGAGTTCAAGGTCGTGATCGTCGCCGATGCCGGACGCGACCGACCGGCTCTCGCCGCCGACGAGCTGCTGGCGCTCTCCGACGGGCGGTTCGGGTTCCGCGTGGTCGATCCGCTCACGAGCAGCAGGCGCGGCGCGTTCGACTACGAGAGGGTGCGCGAGGCGCGTGAGGCCGAAGACCGCGCAGAGCGCCTTCGCCTCTACTACGTCGCGATGACGCGGGCGATCGACCGGCTGATCGTTTCCGGCGCCATCGATCCGGAGAGCAAGGCCGATGCGGCCACGCCGCTCGGTTGGGTGCTTGGGCGGCTGGACGCGGACGAGGAGATCGCCAGAGCGGGCAGAGACCCGATCGAGCTGGAGCGCGACGACGCACGTCTGCTGATCCGCGTTGACCGCTTCCTGACCGAGGAGGCCGCGCAGGAGGCGGCTGAGCTTCCTGAAAGCGCGGAGGATGGCCAGCTCGAGCTCTTCGCCGCCAACGGCGGCGGGACGTTGCCGCCGCCCGCGCCGAAGCTCCCCGAGCTCGCGCCGGTGGCGGCGCCGCCTCTGTACACGCTGAGGTCGCTCTCGTACACGTCGCTCTCGCTCTTCGAGCGCTGTTCCTACCGCTACTACGCGGAGCGCGTGGTCGGGCTGCGACCGGCCGATTCGAGCGGTCGCGTTCCCGGGCAGAGCGGCCTGGCGGCCACCGAGATCGGCGATGCCGTGCACCGCCTCTTGGAGCAGATCGATCTCGCGGCGCCCGTGGCGCCGGACGTGGAGCAGGTGCGCGGCTGGTATCCCGCCGTCAGCGACGAAGAACTGGAGCGCATCGCGGGGTTCCTGCGCACGTACTGCGAGTCTGAGGTCGCACAGCGGATCGCGGCGCTTCCGGGGACAACCGTCGAGCGCTCCTTCGCCTTCGAGCACGACGGCGTGCTCCTGCACGGGCGGCTGGACGTCCTCCACCGCGAGAACGGCGGGGCCCTCGTGCTCGACTACAATACCAACACGCTCGAGGACATGTCCCCTGAGGAGATCGTCGAGCACGAGTACCGAGTGCAGCGCCTCGTCTATGCGCTCGCCTGCTTCCGCGCGGGCGTGGAGGAGATCGAAGTCGTCTACCAGTTCCTCGAGCGGCCCGACGCCGTTGTCTCGACCACGTTCCGGCGCAGCGAGCTGCCTGGGCTCGAGGCGGAGCTCTCCGAGGCGATCGCGCGCGTCCGCGCAGGGGACTTCCGGCCGACGCCGAGCGAGCAGGCCTGCGCCGGCTGCCCGGCGCTGGACGTCGTGTGCGCGGGCCCGCGGCTCCCGCTCCCGGCGCCGGCGACGCCCCCCGCCGTCGCGGTTGCCACGTAGCTACCTCGGCGAGGCGCGGAAGCGCGTCGGGCCGAAGCGCGCACGGATTCGGCCGATCATCGAGCGGCTCCTCCGAGAAAACGCCGACGCGGCGATTGCGCTCCGGTTCCGCTCCGACCTCGAGCTCCTCGTCAGCGTGATGCTCTCCGCTCAGACGACGGACGTGAACGTCAACCGCGTCACAGAGTCGCTCTTCGAGAAGTACAGGACGCCCCAGGATTACCTCGCGGTTCCGGTTGAGGAGCTGGAGCGAGACATCTTCCCGACCGGCTTCTACCGCCAGAAAGCGAAGGCGTTGCGCGGGACGATGGCAATGCTGCTGGAGGACTACGGCGGTCGAGTGCCGCGGCGGATGGACGATCTCCTGCGCCTACCGGGAGTCGCTCGCAAGACGGCCAACGTGGTCGCCTCCGAGCTCGGTGAGCCGCAGGGCATCGTTGTCGACACGCACGTGCGGCGGCTGTCGCAGCGCCTCGGGCTGACTCGCCAAGAGGATCCGGTCAAGATCGAGCGCGATCTCCAGAAGCTCGTCCCGCGCGAGTGCTGGGGAATCGTTCCGCACCTGCTGATCTGGCACGGCCGCCGCGTCTGCATCGCCCGCGACCCGCGGTGCGGGCAGTGCGTCCTGAACGACCTTTGTCCCTCGTCCCGGATCGCGGCAAACTCAGGGCCCTCGGCCCGGCGGTCCTCGTCGCCGGAGCCGATCTAAGTCCCGGCGTATCAAGGGGTCTGACCCCAAGCGGACCCGCGATCGGCTTCAACGAGCGGCGGCAGCCCGTGGGGTCTGACCCGTGGGCCGCATGACCCGGCGACTGCGCCGCAGTGCTCGCCGTCGCATTCCCGCGACGAGCGGCGTTGCACCAAGGCGGCTCAGGCGGGCTGCTTGACGGGCAACGGCACGGCCTCGGCCGCGGCCCGCGGCGCAGTCGCCGCGTCGTACGGGTGGCCTTCCTGCGCCGTCAGCCAGCGCTCGGCGTCGAGCGCGGCCATGCTGCCCATCCCGGCGGCGGTGATCGCCTGCCGGTAGGTGTGGTCGACGACGTCGCCCGCGGCGAAGACGCCCTCGACGTTCGTTTCGGTGCCGTCGTGCGTGAGGAGGTAGCCGTGCTCGTCCATGTCGAGCTGGCCTTCGAACAGCCCGGTGTTCGGATCGTGGCCGATCGCGACGAAGAACCCCTGTGCAGGGATCTCGCTGACCTCGCCCGTATTGACGTCGTGAACCTTGACGCCGGTGACGCCGGTGTCTCCCACGACCTCATCGATGACGGCGTTCGTGACCCACTCGATCTTGTCGTTGGCGCGGGCCCGGTCGAGCATGATCTGCGACGCCCGAAACTCGTCTCGCCGGTGGACGACCGTCACCTTGTCGGCGAACTTCGTCAGGAACGTCGCTTCCTCCATCGCCGAGTCGCCGCCGCCGACGACCACGATCTCCTTATCCCTGAAGAAGGCAGCGTCACAGACCGCGCAGTAGGAGACGCCCCGGCCCTGGAGGACACGTTCGGACTCGAGCCCCAGCTGGCGAGCGTTGGCGCCCGTGGCGACGATCACGGCGTGCGATCGGTACTCCTCGTCGCCGATGTAGACCTTGAACGGCCGCTCCGAGAAGTCGACCCGCGTGACGTCGTCGGAGATGAACTCGGCGCCGAAGCGCTCCGCCTGCCGGCG
>JBKPGE010000027.1:0-8935 GCA_046729215.1 Actinomycetota bacterium | reverse complement strand
GTAGACCAGCTGCGGGTCGGGCCCCGCGAGCCGGACCTCGACATGCCCATCGGGTAGCTGCGCGCTGATCTCGAGGGCGGCCTCTCCCAACGTCTCCAGCAGCCGTAGACCCGCGGAGCCGCGGAGCGCCTGGATCAGGCGCTCCGCGGCCTCGGCGACCGCGTCTCCCCCAAGGGCAGCGACCGAAGCGAGGTCATGCTCGAGCTTGTCGACGAATCTTGCCGTCTCCATGACATCATTATGACGTCACTCTGGCATCTGTCAAGAAATGACGTGGGACGCCGCTTAACGCGGTGTCCGAGTTGTGGCAGGAGAACCCCTACGGTTTCCGGAGCACCGACGTCAGGAAAACCGTGACAGGGGCGCTTCAGGCACGGGCAACATCACCGCGGCCGAGGCTCAGGCGCCTCGAAGCTCTCTGACGACGTCGGCCACGAATGCGTCGAGCTCGTCCAGCGAGCCGTCGTTGACGTAGACGTAGTCCGCGCGGCGAGCCTTCTCCTCGTCCGGGATCAAGCGATCCGAGCGCTCGTCCGAGGAAACTCGCGCACGTGCTGCGGCGAGCATCGGCGGCGCTGTGATCAGCACGACCTTGTCGAACCGCTCGGCGCTTCCGGCCTCGTAGAGCAGGGGCACCTCGGTCACAGTGAGTGCCGAGGCATCGGGCGCATGCGCCAGCTCGTCGCGCCAGCGTAGGTACTCCAAAGAGACGAGCGGGTGCAGGAGCTGCTCCAGCCAAAGGAGGGCTTCCCGGTCGCCGAAGACGACCTTCGCCACTCGCGAGCGGTCGATCTCACCCTCCTCGTCGAGGATCTCCGGACCGAGCCGCTCGACCATCGCGCGCTTGACGGCTTCGTCTTCACGAAGGAGCCGGTGGACGATGTCGTCGCTCGAGATGACGGCCGCCCCGTGTCGTGCGAACGCCTTCAGCGCCTCGCTCTTCCCAGCTCCGATGCCGCCGGTAATGGCGACGGCGACCGGGCGCCTACTGCTGCTGCTCGTCGCTCTCGTCCGGCGCCGGAGCTGGCTCGGGCTCGGGTTCCGGCTCTGGCTCTGGCTCTGGCTCGGGCTCGCCTGGAGTCGCGACGTCGAGCGGCGGCTCCTCCGGCCCCGCCGTGGGCTCCGGAGAGGGCACGGAGCCCGTCGTCTCGGACAGCTCGGAAGGAGCCGAACCAAAGACCTCGTCGGAGAGGCCCAGCTCGGACGCCGGAGTCGGTCCCTCACCCTCGACGCGCTTCAGCGACAACGAGAGACGGCGCCGGTCGGGATCGACCTCGATGATCTTCGCCTGCACGGAGTCGCCCTGCGCAACGACCTCGCGCGGGTTCTCGACGTGGTGCTGAGCGAGCTCGGAGATGTGCACGAGCCCCTCGACCCCGGGCATGATCTCCACGAAGGCGCCGAAGGTGACCACCTTCGTGACCTTGCCCTCGACGACGTCGCCCTCGCTGTACTGGTCGAGCACCTGCTGCCAGGGATCGCTCTGCGTCTGCTTGAGGCCGAGCGAGATCCGCTGGCGCTCGCGGTCGATGTCCAGCACCTTGACCTGGACGGTCTGGCCGATCTCCAGCACCTCTGAGGGGTGGTTGACATGGCTCCACGAGATCTCGGAGATGTGGATCAGGCCGTCCATGCCGTCGAGGTCGACGAAGGCGCCGAAGTCGACGATGTTCGAGATCTGGCCCTCGACGACATCGCCCGGCTGAAGCCGGTCGAGGATCTGCTGGCGCTGCTCCTTGCGCTCGTCCTCGAGGACGGCGCGGCGCGACAGCACGACATTGTTGCGCGAGCGGTTGAGCTCGATCACCTTGCAGCGCAGCGTCTGCCCGAGAAACTCGTCAAGGTCCTGGACGCGGCGAATGTCGACCAGAGAGGCCGGAAGGAAGCCGCGCACGCCGAGGTCGAGGATGAGCCCGCCCTTGACGACCTCGATCACCCGGCCCTCAATTGCCTCGCCCGTCTCCGCCTTTTGCTCGATCGTCTTCCATGCGAGCTCGAAGCGGGCGCGTTTCTTGGAGAGGATCAGCCGGCCCTCGGCATCCTCCTTCGTCAGCACGAGCGCGTCGATCTCCTCGCCGATCCCCACCTCGTCCTCGGGGTTGACGGAGCGCCGGATCGAGAGCTCCGAGACTGGGATCACGCCCTCTGACTTGTAGCCGATGTCGACGAGCACCTCGTCCTTGTCGACTCGAACCACGGTCCCGTGCACGACCTCGCCCTCGTTGATCGTCGGGAAGGTGGACTCGTAGTCCGGGATCAGCTCCCCCTCAGGGCCTGTTGTCCAGACTTCGGGGTCGTCCACTTGCTGGCGCATATCTGTTTCGCTCATCACGAGCGGCGCAGTATATCTGCGGGTTTTTGCGCTATCCCACGCGTCCCAGGAACCGCTCCACGACGGCGATGTAGGCGGTCCGGGCCTCGATCATGCTCATGTGGCCGGCCCCGTCCAGAACGGCCAGCTCGCTGTGTGGGATCCCGTCGTGAAGAACGCGCGCCGCGCGAGGTGTCGTCACCCGGTCGTGTTCGCCGACCACGACGAGCGTCGGTTTCGTGACGCGGGCCAGGTCGGGGACATAGTCGAAGTTGCCGTAGCCGGCATTCGAGAAGTAGCGGAGGACGTCCGGGACGTAAACGGTGTCCGCCGCGAAGTCCGGCGGCGGCTCGCCGGCGAAGTGGAAAGGCGCCTGCACCCGCATGAGCTCGGCGCAGTCCTCCGGCGTCTCCACCGTCTTCTCCCACTCCCACGATTCGGCGATCGGCTTCCCGCGTTCGCCCATGGCCTCGAGCGAGGCGTCCACGTCGCTCTCGAGCCGTTCGCTGGAGTCGCCGCCGCCGGAGATCACGTAGCCTTCGGCGGTGCCGAGCTCGATCGCGTGCTTCGTCGTGATGATCGCGCCGAAGGAGTGGCCGAGGAGCGCGAACCGGTCGAGCTCGAGGGCCTCGGCGATGAGATCCACGTCGCGCGCGAAGACCTCGAGGCTCAGTGTGGTCGGGTCGACACGCTCGCTGCGCCCCTGGCCGCGCTCGTCGAGGTAGATGACGCGGAAGCTGTGGGCGAGCGGGTCCAGCCAGGGCCGCAGGTGGGTGTGGTCGAGCCCGGGCCCACCGTGGAGGACGATGAGCGGCAGCCCGTCGCCGCCGAGATCCTCCACGAAGAGCTGGTAGCCGTCTGAAAGACGGACGTTCACGACGTGGCTCCTTGTCGGCGGACCGCCGCACAGGGCCAGGTCCCGGTGCCAGGCACGAGGACACGGCCCGGCGGGACGCTACGAAGCTGGAACCGGCGCAGCCTCGGCATGTTCCGTCGGTGCTGGATCGTGCCCGTTGTCCACAAGCCACGGCTCGCCGGGCCAGGTCCCGGTGCCAGGCATCGGAACAACGGCCCTTCGAGCCAGTCCGGCCAGGTTCGCGGTCAACTCTTGGCTTCGTTCCAGTCGTCGCCGACGCCGACCTCGACTGCCAGCGGCGGGTCGAGGTCGTAGGCGCCGCACATCTCTTCGCGAACGAGGTCCTTCATCGCAGAGACCTCCGCATCAGGCACCTCCAGCAGGAGCTCGTCGTGCACCTGGAGGACGAGGCGCGCGCCTCTCCCCTCGGCTCGCAGCCGGCGATGGATCGACACCATCGCCTTCTTGATGATGTCCGCGTTCGAGCCCTGCATGACGAAGTTGACCGCGAGCCGCTCACCGAACGAGCGCGTCTGCCGGTTCGTCGCGCGCAGCTCCGGCACAGGCCGGCGGCGCCCGAGCAGGCTCGTCGAGTACCCGTCCTCCTGCGCCGCTTCGATCGTCCTCTGGATGAAGTCCTGCACGTGCGGGAAGCGCGCCAGGTAAGCATCGATCAGCGCCTGCGCATCCTCCCGCGAGATCTCGAGGTTCTCCGAGAGACCGAACGACGAGATCCCGTAGACGATCCCGAAATTGATCATCTTCGCCGTCGAGCGGTCCGCGGTCGTCAGGGTTGCCGGGTCCTTGCCGAGCACCTCGGCCGCGGTCGCCGTGTGGATGTCCTCTCCGCGTGCGAACGCCTCTCGCAGCTTGGGCTCGCCGGAGACGTGCGCCAGGATCCGCAGCTCGATCTGGGAGTAGTCCGCGGAGAGCAGCTTGTAGCCGGGCTCCGCGACGAAGGCCGAGCGGATCTCGCGGCCGAGCTCCGTCCGGATCGGGATCGCCTGCAGGTTGGGGTTCGTCGTCGAGAGCCGACCGGTGGAGGCGACAGCCTGGTTGAAAGTCGTGTGCAGACGGCCGTCCTCGCCGATCAGCGTCGGAAGGGGACCGAGATAGGTGTTGAGCAGCTTGGAGTACTCGCGCCACTCCTCGATCACGCCGACGATCTCGTGCTCGTGGCGAATCGAGCGCAGGACGCGCGTGTCGGTCGAGTAACCCGTCTTGCCCTTGCGTCCAGCGGTCAGGCCGAGCTTCTCGAAGATGATCCGCCCGACCTGCTGCGTCGAGCCGAGCATGAATTCCTCGCCCGCGAGCTCGTAGGCGTTCTCGGCGAGCTCCTCGACCCGCTCGGCGAGCCGCGCCGTGATCTCGCCCATTCGGTACGTGTCGATCTTGACGCCGGTCTCCTCCATCGCCGCCAGGACGGCGGTCAGCGGCAGCTCCACGTCGCGGTAGAGGTGGTCGACCTCCCGTTCTCGAAGTCGCGCCAGCATCGGATCGACGAGCTCCAGCGTGGCCGCGGCATGGCGCACGAGTGCTGCGGTGTCCTCGTCGGCGGCGGGCTCCGGAACGAGCTCGATCCCGTACTCGGCCGCGAGATCGTCGAGCTCGTACGTCGCGCGCCCCGGCTCGATCAGATAGGCCGCGATGAGCGTGTCGTCTGTCGCCTCGACCCGCTGGGCCTTGGCGTCGTGGGCGACGATCTCGCCCTCGAGCCGCGCCGGCCGCTCTGCAACCACCACCTCCTCGGGCGTCGCGATCGCCACGCGTCCGTCCTCGGCAGCGAGACCGACCCGGCCGTCGAGCACGGGCAAGCCTTCGCGCCAGGGGACCGTAACGCCCTCGACGGCGAGCGCCGCAGCCGGAACCGTCGCATCGAGCTCGTCGACACGGTTCAGCAGGTTGCGGAACTCGAACTGCCGGAACATTTCCTTCAGCCGCGAGCGGTCCGGCGGCGAGAGGACGAGGTCGGGCGGATCGCAGTCGAGATCGAGGTCGCGACGCATCGTCGCCAGCTCCTTCGACACCCGCGCCTGATCGGCATGCTCGGTGAGGTTCTTCCTCCGCGCCGGTGTGAGCTCCTCGAGGTGGTCGAGGACACCCTCCAGCGAGCCGTACTGCTGGATCAGCTGCGACGCGGTCTTGTCGCCGATTCCCGGGACGCCGGGGATGTTGTCCGACGTGTCCCCCTTCAGGCCGATGAAGTCCGGGATCTGCTCGGGGCTGATACCGAGCCGCGCCTCGACGCGCTCGGGCGTGTAGACGTTGACGTCTGCGACGCCACGCGGCGTCATCATCAGCACGACGTTGTCGGAGACGAGCTGGAACGCGTCGCGATCGGTGGAGACGACCGTCGTCTTGATGCCGGCCTCATCTGCGCGTGTCGCAAGCGTCGCGATGACGTCGTCGGCTTCCCACCCCTTGAACTCGAGGTTGCGGTAGCCGAACGCCTCGACGATCGGGCGGAAGTGCGGAAACTGCTCGGCGAGGAGGTCGGCCATCGGCCGTCGCTCGGCCTTGTAAGCGTCGTCGAGCTCCATACGCTCCACCGGCCTCGTGTCCCACGCGACGGCGACCCCTTTCGGCCTGTAGTCCGTGAGCAGCTTGAAGAGCATGTTCGTGAAGCCGAGCAAGGCGTTCGTCGGCATGCCCTCGCTCGTCGCCAGCTCCTCCGGCAGTGCGAAGTAGGCCCGATACGCCAGGTTGTTGCCGTCGACGAGGAAGAGCTCGGAGTCGCGCGCCGGCGCGTCGTCGAGCTGAAGCTCTTCTCCGGTCAAAGTCTTTGGGCTCAAGGAGCCAACGGTATCGTCCTGCGGCGATGTCGGGACTCGAAATCCAGCCCTTCGCCGAAGAGCATTTGGAGGGCGCCGGCGCGCTCCTGGCCGAGCGCCATCGCCGCCATCGCGAGGCGGAGCCGCTGCTCGGCGCCGACTACGAATTCCATGCCGAAGTCGACGCGCTCTGGCGCGCCGACAACGTGTCGGGCGCCGTTGCCACGCGGGACGACCGAGTGACCGGGTATCTCCTGGGAATCCGGAAAGACGACAACCGGTGGGGCGCGAACATCTGGGTCGACCCGGCCGGTCACGCGGTCGAAGAGGCCGAGGACATTCGTGACTTGTACGCGGCTGCTTCGACACGCTGGTTCGAGGAAGGGCGGACACGCCACTACGTCATAGCGCCGGCCTCCGATGCTCCGCTGCTCGACGCCTGGCACCGGCTGAGCTTCGGCATTCAGCATGCGCACGGGATCTCGGAGGTGCGTGACGTTCCCTGGCCTCCAGGTGTGCGCACCGCCGAGGAACAGGACATCGACGTGCTCGTGGAGCTGTCGCCGCTCCTGGTCGAGCATCAGGCGCAAGCGCCCGTCTTCGGCATCGGCTTGCCGCGCGAGAGCCCCGAAGAGATCCATGCCGAGATCCTCGAGGATCTCGGCAACCCGGAGATCGGCGACCTCGTCGCCGAGCAGGACGGCCGAATCGTGGGCGCGTTCCAGCTCGCTTCCGCCGAGCTCTCGAGCACTCATGCCGGGATCGCCCGGCCCGAGCGTGCGGTCCTCCTGAGCTGGGCGGCGACTCGGCCCGACGTCCGTGGCTCAGGCGCCGGGCTCGCCCTGACTGACGCCTCCTTCGCGTGGGCCCACGAGCGCGGCTACGACACGATGGTCACCGACTGGCGCGAGACGAACCTGCTCTCGTCGCGTTTCTGGCCCAAGCGAGGCTTCCGCCGCACGTTTCTCCGCCTGTACCGCTCGATTCCTTAGACCGGGTGAAGGTTCCGCTTCTCGTCGGCTCTCGGCTGCAGATCGTGGAGTTGCCGGACGACGCGGACGTGCTTCGGGCCCCGCCGCCCGCCCAGGCGCTGAACGACGTCGGAGCCGCCGTTCAGGAGGCGCTTCGCTTCCCACTCTCCGGACCATCGCTGGAGCAGCTCCTGCCGGCGGGAGCACGCGTGACGATCGTCGTCGAGCCCATGGCGCTGCCCGTCCCGAGCGCCCTGCGAGACCCTCGGCAGGAGGCGCTCGCTGCCGTCGTCGCGGAGATCGAGCGCGCCGGCGTTGCGTTGGAGCGGCAGACCATCCTCGTCGCGGGAGGTCTCGCTCGGCGTGCCGGGCATGAGGAACTCGAGCATCTCGTCCTGCCTGAGCTGGCGCGGCGCTTCTCGGGACGTGTGGAAATCCACGATGCGGAGCGGCCGGATCTCGTCGCGCTGGGACTCGAGGGCGAGATTCCCCTTCGCGTCAGCCCGGCCCTCGTCGAGGCCGACGCCGTCGTCGTCCTCTCCGCCGCGGAGACGATGCTCCACGGCGGTCCGTCGGCGCTTCTCGCCGCCTCTGGACCGGAAACGATCCGGGCTGCGGGCGCGCCCTCACTGCTCGAGACCACCGCGTCGACCGGCTGGCGCCTGGCGCTGGCCCTCGACCGCGAGCTCGCGCGGCGTGTGCCCGTGATCGCGGTTGCACTGACCCTCAACCCTCCGACGGTGACGGGGGCCTTTCACGGCTACCCGCATGACGAGCGGTCGTTCGAACGCATCGCCGCCTCGCCGGTCCGGGTGCTGTTTCGCGTTGCTCCCGGTGCGCTTCGGAGCCGTCTCCTCAGCTCGATTCCTCGCGAGCTGACCGCGACGGCGGCCTTCGGGGGGCCGCCTGCGGTGGCGCATGTCGAGG
Organism: Actinomycetota bacterium; assembly: GCA_046729215.1. Lineage (GTDB taxonomy): Bacteria > Actinomycetota > Thermoleophilia > Gaiellales > Gaiellaceae > JACDAN01. The sequence continues at coordinate 1,099 of JBKPGE010000027.1, read as the reverse complement.
CGCTCCTTCGCGGCCTCGACACGCGGTCGACGGAGCTCGACGGTCCGGTCGACGTGCTCGTCGTCGGCGTGCCGGCTACGACGCCATACCTGCCGCGCGAGCGGCCCAACCCGGTGCTCTGCGCCTACCTGGTGCTCGGTCTTGCACTCCGGCTGTGGCGGGACGGGTTTCCGCTTGCCGAGGGAGGGACGGTGATCCTGCTCTCTCCGTTCGACCGCCGATTTCCACATCCGGCCCAGTCGCCGTACCGGACGTTCTTCAATGCGTTGCGGATGCTGGGCACACGCGCCGCGCACGAACCGGCCGCATGGGCCGATGCCGAGGTCACCGCCGCCGCCGATCCACGCGCGCTCCGGGCGTACCGGGAGGGACGTTCGTGCCACCCACTCCTGCCGTTCTCCGACTGGGCGGCCTGCCTCCCCGTCATCGAACGAGCGGGCGCGATCTTCGTCGCCGGTTGCCGCGACGCCCTCGCGGCGCGGCAGTTCGGCTTCGTCCCCACGCGCAACCTCTCCACCGCGCTGGCGATGGCGGAGGCCCGCGCCGGCGGCGAGCCGCGCGTCGCCTACATCGTCGCGCCGCCGTACTTCCCGATCCGCGTTGTTTGAGCCTCTACTCGCTGATGCCCAGGTAGGTCTCGCGAACCTGCTCGTTCTCTCGGAGCTTCTTGGCGTCATCCGCCAGCGCGATCCGGCCGGTCTCCATCACGTAGCCCCGGTCGGCCGTGTCGAGCGCCATCAGCGCGTTCTGCTCGACGAGCAAGATCGGCGTGCCCTGCTCGTTGATCTCCTGAACGATCTCGAAGATCTTCTCCACGAAGATCGGCGCCAGCCCCATCGACGGCTCGTCCAGCAACAGGAGCTTGGGCTGCGCCATGAGCGCGCGCCCGATCGCGCACATCTGCTGCTCGCCCCCCGACAGCGTCCCTGCGCGCTGGTTCTTCCGCTCGGCGAGCCGCGGAAAGAGCGAGAACACGCGCTCGAGCGACTCCTTGATCGCGCCCCGGTCCGAGCGCTGGAAGGCGCCCATCTCGAGGTTCTCGAGCACGCTCATGCGCGGGAAGAGGCGGCGGCCCTCGGGCGACTGGCTGATGCCCATC